>NZ_JBGCBZ010000005.1:0-376617 GCF_041262585.1 Planotetraspora sp. GP83 | reverse complement strand
ACGTTGGCGCGTCGGCCTAATCTCGAAACCATCATCGGATGATCCGGGAAGGTACACCCCCTCCCGGCAGATCCACAGGTTTCGATCATTGCTCGGGAGAACGCGCTATGGCGCCTAAGGATCTCGTGGCATTGATCGGCGTGCTCTGTCGCATAGCGGCAGGAATCCACGTGTTCGCAGTACGGCCTATTCGTCGCTGATGACAAATGCCGTGATCTATCCCCGATCCGGCACCGTTTCGTGAGGCTCCGGCGAGGAATCGGGGCGATTCACTGCGTCGCGGCGGTTAGCAGGGCGTGGAACTGCTTCAGCAGGGCCGCATCGCCGGAGATGCGTATGGAGGCGTCGTCGCCGCGGTTCCAGAGCCAGAGCAGGAGCGCGACCGGGTCCCCGCTCACCTTCGCGTCCCCGTCGAAGCCCGTGGCCGCGTCCACGTTCACATGGCCAGGCTGGGCGCCGTGGCTGGCCACAGCGGTCAGCGTCCAGGCGTGGTGGTTCGTGGAGACCGAGACCGGGCGCTCGTCCGGCGCGTCGAGAAGGGTGCCGAAGTCGTCCAGCCAGCGGGCGCTCCCGTAGCCGACGAACAGCCGCAGGACCTCGTCGATAAACCCAATTTCCGGGAGCGGGTGCTTCTCCACGGTGCTCCTGCGAGGACGATGCACCTCGTATGGGCGGCCGTGCCAAGACTGACGTGGAGGGTCATCGGGCCGGAGGCCTAACACCTGGGTGGCCAGTCGGGACCACACACTGAACGGTTGGGGCGCTGTCGGTGGCGTGCCCTACAGTCGGCACGTGCCGCCACTTGTCCCGCCCGCATTGCCGCCCGGCTCGATGGCGTCGCTGACGCAGCCCGAGATCCGCGCCAACGGCGTGGAGCTTCGCCTCCGTGAGGAGCTTCCGTACGTCTGCGTGACGCCCCTGAACAGGCCGCACGGACCGGTGTGAGGAGCTTCCGTACGTCTCTAAAGGGGTTTCCGAACGGCCGCACGCGCCGCTGTGCCGAGCCGTGCTGTCAGAGCCAGCCGCGGGTGGCGGCGTTGACGCCCGCCTGGAAGCGGGTGGTGGCGCCCAGATCGGCCATGATCTCCGCTATCCGGCGGGTGGCGGTGCGCGGGCTCACTCCGAGCTGACGGGCGATGGCCTGGTCCTTCATGCCGGCCTTGAGCATCTGCAGGATGAGCAGGTCGCTGTCGCTGGGTTGGTCATCGGGCTGCGGACACCCGCCCGCGATCGGCTCGGCCCGCTCCCAGTAGACCTCGAACAGCTCGATGAGCGCGTCCAGTATGCCCGACGGGTGGATCACGGCAAGGCTGTCGTAGACCTCGCCGACCAGCGGCAGAAGCGCGATGCGCCGGTCTACGATCCGTAGCTTGAACGGAAGCGTGGGTAGGAACCGGGACTGCTCCCCGAGAGAGGCCAGCTTGACGATGGTCTCGAACCGACCGGGACGCTCCATGGACTCGGGACAGTAGACGGAGCGCACTTCGACCCCCCGCTTGATCATCGCGAGGGTCTCCGCCGTCTCCGTCTCGTTGGTGTACGGCTGGCCGTTCGCCATGGGGCGATAGGGCGGCTTGTCCAGCACCCACAGGTGAGTCCTGATCGCGGGTGACAGCTCTTCCAGCCTCCGGTTGACTGTTTCGCGGCCCGAAAGCACTTCCACCAGGCTGTCGGGATCGCTCCTCAACTGGCCGGCCCGATGCACGTAGGCGAGGTCGGCCACTGCCGACTGCACCTCGGTGAAAGCCAGTTCGACCTCCAGCCGGCGCTGATTGAGCAACGCTGCCAGTGCGGTGTCCGGGCTGACCGGCTCGTAGTGGCCGCGCGTGTCACGCCTGACCACACCGAGCGCGCTGAGTCGCGCGAGGGCGCGCCTGACCCGGGAGGGTGACGCGCCGACCGAGGCGGCGATTTCCGAAGGCCCCGGATCGACCTCACTGAGAAGCAGGAGATACACGCGCTCGTCGAACTCGCTGATCCCCAGTGCGCCCAACACAGGCTTGTTCCCCACGCGACGGCCTCGAAGAGGGACGAATGTGTCATCTTTCGCCACATGGCTAAAAGACGCCACAAGTGTATCTAGACAACCATTCGTCGCAAGACGTTCACTTTTCTCGCCGAACACCGGCGACCGCACGAAGCGCATCTGACCCCCGGAGCGCGTGGCGGCGCCGCCGCGTCGAAGGGAGTCAGTCCGTCGCGTGCCGTTCGGTGATCTTCGCCGCAGAGCGGTGCAAGCCCGCTCTCGGCCTCTTCTCGCCCCCGGAGGAACAAAACGTGGCCTTCAAGTCACGAAGAACACATGCCCCCCACGGTGTGGCCGTCGTCGCAGCGGCTTTGGCGCTCGCGGCGACGATGACCCCGGCACCGGCCACCGCCTCGACGACATCCCCTGCCGAATCGCCGGCCGCCTCGGCAGCGCCCGGCACCGCGCCTTCCCCGGAGACGGGCTCTCCCGAGTCCCTCGCCGGTCGTTACATCGTCACCCTCTCGGACAAGCCGCTGGCGACGTACGAGGGCGGCGTGCCCGGCATCGCCGCCACCAAGCCGGTGCACGGCAGGAAGGTGGACACCACCACGGCGAACGCGAAGCGCTACCGGGACCACCTCGTCGAGGAGCAGGCCACGGTGGCCGCGGCCGTGGGCGCCGAACCTGTGCGCAACTACTCCGTCGCCACCAACGGGTTCGTCGCCGACCTGTCCGGCGTGCAGGCGCTGAAGCTGATGCGGACGCCCGGCGTGGTCTCCGTCGCCCGGGACGAGCTGCATCAGACGATGGACGACAAGAACTCCACCGACTTCCTGGGCCTCTCCGGCCCGAACGGTGTGTGGTCCACCCTGGGTGGTACGGCTAACGCCGGCAAGGGCGTCGTCATCGGCGACATCGACACCGGGATCTGGCCGGAAAGCCGTTCGCTGGCCGCGCCCGCGCTGGACTCCGCGCCGCCCTCCGCGGACGACCCCTACCGGCCGTACCTCCAGGGCACGACCATCGTCATGCGCAAGGCCGACGGCGGCACGTTCACCGGGACCTGCCAGACCGGCGAGCAGTTCGCGGCGAGCGCCTGCAACCAGAAGCTCATCAGCGCCCGCTACTTCGGGGACACCTGGCTGAAGCAGAATCCCCCCGCCAAGCGGGCCGACTACGTGTCCCCTCGTGACGGGCAGGGCCACGGCACGCACACCGCCACGACCGCCGCCGGCAACGCCGACGTCGATGTCAAAATCGGCGGCCGCGACTTCGGAAAGATCACCGGGGTCGCTCCGGGTGCGGCGATCGCCGTCTACAAGGCGCTGTGGCAGGGCAAGAACGGGGGCGCCACCGGCGGTTACCTGTCGGACATCGTCGCGGCCATCGACCAGGCGGTCGCCGACGGCGTCGACGCGATCAACTATTCGGTCGGGACCGCCTTAGAGACGCCGGCCAACAGTGCCATCAACCTCGCCTTCCTCAACGCGGCCTCAGCCGGGATCTTCGTCTCCGCGTCGGCCGGCAACCAAGGGCCGGACCGGTCCAGCATGGACAACACCATGCCGTGGGAGACCACGGTGGCGGCCAGCACCATCGCGCCGTATACCGGCACGGTGGAGCTGGGCAACGGCGCCCGCTACACCGGCGTCAGCACGTCGCTCGCCGCTACGGTGGGGCCGAAGCCGCTCGTGCTGGCGGAGTCCGTGAAGAACGCGACCGCCACGGTCTCCAACGCGTCGCTGTGCTCGCCCGACTCGCTCGATCCCGCCAAGGTCGCCGGGACGATCGTCGTCTGCGACCGGGGCGTCATCGCGCGGACGATCAAGTCCGCCGAGGTCAAGCGGGCCGGCGGTGCCGGCATGGTGCTGGTCAACCTGACCGACAGCAGCGAGGACGGTGACCTGCACAGCGTCCCGACCGTGCACCTCAACACGCCCCACTCGCTGGACGTGCGGGAATACGCCAAGACCGCCAGCGCGCAGGCGACCCTCGTCCCAGGTGGGGGGGCCGTGCCCTACCCGCAGATCGCCGGGTTCTCCTCGCGGGGCCCGTCCCTCACGAACAGCGGCGACCTGCTCAAGCCGGACATCGCCGCCCCCGGAGTGTCGATCCTCGCCGCGGTGGCCCCGCCCACCAACGAGGGACAGGACTTCGCCTTCGAGTCGGGCACATCCATGGCCGCGCCGCACATCGCCGGCCTCGCCGCGCTCTACCTCGGCGAGCACCCCGACTGGTCGCCGTCCGCGGTCAAGTCGGCGATGATGACGACCGCGACCGACACCAAGACCGCGACCGGTGACGCGAACACCGATCTGTTCGCGCAGGGCGCGGGCGAGGTCACCCCCACCCGGATGCTCAACCCCGGCCTGGTGTACGACTCCTCCGAGGAGGAGTGGCTCGGCTACCTCGAAGGCCGCGGCGTCCACACCGGCTCCGGTGTCCCGGCGATCACCCCGACCCAGGTGAACTACCCATCCATCGCGTTCGGCCAACTGCTCGGTTCCCGGACCATCACCCGCAGGGTCACCGCGGTGACCCCGGGCGTGTATCACGCCAAGATCGACCTCCCGGGGATGAAGGCCACCGTCCGGCCTTCCACCCTGAAGTTCGACGCGGCGGGGGAGACCAAGGAGTTCACGGTCACCCTGACGCAGAAGACCGCCGAGTCGGGGGACACCACGATCGGCTCTCTCACCTGGGTCGGCGGCGGCGTCGCCGTGCGCAGCCCGATCGTGCTGACGCCGGAGAGCGCACTGGCGCCCGCGCAGATCAGTGGCACCGGCAAGGACGGCAGCGTCACCTTCACGGTCACCCCCGGCCTGTCGAAGTTCCCGATCAACGCGTACGGCATGGTCTCCGGCCCGCTGACCCCCGGGTCGGTGTCCAACTTCGGCAACCCCGAGCAGGACTTCTGGACCACGGTGCCCGAGGACGCGAAGGCCGTCGAGTTCACCGCCCGTACGGACAACCCGGAGGCCGGGCTGACCGTCCTGGTCGCCCGCGAGATCGACGGCAAGCTCTGGTTCGAGGCACTCTCGGACATGGTCACGCCCGACGCCCGGGTGAGCCTGCCCAACCCGAAGCCCGGCAGGTACTTCGCGGCGGTCATCACGCTCGGCGACCTGCCGGGGACCACCTCGACGCCGTTCACCTTCCAGACGAACCTCGTCAACGGGGAGGACGGTGCCGGTGAGATCACCGTGTCGCCCAAGCACCCCAAGGTCACTCCGGGCGAACCCCTGCGGGTGACCGCGTCCTGGTCGAACCTGCCCAGTGACGCCCGCCACACGGGCTACGTCGAGTTCCCGAACGGCTCAGGCACTGTGATCACTGTCAACTGATCCGCGACGCGGCGCACAGGCCACACCCCACGGGGCGTGGCCTTTTGCGTGCGTGAGGCTGGCTGCTCTGGCCGCTCAGTGTTGCGGGTGCGGGTCTATCACGTAGACGACCAGGGCGAAGACCACGGGAAAGTGATGTGCGAGTTCACGGGGAACTGCACGGCCGGGATGACGCCCATGAAGTTCCACAGCAAGATCAGAAAGAACATGCTCAGCAGGAGTGGCATCCAGCGGTCGGCGTCCTTGCCGAGGAACGGCCGGGCTAGCTGGTCCCGCACGAACTCATAGCCGTACTCACCGGCGTTCTGCAGCCCCCGGGGGACCAACTTCGGCGTGGCGAACACCGCCCAGGCCAGTGCGCACAGCACCAGCACTCCGACGGCGGCGAACACCACAGGCTTGGTCAGCCAGTACGGCGCGCCGCTCCAGAGCGGGGGAAATCGAACAGCCCCACATCCGGAGCCTTGACCCCGTCCATGGCGACGATGGCCGGCACGCTCACGGCGGCCCTCCTCCCGAAGGGTCTCCGAGGTCGAAACCCCGGAGACCCTCGCATCCGAATACCTGAGAAAGAGCGATGACGCACATCCCGAAACTGGGTACGCCGTACTCGGTTGCAGGGCCGACGATACTGGCCCCGGGTACGGTGTACGCAGTAGACCTGTTCGGTACGAGGCGATGGCCGATGAAAACGCGCGAGAACCTGTGGATGCGACCCGAGCGTCCGGCCCGGGGACCGAAGCCGAGCTTCAGCCGGTCACGCCTGACGGAGGCCGCCATCCAGATCGCCGACTCCGAAGGGCTGGACGCGATCTCCATGCGGCGGCTGGCCACGGAGATCGATGCCGGGACGATGTCCCTCTACCGGTACGTCTCAGGCAAGGACGACGTGATCGAGCTGATGATCGACGCCGTCGTGGCGGACTACCTCCCGGCCGACACCGCCCTGTCCGGAGACTGGATGACCGACCTCCGGGCGCTGGCCGGGCACGCCCGGCAGACGATGCTCCGCCACCCGTGGCTCGCCCCGCTGGCGGCGACGCGGCAGCAGGCCAGCCCCAACCGGGTGCGGCTGCTGGACACCTCGCTCCGCATGGTCGACGGCCTCGGCCTCGGCGTCAACGAGATGCTGACCATCATCGGGACGGTCTTCGCCTACGTCCACGGATTCGTGCAGAGCGAGCTGGCCGACGCCGAGGCTCTCCGGCGCACCGGTCTGGATCTCATGCAGTGGATGACCCTGCAGGTCCCGTTCCTTCAGTCCGTCGTCGCGAGCGGGCAGCACCCCATGGTCGCCCGGATGCTAACGGAGGGAGGCCACGAGTACACCGACATCGACGACCGGTTCGGCTACGGGCTCGAACGCCTCCTCGAAGGCATCGCGGCCCGTCTCCCGCGTGGTGAGGGCGGCTCATCCCCTGCCGGCCGGTAGGCGATAGAGCGTCCGCACCTGCTTCCACACACGCGCGTCCAGGGTGCCCGCCTTGTTGCCGAACGAGGCGGCGGGCACCCGGAGCGGCCCGGTCAGGTCGAGGAAGCTGTTGTGGTCGGCGTCCGGATCCCAGGTGCGGGTGGGGATCTCGACGTGGTCCTGGCGGTGGCGCTGGTCCTGGCTGGTGATCTTCAGCACCTCGGCGCCGTCCCCGTGGGTCCTGAGCACGACGCAGGGCCGGACCTTGGATCCCGGGCCGTCCTCGAAGGGGACGTCGGCCCACCAGATCTCCCCAGGCCGGGGCCCGCCGCCCGCGGCGGAAGCGCCCGTACGGCCAGGCGCTTCCGTACGGCCGGGCGCTTCTGTACGGGCAGAACCTGCGGGACGCCGGGAAGCGCCGGTGCGCCGAAGGAGACCGGTGCGCCGGGAAGCGCCGCCGCGGTCGGGAGTTCTCGTGCGGCCGGCGCCGCTACGGCGACCGGGCGGCCGTTCCGGAGCCGGGCGGCGCAGCCGCGACGCGACCGCGAGACCGAGGACGACGAGCGAGACCACGCCGAGAGCCCACCACACCATGGCGGCAAGCCTATGCCGGAAGGCCGCGTGCGTCCCAGGCGGCGAGGATGCGCGCCTCCTTCTCCGGGTCGATGCCGTGGCTCAGCATGGCCGACCCGAAGCTGCGCCGATCCTCGGGGATGTCCCTCAGCCACGCCCAGGTGTCCCGGACGGTCTCGGAGACCGGACGGCAGGTCAGCCCGGCGGCCACCGCCTTGGCCGACGAGGGCGTCCACGCGCCCGCCGTCTCCGGGGTGTCCGCCAGCCAGCACGGAAACTCGGTCCACTGCTCCACCCCCTGGTCGAGCAGGAACCGGTCGTCCGCCCACACCAGCTCGGCGCCGGAGCCGGTGACCTCGACGCAGTCGGCCAGCCAGCTCCCGTATGTCGCGTTCCCCGGAATCCCGCTGGTCAGGAACCGGCCCGTGCCGCCTGTCGCCGCCTGGGCGACGGTGAAGGCGGCGATGTCCCGGGCGTCGATGAGCTGGATCGGCCGCGCGGGGTCGCCCGGGGCGAGCACGCGGCCTCCCCGTGCGATCCGGGTGAGCCACCACGGCAGCCGGCCGACGTTCTCGTGCGGCCCGAGGATCAGACCAGGGTCGATGATCAGCGTCTTCCCGTCGAAGTGCTCCTCGACCGCCCGCTCGCAGCCCGCCTTGAGCACCCCGTAGTCCCCGTAGCCGGCTTCGGCGTCGGGCGGGCACTCGTGCCGGGGGAAGCTCTCGTCGAGCCCCGTCTTCACCGGCCAGTCTGGAAAGGCCGAGATGCTGGAGATGAACGTGTAGTGCCCCGCGTGCCCGGAAAGCCGCCGCACCGAGTCGAGGACGACCCGGGGGGTGCGGCCGCTGACGTCGATGACGGCGTCCCACTCTCGCCCCTCGGCGAGCCGATCGAGGTCCGCGCCGACCTCCCTGTCGCCGTGTACGGCACGCACCCCCGGCAGGTCCGCGCCGCTCTTGCCCCGGTTGAACGTCGTGACCTCGTGCCCCTGGCTCAGCGCCTCCTCGGCGATCGCCCGTCCCAGGAACACCGAACCACCCATGACCAGAATTCTCATGAGGCCATCCTTGGCGAGGCACCGTCTCATGTCGCCGCGGTTTCACGGCCGGCGGACGTGATCCGCTGAGAGCGGACGGACGGACCCCACTACGGCTCAGCCGGTGCGGAGCTCGGGGACGGGCGTGAAGCGCTCCCGGTCGAGGACGTGGACGCGGGCCGCGCCGATGTCGAAGTACAGCCCGGTGAGCTCCAGCTTCCCGGCCCGCACGAGCCCGTCTACGAGGGGATGGGTCCGCAGGTTGTCGAGCTGCTGGATCACGTTGGCCCGGCACAGCCGGTCGAGCGGCCCTCCGTCGTCCTCTGGGCCCTCCACCGCGACGAACCGGGCGAGGCTGTGCCGCCCGTGCCGCAGCCAGCTCCGCAGCGCGGGAAGCTCCGGGCTCTCGCCCAGCAGGGCGGCCATCGCGCCACATCCCGAGTGGCCGCACACGGTGATCGTCCTGACCTCCAGCACGTTCACGGCGTACTCGATGGCCGCCGCGACCGAGTCGTCCGGCGGGACGCTCGCCGCGCGCGGCACGAGGTTGCCGATGTTCCGGACGGTGAACAGGTCTCCCGGGCCGCTCGCGGTGATGATGTTGGGCACGATCCGCGAGTCGGCGCAGGTGATGAACAGGTGCGACGGGGTCTGCTTGCGCGCCATCCGATGCAGCAGCGGCCGGACGAGCGGCGCGGTCCGCCGCTGGAACTCCCTCGTGCCTTCCAGCAGATCCGGTACGGCTCTCGCCTCGCCGGGGGCCGCCCCACACGCCTCGCCGTGACCGGCGGCGTCATCGGCACTGTGGCAGAGGACGGCGCAGGGAGCGCCGGACGAGTCCGCGCAGGCCCCGTCATGGGCCGCGTCGTGATAGGCCCCGTCATGGGCGTCGTGGCGGGCGTCGTGGCGGGCGTCGTGGCGGGCGTCGTCGTACGCGCACTCGCCGCGGCCCTGCCGTACGGGATCGAGGGCGCGGCGGCGGTAGGCCCAGGGGAGCCACCAGCGCTCGTGCCGGGGCGGGGTCTTGGAGGGGAAGAGACGGGCGCCGCTGACGGCCGCGGCGTACCACTCGCCGTGGAGCTCGTCGATGTCGACCATGCCGCCGCCGCGCTCGTGCTCCAGCCGCCAGGCGTGCAGCGCCTCGAAGGCGGCGTTGTCCATGAAGTCGAGGTTCAGGTCCAGCTCGACGGCCGCCCCTGGCGGGATGGCCGCAAGCGACTCGGTCAGCCTCGGCACGCCGATGAATGTGAGCGAACCCGTGACGACGATCCGCCAGCGCTCGCCGACCTGCCGGACCAGCACGGAGATCCAGGCCAGCCGGCGGAGCGCCAGCAGCGCCGCGAGGCCGAGGCCCAGCGCGACGCCCTCGGCGAGGCCGATCAGCACGACGCCGCCCATCGTGACGAAGTAGATCGGCACCTCGCGGTGGCCCCGGAGGTTGCGGGCGTGGCCGAGGTTGACCATCTGCACGCCGATGAACAGCAGCAGCGCCGCCAGGGCCTCCAGCGGGATGAGCGCCATCACCCAGGCGAAGGCCGCCGTGAACAGCAGCACCCACACGCCGTGCAGCACGGCGGACCAGCGGCTGCGCGCCCCGGCCCGGACGTTGGTGGTGGTGCGCACGACCACGCCGGAGACCGGAAGGCCGCCGAGCGCGCCGGACACCAGGTTGGCGACGCCCTGCGCCGTGAGCTCCCTGTCGAGGTCGGCGCGCGGCCCGTCGTGCAGCCGGTTGGAGGCGACGCACGTCAGCAGCGACTCGACTCCGGCGAGGAGGGCGACGAGCAGGACGGCGGAGGCGATGGCGTGCCAGTCGCCCTGCGGCAGCAGCGGCCCCTGGACGGAGGAGAATCCGCCGGACAGGTCGACCTTCGTCAGGTCCCACCCCAGGACGGAGGTCGTCACGGCGGTGATGAGCAGCGCGGCCAGCGGCGCCGGAACCGCGCGGAGCCGGGGGATCCGCGCCCACCCGACCAGGATCGCGATGGTGACGACGCCCGCCATGACGGCGTGGCTGTGGTTGTGGATGATCTGCGACGGCAGCTCCACGATGTTCTCCAGCGCGGAGCGCTGCGGCCTGCCGCCGAGCACGATGTGCAGCTGTGACAGGGCGATGGTCACGCCCACCCCGGCGAGCATGCCGTGGACGACCGCCGGCGAGACGCCCAGCGCCGCCTTGGCCACCCGGAACGCCCCGAGCAGCACCTGCACCAGCCCGGCCAGGAGAGTGATCATGCATGTGGCCCGCCAGCCGTACGTCTGGACCAGCTCGGCGACGACCAGTGCGAGGCCCGCGGCGGGCCCGCTCACCTGGACGACGGACCCGCCGAGCGCTCCCGCGATCACGCCGCCGACGACGGCCGCGACCAGCCCCGCCGCGACCGGAGCGCCGGACGCCACGGCTATGCCGAGCGAGAGCGGCACCGCCACGAGGAAGACCACGAGAGAAGCGGGCACGTCGTGCCGGAGCACGGATGCCCAGTGACTCTTCGGATTCGCCTGACTACTCTGCGCCATGAGGCGACCATATGACGGGTCGCCGGGCGATCAGGCAAGCTCGGGGAAAATCAGCGGTAATAGTCGGGATAGTCGGTGTCGGGGTTGCGGTGGTTGCCCCGGCGTGCGCCGGTCGAGGGCGACGCGTCGCCGTACAGCTCGTCGTAGGACGGCCAGCTCCCGCCGGTGTTCTGCTCCGGCCAGCCCGAGTTCTGCTCCGGCGAGGAGGGCCGCTGCGGGTCGCCGTACTCCTGCCGCTGCTGGCCGGAGCCGTAGAAGCTCTGCCCGGAGGGGACGTCGTAGCCCGCCGACTCGTACGGCGAGACGGCCGGCGAGGGGCCGGTGGGGACGCCCGTGGCGGGGCTCGGCCCGGTCACCGCGTCGGATTCGTCGATCGTCGCCCATCCGGCGCTGACCTCGTACGACGAGGACGTGGCGGGGTAGGACGGGTCGGTGGAGTACTGCGGGTAGCCGTCGTAGGAGGGCGTCTGGTAGGTCTCGGCGTTAGGCCAGGAGGACGCGCTGCGCGGGGGCTCCGGATCGTCGAGCACGTCACGAGCCGCCCATCCACCTGAGGGAGTCGCCGGAGAGCCCGGAGACGCCGGGGACGAGGGTGCGGACGAGGGCGGCGTCACGGCGTAGGAGGAACCGGTGTCCGGCGTCGCGAACGGACCGGTCGAGCCGTGGGACGCGCCGTTGCCCGTCCGGGTGGAGTCGTAGGCCGCCCACGTGTCGAAGGAGCCGGTGGCCGGAGCGGAGGACGCCGAGGCGTCGCCCGCGGGCCGCGGCGACGGCGTGGCCTCGAAGGGCGCGGCGCTCCCCTGGGCCTCGAAGGGGCCCGTGCCGCGCGTGGCTTCGAACGATCCACGTGTGCGACCGGTGTCGAAGGAGCCGGTGGTGGGGAACGGGCCCGTGGCGGGGAGCCCCGTGCCGGTGGTGAAGGAGTCGGCGGAGAAGGAATCGGTGCCGGTGGAGGATCCGGTGCCGCCGACGGCGGTGAAGAAGCCGGTGCTGGGGATCGGTGACGGCGTGGCCTCGAACGACGGTGCGCTTGCGGTGGCGTCGAACGAACCGGCGCCGCCCGGGACGTCGAAGGGTCCGGTGCTCCCCGGGGCCCGGAACGGTCCGGTGCCGCCCGGGATGTCGTACGACCCCGTGCCCTGGCCGGTGTCGAAGGAGCCGGTCGTACGGCCCGCCCCGGTCGTGGTGTCGGCCGATGCCGCGGAGCGGCGGCCGGATCGGGCCGGCCTGGTGGACCGGCCGGACGGGGAGCCGCCGGATCCGGCGGCCCGCGGCCCGGTGCTGAAGAGGTCGCTCGCAGGAGAGGACTCCAGCGGGCCTGTGGAGGGAGCGCCTAACGTGCCCAGGATGTCGGGCGTGGGCGCGGCGAAGGTCACGGTCTTCTGGTCGGCGGAGGCGGCGGGCCGCGCGGGCTCGACGAGGTCGGCCAGCCCGGCCGCGGCGGGCCGCTGCGGAAGAGCGGCCTGGACGGTCACGGCGTCAGGGTCGGCCATGGGGGGCCGGGAGTCCCCGGACGGGGAGCCGTTTGACGCGGAGGCCGCCGATGCCGGACCGGCGGGGGAGTCGGCCGCCGACTGGGTGACCGGGCGCGGCGTCGCCATGCGGGCGGCGATGGTGCCGCCGAAGCCGCCGTCGTCGGCGCGCACGCGGCTCCAGTAGTCGTCGTCGTAGTCGTCGGGCTCGCCCCACTCGTCCACGCCGCGCTTGCCGCGCGCGGCGGCGGGCTGTTTGCCCCCGCGCTGCGCGGGACGGGAGGCCTGCCGCCCTCCGGGGCGGGGCGCCGGGCGCGGGCCAGCGGCACGCTGCTTGGAGCCGCGGTCCGCGGGCTCCTCGAAGGCGTCGAAACCCTGGGGGAAGCTCTCGAAGAACGTCTCCTCGGCGGGCCGCCGAGGCTTGGGACCCTTGTTCTCGGCCATCGCCTTGATCCGCTCAGAAGAGAGAGCGCTCTCCCTGCGGTTCATCGACCGCATGCCCAGTGCCACGACGACGAGCACAAGGAGCACGACGGCGACGAGGCCCATAATGACCGCAGTCATAGCACCACCCTCAAGGCCATGGCCTTCCAGCGGCGCCGGTGAGATCGCGCGGCCATCGACGCGACCTGCCCCCTTTGATCACCTGCGCTCAGCAATTGGATCCGATTCTGCTCGACCACAATGACCGTTGTCACACCCTAGGTGAAGATTGGTGTAGCACGACTTCCTCCGGTGTTCAGCATGTCACTCGATGTTGTCGGCCGTGAGCCGTCCGCGAGCGATGGTGTGATCGGCGATGCGATCCAGGGTCTCCGCGAGGGGGGCGCCCTGCTGGAGATCGAGTTTCGCGTTCAGGGCGTAGACAGTGAAACGGTAACTGCCGTTGGGCTGACAGGGGGCCATATAGCCCACTTTCCCGTTAGTCGTCTGGCCCTGCCGCGCGCCCCTGGGGACGCCGTTCTCGCCCAGCTCGGTGGTGTTCGGATCGATGTTGAACACCACCCAGTGCACCTCCGCGCCGCTCTGCCTGTTGTTGTCGTCGACCACGAGGGCCACTGACTTGGCGCCCGACGTACCGGACCAGCGGAGCGGCGGATTGCCCAGCCCTCCACTACAGGAATAGCCGTGCGGCAGGGGGGCGCCGTCGCGGAACCGCGGGCTCGACACACTGATCACGTCGAGGTTCCTGGGCGATCCGCCGCCCAGGATCCCGCAGCCCGAGGCCGCGAGCGTGACCGCCGTGATGGCGGCGGCGGCTCGCGCGACCGGTGACTTTCTCGGCGACCCCATGCCCGATGATGCTACGCGGATTGCAAAGGTGCCCTGACCCGATCGCGTTGATCCGTACCACGGCCCGGGTCCGCCCACGCCTCTCACCTGCTGTCGCGCCTTTTACGATTCGTCAAGCCCGCTGTCGCCGCGCTTGCGCGGCAGCGGCCCGGGCCTCCGCGGCGCGGGGAACGCTCCTTTTCGGCCACAATCAAGGCATGAAGGGGGCGGCTGTGGACACGGGCGTGAGCTTCGCCGTCCTCGGCCCCCTGGAGGTGCGCCAGGGCGGGCGTCTGATCGAGGTCGGCGGGCAGCGGCTGCGGGCGCTGCTGACGCTGCTGCTCCTGGACGCCGGGCGAACCGTGCCCATGGACGCCCTCGTCGCCGGAGTGTGGGAGGACAATCCTCCGAACGGCGTGGGCAACGCCCTCCAGGCCCTGGTCTCCCGGCTGCGCGCCACGATCGACCGCGGCCTCGTGGTCGCCGACCCGTCCGGATATCGCCTCATGGTGTCGCCGGACCAGGTCGACGTGCACCTGTTCGCCCGCCTCGCCCGGGAGGGCCGCGCCGCGCTTATGGCGGGTGACGCCGAGAGGGCCGCGCTGACGCTCAGGGACGCGCTCGGCCTCTGGCGCGGCGCTCCGCTCACCGACCTGCACCCGTCCGGGCCGCGCGGCGGCGTCGAGGTCGCCCGGCTGCAAGAGCTGAGGATCGCCGCCGCCGAGGACCGGTTCGAGGCCGAACTCCTGCTGGGACGGTCCTCGGACCTGGTGCCCGAGATCCCCCCGCTGGTCGCCGCCCACCCACTGCGGGAGCGGCTGCGCGGCCAGCTCATGCGCGCACTTTACGGCTCAGGACGCCGGGTGGAGGCGCTCGCGGCCTACGAGGACGCCCGGGCCGCCTTCGCCGACCAGCTCGGCGCCGACCCGTCGCCCGCGCTCGCCGACCTTCACCTTTCCATGCTGCGCGGCGACCTCACGCTCCCCGTGCCCCCGGATCAAGGGCCGGGTCCGGATCGACGGCCGGGTCCAGACCGAGGGCCGGATTCGGGTCGAGGCAGGCCTGCGGCGCTGCCGCGGCCGGGCGTGGGCGCGAGAGCCGTACGGAAGGGGAACCTGCGGGCGCGGCTGACCAGCTTCGTCGGCAGGGAGGAGGACGTCGAGTGGGCGGGGGAGCTCCTGGCCGCCCACCGCCTGGTCACGCTGCTCGGCCCCGGAGGGGCGGGCAAGACGAGGCTCGCGGTCGAGTCCGCCGAGGCGTTCGCGGCCCGTGTCCCCGACGGGGCGTGGCTGGTGGAGCTGGCGCCGGTGCTCGACCCGGCGGAGCTCCCGCAGACCGTGCTCGCCGCACTGGGCCTGAGGGACACGGGCCTGGTCCCGGTCAGGGCCCCGTCGGCGAGTCAGGTGCCCGAGGCCGACCCGACCGGCCGCCTGCTCGCCGCCCTGTCGGGGCGCGCCATGCTGATCGTGCTCGACAACTGCGAGCACCTCATCGGCGCCGCCGCGACGCTCGCCGACCGGCTGCTCGCGGACTGCCCTGGCGTGCGGATCCTGGCGACCAGCCGTGAGCCCCTGGGGATCACCGGTGAGATGCTGTGGCCGGTCCGCCCGCTCGACCTCGACCATGCCGTACGGCTGTTCGCCGACCGGGCCGCGGCCGCCCGGCCGGGCTACCGGCCAGAGGACCACCGTGAGGCGGTCGAGCGCATCTGCCGCGGCCTCGACGGCATGCCGCTCGCCATCGAGCTGGCCGCCGCGCGGCTGCGCACCCTGTCCGCCGAGGTGATCGCCGACCGGCTCGGCGACCGGTTCCGCCTGCTCACCGGCGGGAGCCGTACGGCCATGCCGAGGCACCAGACCCTGCGGTCGGTCGTCGAGTGGAGCTGGGACCTGCTCGACGAGGAGGAGCGCGCGCTCGCGGCGCGCCTGGCCGTCTTCGCGGGCGGCGCCACGCTGGAGAGCGCCGAGCAGGTATGCGAGGGCGACGTCGACGTGCTGGGCCGCCTGGTCGACAAGTCGCTGGTGGTCTTCGACGGTGGCCGCTACCGGATGCTGGAGACGATCCGCGCCTACGCCGCCGAACGGCTGGCCGAGTCGGGCCACGAGCGCGACGTACGGCTGGCGCACGCCCAGTTCTTCGCCGACCTGGCCGAGGAGGCCGAGCCGCATCTGCGCCGCAGGGAGCAGGTGGAGTGGCTTCGGCGCCTGTCGGCCGAGCACGACAACCTCTCGGCGGCGCTGCGATGGGCGACCGACCAGGGTGAGGCCGACCTCGCTCTGCGGCTGGTCGGCGGGCTCGGTTGGTACTGGTGGCTGGTCGGCCACCGGCTGGAGGGCGCGCACCGGGCGGCCGACGCCATCCGCGTGGCGGGGCACGGCGATCCCTTGAAACTGGCCCTGGCCAACGCCGTCCACGGCATCACCTGGGCCGGCGGGGCGATGACCTCGGATGAGGCCCGCGTGAGCCTGACGGCGGCGATCGAGCTCGCGGCGTCCGGCGCGACCGGCCCGCCCCATCCGCTGATCGCGCTGGCGATGCCCGTGCTCGCGCTCTTCCTCGGCTCCGAGCCCCGAGCCGAGGCGTACCTGGAGGACCTGCTGCACCACCCGGATCCCTGGGTGGTGGCCGCCGCGCACATGTTCCGGGGGCACCTGCATTTCAACGGCGGCCGCGCGGCGGAGGCCGAGGCCGACATCCGGACCTCGCTCGACGGGTTCCGCGCGGTCGGCGACCGATGGGGGATGGGCAACGCCCTCGCCGCCCTCGCCGAGGCCAGCACGATGCGCGGCGACACGGCCGCGGCCATCCCGGTCATGGAGGAGGCCATCGCGCTCGTCAACGAGGTCGGTGCGGTGGAGGACACCCCGTACATGCGGGCCCGCCTCGCGATCGCCCTCAACGCGGCCGGTGACCGGCAGGCCGCGATCGCCGTGCTGGACGAGACAGACCGGTTCTGCGCCGGCGTCGGGGACACGGTCGGGAATGCCGGCGTGCGGCACATCCGGGGCGACTTCAGCCGTGAGGACGGCGACTTCGACGCGGCCCGCACGCATTATCAGGAGGCGCTGCGGCTGCTGGACGGCCGCGGCGGCCTGGTTTCGAAGCAGTTCGAGGCCACGCTCAGCGCGTCCCTCGGCATGCTGGCCGAGCAGGAGGGGGACGCCCGCCGGGCCCGGCGGCTCCACGGGGAGGCGCTCGCCCTGGCGGTCGAGGCCCAGGACGGGCCGGTCGTCGGACACGTGATCATCGGATACGCCTGCCTCGCCGCGCTCGAAGGCGACCACACCAGGGCGGCCGTGCTCCTCGGCGGGGCGGGTGCCATCCGGGGGTTCTTCGACGTCGTGGGCTTCGACCACGTCCGCGTCACCGAGGCCGCGAAGGCGGCGCTCGGGCACGGAGAGTTCACCCGGTGCCACGAGCGCGGCCGCGCGATGACCAGGGACGAGGTCGTCGCCTTCGCCAGGTAGGGCTGAGCCTCGCTCCACCGCCGTGGCCGCCGTTCGGCATCCGGTTCAGATCCGGTTGCGGAAGGCCCGGATCGAGAACGGGGCGAAGACCAGCACCAGCCCGGCGGCCCACAGGAGCGAGATGACCGCGTGCGACGCGACCGGGCCGCCGCCCAGCAGCCCGCGCACCGCGTCCGCGAGGTGGCTCACCGGGTTGACCTCGACCCACTTCTGCAGCCAGGTCGGGAGCGTCTTCGTCGGGACGAAGGCGTTGCTGGTGAAGGTGATCGGCATCATCAGGGAGAACATCAGGATCTGCACCTTCTCCTGGTCGGCCGCCTTGAGGCCCACGAGCACCGCGACCCACGACATGGCGAGGGCGAAGGTCAGCAGCAGCGCCAGCGCGCCGAGGACGCCGGCCACGCCCGTGTGGACGCGGAACCCGAGGACCATGCCGAGTCCCAGGAACAGGGCGAAGGCCCACACCTGCTTGAGGTTGTCGGCGACGATCCGTCCCGCCAGCGGGGCGGATCGCGCGATCGGCAGGCTGCGCAACCGGTCGAACACGCCCTTGGTGATGTCGGTGTTCAGCCCGACCGCCGTGGTCATGCTCGCGAACAGCATGTTCTGCGCCACCAGGCCGGGCAGCGCGAACTGCAGGTAGTCACCCGTCGAGCCCGCGATGGCCCCGCCGAACACGTAGGTGAACAGCAGCAGGAACATGATGGGCTGGATGCTGAGATCGAGCAGCTCCATGGGGTTGTGCTTGACCTGCACCAGGCTCCGCCACGCCAGCGTCATGGTGTGGCGGAGGGTGGCCGCGGGGCTGACCCGCGGCGAGACGACGACCGCCGGGGCGGTCTGGGTGATCGCTGTCATTGCCTCTCCTCAACGATGACGCCCGTGGCGCCGTGGGTCTCCCGCCGGATGCCCCGCGGGTCTCTGTCCGATGTGCTCACGCCGCGGCCTCCTCGGTCTCCGACGGCTCCTCGGCCCGGTGGCCGGTCAGCACCAGGAACACCTCGTCGAGGCTCGACTTGCGCAGCGACAGCTCGGCCGCGATGACGCCCAGGTCGTCGAGGCGGCGGACGATCGCCGGGACGACCGCGGGATCCCGCACGGCGGCCGTCACGAGGCCCCCGGAGAGGTCCGGCGCGGTGCCGAGGACGTCGCCCACCACTCGCGCGACCAGGTCGGCATGAGCGGCCTCGGCGGGCCGGACCTCCAGCACCTGACCGCCGGTGGTCGCCTTCAGCTCGTCAGACGTGCCGGACGCGATCACCTTGCCGTGGTCGAACACGATGATGTCGTCGGCCAGTTGGTCGGCCTCCTCCAGATACTGCGTCGTCAGGAGCACGGTCACGCCCTCGCTCTGGAGGTCGCGCACGACGCCCCACAGCTCGGTGCGGCTGCGCGGGTCGAGACCGGTCGTCGGCTCGTCCAGGAAGAGCACCGTGGGGTGCCCGATCAGGCTCGCCGCGAGGTCGAGGCGGCGGCGCATGCCGCCCGAGTATGTCTTCGCGGCCCGGCCGCCGGCCTCGGTCAGGTCGAAGCGCTCCAGCAGCTCGGCGGCGCGCCGCCGAGCGTCGGCCCTCGGCATGTCGAGCAGCCTGCCGATCATCACCAGGTTCTCCACGCCGGTCAGCGCCTCGTCGACCGCCGCGTACTGACCCGTGAGGCCGATCAGGGACCGCACCTGGTGGGCCTGCCGTACGACGTCGAACCCGCCCACCTGCGCCCGGCCCCCGTCCGGCCGCAGCAGGGTGGCGAGGATGCGCACCGCCGTGGTCTTCCCCGCGCCGTTCGGCCCCAGCACGCCGAGCAGGCGCCCCTCTGGGACTTCGAGATCCACCCCGTCGAGGGCCCTGGTGTCGCCGTAGCGCTTGGCCAGCCCCTCGGCCTGGATCGCGTATCTCATGATTGTTCTCCCTTGCTTCGGTCACCCCAACCCTGGACCATGGCACTGACAGTTTTCTGAGGGCTCGCTGAGAGCGGCGGACATGCTCTCTAGGGCGGGTATCAGCCGCTGACAGATCGCTGACGGCCTTCCCGCGATCTCTTAGGGTGGGAATGTGAGAGGTCCGCTGCGGGATCCCGCCCACTCCGTGTCGCGGCGCGCGATCGCGCTGTGGCTTGTGGAGGCGCTGATCGGGTTCGGCTTCCTGGTCGGCGGCGCGGCGCTGGTCGCGTACTGGATCGGCGGCAGCGACTGGGCGCTGGTGCCCGGCTGGCTGTCGGACCACGCGTGGCTGCTGCCCGTGGCCGTCGCCGTCGTGATGCTCCCCTTTGTGATCATCGAGCCGCTGTGGCGCTATGCCGTCCACCGCTGGGAGCTGTCCGGGGACGTGGTCTACGCCCGCTCCGGGTGGCTCAGCCGTGAATGGGTCTTCGTGCCGGTCAGCCGCATCCAGACCGTCGACAAGGCCCAGGGCTGGTTCGAGCGCGTGCTGCGCCTGGCCACCGTGCGGATCAGGACGGCGTCACACGCCGGGTCGTCCACGATCCAGGGTCTCGACTACGAGGTGGCCGCCCGCCTGGCGGAGGAGCTGGCCCGCCGGGCCCAGGAGCTCAGGGACGACGCCACGTGACCGGCCCCGGCTCTCCCCCTTCCCGGCCCGGTACGGCACAGCCGGGGCGGCAGCCGTACGGGCAGGGGGCCTCGCGGCTGAGCCCGCGCGTCCTGCTGATCGACCCCATCCGGATGCTGCCCTCGCTGTTCCTGCCGCTGATGGGCGTGCTGGTGGCGGGCGGGTTCTCGCCCACGTCGTTCAGCTGGGCGGCGTTCGGCGTGGCCGGGTCTGTTTTGTACGCGGTGATCCGATGGGCGACGTTCACCTACAGCGTCACCGGTGACCGCGTGGAGCTGACCAGGGCGTTCGTCGGCCGTTCGGTCCGGACGATCCCTTTGGAGCGGATCCGCGGCGTCGACATCACCACCCCGCCTCTGCATCGCCTCCTCGGCCTCGCCGTACTGAAGATCGACACGGGTGCGGGCGGCCGGGACGAGGAGGGCGAGCTCGACGGGCTCACGATGGAGGAGGCCGAGCGGCTGCGCGCCGTGCTGCTCTCCCGCAGGCCCGTGTCGCCGCTGTCGTCCGCGTCGCCGGTGTCGCCGCTGTCGTCGGTGGCGCCGTCCGATTCGCCGTCCGCCGGCGCTTCCAGCGTGCCTTCCGGCGTACGTCCGGCGATGTCGCCGGACGTCGACGCGACCCTTCCCCACCCGGAGGGAAGCCTGGCCCGCGACCACGCCGGGTCCGATATGCCATCGAATGCCGGATCGAACGCCGGATCGGGTGTTCCGGCGTTTCCTGCCGGGACCGGGACCGCCGCTCATACGCCCGTCCCCGCCGTTCATTTGCCGGAGCGGGTGCATGCTCGCGTGCCGCGGTCCTGGCTCAGGTACGGCCCGCTGTCGGGGGCGTATCTCCTGACCCCGTTCGCGCTGGCCGCGGGCGCGGTCGGCCTGATCTTCCAATGGGGTGACGAGCTCGGCCTCACCGAACGGACCGTCAGGCGGGCCGTGGAGTGGGTCTGGGCCCATCCCGTCCTGCCGGTCGCCGTCGTGGTCCTGCTGGTGCTGGCTATGCCGCTGGCCGGTGGCATCACGTACGCGATCTTCAACTGGGACTTCTCCCTTCGCTCCCGAGACGGGTACCTCATCGCTGAGCGCGGGCTGGTCACTCGCCGTGCGGTGTCGCTGGAGCTGCGCCGCATCAGGGGATACGAGCTGGTCGACGGGCTGATCGAGCGCTGGGTGGGGGTCGTGCGGCTGTGGGCGGTGGTCACCGGCCTGGGAGACTCCCAGACCCGGGGGCAGTTGCTGCCCGTGACGCCCAGGGAGTTCGCCGTCGCGGTGGCCTCCGAGGTCATCGGGCCCTTCTCGGCCCCGCTGCGGCCGCATCCGCCTCAGGCGCGCCGCCGGAGGCTGTTCCGCGCCGTCGCGCCTTGGCTGGTCACCGCCGTGGTGGCGCTCGCGCTGGGATGGGCCGTCGTGGCGCTCGCCGCTCTCGCTCTGGCCGCCGTCGGCATCCCTCTGGGGCTCGACCGCTATCGCTCTCTCGGACACGCGTACGACGGCACGCGGCTGTCGGTCCGCTCAGGATCGCTCCGACGGGGGCAGGCCGTGGTGGAGCGCCGCGCGATCGTCGGCTGGACCGTGCGGCAGACGCTGTTCCAGCGTTCGTCAGGCGTGCTGACGGTCGTCGCCGGGGTCGGCGCGGGCAGCGGCGGCTATCTCGCGATCGACACGGGGGAGACCCAGGGTGTCGAGTTCGCCGCCGAGGTCACCCCCGGCTGGATCCGCCCGTTCCTCAGCAAGCCGCCGTCGTAGTCGTCCTCGTGGTCGGCCCCGGCGTCGGTGCCGTCGAGCTCGGCGGCGAAGATCCGCATGCCGCCCACCAAGTGGGCAAGTTCCGTGCGCACGTCCCACCCTTGGCACGGCGTGGTGGCTCAGTCCTGCTTGCGGGCTCCGAACATGATCTCGTCCCAGGTCGGGACCGAGGCGCGGCGGCCTCGGGACTTCCTCGGGCGCGGAGGGGCCGGCTTCGGAACAGGCGGTGCGGGCGTCTCAGGCTTGACGTCCTTAGCTGTGTCCTTCGCGACGTCCTTGCCAGTGTCCCTCGTGACGTCTTTCGCGGCGTCCTCGGCAGTGTCCTCGGCGGTGTCCCGCGTGGCGTCCTTCGCGATGCCCGCGGGAGGAGCCGCTGTGCTGCTCGACGCCACCTCGGCAGCAGCCTTCGCGCCGCTCTCAGCGGCGTCGGGCTGCACGGCGTCCGAAGCGCTCTTCGTGCTGCTTCCGGCGGCGGCTGCGGCTACCGCGGCGGCGTCCGCAGTGCTCTTCGCGCCGCTCCCAATGACGTCCGGTGCGCTGCTTCCGGCGGCGATCGGGTCGGCGGCGTCCGAAGGGCTCTTCACGTTCGCCGCGGCCACCTCCGAGGCGCCGGTGACGGGGTCCGGGGTCTTGGCGGCGCTCGCGGCGGCGCTGTCCCTTTCGCCGTCCTCGGCGCTCTCCCCGTCACTGGGCCGGAGGCGGCCCTCGCCGCCGTCTACGGCGATCGTGGGCGTACGGCCGGCGTCGCTCGTCTTGGCGGCGGGCTGTGGGCCAGACTCGCCGGCCACCGGGCCCGGCGACACAGAGCTGAGCGCACCCTCGGACGTGCCGACGGTGGTGCCGGGCGTCGCTTCAGCGGGCCTGTCGGCACGGGGCACGTTGCCGGTCTGGCTCGCGGCCGCAGCAGGCGTGGTGTCAGCGCGGTCGCCGGCCTGAACCCCAGCCGTGGTGGCGGATGCCTCGCGAGCGGCGGATGCCTCCTCCGGAGCGGTGGACGCATCCGGCCGACCGAGGGAGGAGGGTGCGTCGTCCGCGGCGGAAGCGGTGAGTGCCTCCTCCGTAGTGGGCTCGGTGCGTGCGTCGTTCCCAGTGGGTGCGGCCGATGCGCCGTCCACAGAGGCGGTGACGGCCTCCTCCCTGGCGGGGGCGGTGGACGCCGTGGCCGCACTGGGGGCGGCGGGTGCCCCTTCCGCAGTGGTCTTCGAGGTCGCGGGCCGCTGCTCGGGATCCGCCACGGGGCGCAGCACGACGGGGCGATCGGCAGGGCGATCGGCAGCGCGATCGGCAGCGCGATCGACAGGGCCCGCCGACGTGTCGTGAAGCTGCGGTTGCTGCCCGGGAGGGGCGAGCCTCTGGACGACCGGCGTCGCCTCCGGCGGGCGGGTGGCTGACGCCTCTTCCCGCTCGACCACGGGTTCCGGAAGTCGGGCGACCCGAGCTTCCGGCTCGACCGAGGGCTCGGGCAGGCGGGCGACGCGAGCGGTTTCCGGCTCGGTCACAGGCTCGGGCGGGCGGGTGGCTGACGCCTCTTCCGGCTCGACCACGGGGTCGGGGAGGCGGAAGGGCACAGGGATCGGCTCGGGCCGGTACGCCGCGGGCTCCTCGTGGCGCGGCTCCGGCCAGGTGGCGGGCTCCTGCCGGGTGGGTTCCTGCCGGGCGGGCGGCTCAAGGCGGGCGGGCGGCTCGTGGCGCAGCGGTGCCTCCAGGCGGCCCGGAGGCTCGTGCCGTACGGCGGGCTCGGCGAGGGCGGCGGGCTCATGCCAGGCGGGGGGCTCGAAGCGCCCCGGGGGCTCGGCCAGGGCGGCGGGCTCGTGCCGTACGGGGTCATGCCGGAGCGGCTCGTGCCGTACGGGGGGAAAGTCGTATTCGGCCTCGGCCCGGCCGGACGGCTCCTGGCGGGCGGGGGGAAGGGTGGAATCCGGAAGCGGCGGCACGGGGGCGAGCTTGGACGCGAGCCGCGGCACGAAGGGACGCACGGTCGCGTCGTCCCTGGCCGGCTCGACGTACTCGGCCGCGGACAGGCGCATGGCCTCGTCGTCGTTGGGCGTGATGTGGCGGCGGCGGGGGTCGAACAGCCACTCGGCGTGCCGGGTGTGCCCGTTCCAGACGAAGCCGAGCTTCACCCGCCAGAGGTTGTCGTCGCGCTTCGAGGAGTCCCAGTCGATCTCGTCGGCGGGGACGCCGCGCCGGGTCAGCCGCTCCGCGACGAGATCGCCCAGCGTGGGACCCGGCGTGTTCTCGCCGGGCATGCGGACGGAGACGCGCTGAGCCTGCTGGGCCATGTACTCGCGCTCCTGGAGAACGGGTCCCTCGAACCAGCGGACGCGTTCCACCGGGATTCCGGCGGTGGCCGCGATCTCCTCCGCCGTTTCGCCGGCGCGGATACGAGCCTGGATCTCCTTGGGGCGCAACGGACTCTCCACTTCGATCTCGTACTGGCCGAGACGGGAGAAGTTGCCGCGGACCGCCGCGCGGAGCCGATCGTCGACGGGAAGCGTGAACCGCGTACCCCGCCCGGCCGTGGCCAGGACGAGATACGTACCGTCCTCACTTACCGCGACGAGGCGGAGCTCCTGCATGCGAGTCCCTTCGTCGTCGTGCTGAGTCTTCCCCCGGACCCTTGAGTCTCTCGCGTGAGCCGGTTGCCTTCCAGCACCGTACCCGGCATGTCCGAACATCGCCTCGCCCAGGGGCGGGGAGGATGTTGTGACCCCGGTCACATTAGTCTCGTTCACCTTGCTACAGACCGCCGGTCGAGGGGAAGCGGCCGGGCGCCTTGGACCAATTGTCCCGGATTTGTCCCCGGATGCCGCCGGTCGCGGTGGCGGACTCCGGTGAGGACGCGAGAGAGCGGGTCGTTCTTCCTGAGGTGGTGCGCGCCTTCCGTCCTTCCCCAGAACGGCGACGTCGTGAGCGACTCGGTGAGCGACTCGGTGAGCGGCGTCGGGGCCGCGGTGGCGGCCCGGGCCGCGTGAAGCGTCGGGCCGGATCCGCGAGAGGGGTTCATCTGGTCGTGCTCCCTCGGGGTCGAATGGCGCGCCGGGCTCAGGTCGCCCGTGTTCCGCAATGTGCCTGCCCCGGAGCCCGCCGACGCAACGGGACACGCCCGGCCGGCCCGATCAGGGGAACGGGCTTTACGCCGCCGTGGGGTACGCGCCCCGGTGCCGTACGGCTCGCCCGCCCGCCCCCATCCCCCGCGTGATCATGCGCGGATTCCTGATCAGGCCTGGCCGGAACCCTCGGTGATCATGCGCTTTGCTCGGGCGCATCCGGCGGCGTGCCGAGGGCCCGGTTCAGGTAGTCGTTGGTGAAAAGGCCCTGCGGGTCGAGCTTGTCGCGCAGCGCCACGAAGTCGGCGAACTTCGGGTAGACCGTGCGGAGGTAGGCCGCGTCGCGGGTGTGCAGCTTGCCCCAGTGCGGCCGGCCCTGGAGCCTCGTCATGATCTCCTCGACGCCCTCGAAGTAGGCGTCGTTCGGCGTCGGCCGGTAGATGTGGCAGGCGACGTACGCCGACGGCCTGCCGTACGCGGTGGAGAGCCAGGCGTCGGACGGCGGCGTCACCCTGACCTCGACCGGGAAGGTGATCTTCCACCCGGCCCTCTCGATGAGGTCGCGCGTCTCCCTCAGCGCCTGGGCGAGATGGTGGCGCGGTATGGCGTACTCCATCTCCAGGAACCGGACCTCGCGCACGGACGTGAAGACCTTGTACGAGCGGTCGGCGAACTCCGACGCGCTCAGCACGCTCGCCGAGATCGCGTTGATCCGGGGAATGGCGCCGGGGAAGCGGGCGCCCACCGCGCACACGGCACCGAAGAGCGTGTTCTCCAGGAACACGTTGTCCAGCCAGTGCTTGAAGGCTCCCGGAGGGCGGGCCGGGCCGGGGGAGCGGTTGTTCCGCTTGACCAGGCACGTGTCGGTGTGCGGCAGCCAGAAGAAGTCAAGATGCTCGTTGGCCTCGGTCAGCTCGTCGAGCGACTCCAGGATGCCGCTGAACGGCAGCGGTTCGCGGCGGCTGCGGAGGAGGAAGGCGGGCTCGACCCGGAACGTCACCGCGGTGAGGATGCCGAGCGCCCCCAGGCCGACCCGGGCCGCGTCGAACAGGTCGCCGTCGCGCACGGTCGCGAGCGTGCCGTCGGCGAGGACGATGTCCATCTCGACGACCTGGTCGGCCAGGCCGCCGATCTCCCGGCCGGTGCCGTGGGTGCCGGTCTGGATGGCCCCCGCGACGGTCTGGGCGGTGATGTCGCCCATGTTGGCCAGGGCGAGGCCGCGCCGGTCCAGCTCCTCGTTGAGGGCGCGGAGCGGGGTGCCCGCGGCGACCTTGACCCACCCGTCGCCCCCGCCGAGGATGCCGGTCAGGGCCGTGGGCCGCAGCAGGATGCCGTCGGTGAGGGCCACGCCCGTGAACGAGTGCCCGGTGCCCGGCATGCGGACCCGGCGGCCGCTGCTCGACGCGTCCCGCACGGCCCGCGCCACCTCGTCCGCCGATGCGGGCGTACGGACCTCCGAGGGCGTGATCGACTGGTTCCGCGCCCAGTTGACGAAGGCGTCCATGTTCCTCCTTGCCCGGCGGCCTGCCCGGGCCCGCCAGGAACATGAACACTACTCATAAAGCTGGTGGCTGCCTATGGGTCAGGAGGTGCGCCGCTCCACCCGCATGAGCGCGGACCCGGTCACGCCCACCGCCACCGCCACGAGCGCGCAGGCGTAGGAGAAGCCGTACGCGTTGGAAGCGCCGTAGAGGTCGGTCAGCCGGCCGCCCGCCCAGGCGCCGACGGCCACCCCGAACCCGATGGACGTCGAGATCCACGACATGCCCTCGGTGAGCCGCGCGGCCGGGACCAGCCGCTCGATGAGCGAGAAACCGGTGATGAGGGTGGGCGAGATGGCCAGCCCGGCGAAGAACAGCGCGACGGACATGGCCCGGATGTCGTCCATCAGCAGCACCGGCGTCAGCCCCAGGGTGAACACCGACAGCCCCCTCACGAACCGGCCGCGGAGGCTGAGCTTCCAGTTGCGCGAGCCGTACCACAGGCCGGAGAGCATGCTGCCGCTCGCGACCGAGGCGAGCATGAGCCCGGCCGCGGCCTTGTTCCCGTGTTCCTCGGCGAAGGCGACGGTGATGATGTCCACCGAGCCGAACACCGACCCCATGGCGAGGAAGACGGCCGACAGCAGCGCCACCCCCGGGATCGCGATCGGCGACCCGGCGTCTCCACGGTGCCGCACGACGGGCGGTTCGGTCCCCCTGAGGGCGGCGAACACGAGCGTGCCGGCCACGGTCAGCGCGAGCGCCACGATGAGTCCCGAGTACACGCTGACCGTGGTCGCGAGGGCCGTCATGAACGCCGGGCCGCCCACGAAGATGACCTCGTCGGCCACCGACTCGAAGGAGAAGGCGGTGTGCAGCTTGGCGGAGTCGTCGAGCACGTGCGACCAGCGGGCCCGGACCATCGAGCCGAGGGAGGTGGCGGTGCCGCCGACGGCCACGCCGGTGGCGTAGAGCGTCCAGGTGGGAGCCTTGCCATGGGCGCACAGCATCAGCCCGGCGAGCGCGGCCCCGTGGAGGAGGACGAAGGGGACCAGCACCCTCGCCTGGCCGAACCTGTCCACGAGCCGGCCGGAGAGGGGAGCGGCGACGGCGTAGGCGAGCGACACCGTCGCGGCCACCGCGCCGGCGGTGGCGTACGAGCCGGTGAGTGCCGAGATGAGCAGGACGATGCCGATGCCGAGCATCGACATGGGGATCCGCCCGATGAACCCCGCGATCACGAAGCCCTTGACTCCAGGCGTGCCGAACAGCCCTCGGTACGGCCCGACCATGTCGCATTCCCCTTCGGCACTGCCTCGTGCGGCGAGCTCACGCGGAGGTGAGGTCGCCGTGCGTCCGGGCGCGCCATCTGGAGTGGCGGGCGGCCGCGGGTGATCGCACCCACGGCACGCGGACGGTGTTTTATCCTATTTGGACCTTGACGTACTTTTTACCCTGACGCACTGGCCCGTCAGGTGGCAAGTGATTTTTACGTCTCTGGGATGAAGGGTTTAACGTGAGCCCTGTGCGCCCTGTTCCCCGGTTCACGACCCTTCGCACCCTCGTGGCCGGGCTCGCGGCGGTGATCACGGTCGTCATCGCATCGGGATGCGCCTTCTTGATCCTGGACGGCGCTGGAACGCCCGGCGTCTCCATAGGCGAGGGAGACACGGGCGCGGGGGACACGGGCAAGGAGGACACAGGCGAGGGGGACACGGCCGGTCAGGGCCCGGCCGCGGCGCTCGTGCCGGATCCCACGCTGCCGTCGAACTCGCCGGTAATCGGCGGCCCCGGCGTCCAGGTCACCCCGCCACGGCTCATGGCGATCTCGCCGTCCCCGGTTTCGTCCAGGACGCTGCGGAAGATCGCCGCTCTCCGCCACGTGCAGAAGGTGGCGGCCACCGATGGCGGCACGGTGCGCATCTCCGGCAACGGCCTGCAGTTGCTCGCCGTCGATCCCGCCCAGTTCCGGTCGTGGACCCCCAGGCCGGTGGCGGAGCACCCCGAGGTGTGGAGCGCCCTGGCCCGGAACGAGTTCGTGGCCGACGGCGCGACGATCAAGCGGCTGGGCATGGTCCTGGGCGCCGAATACCAGCTCGACGGCGGCCCGCGACTGCGGGTGGCGGCCTCGGCGTCGCTGGGGCTTCCCGGAGTGGATGGCCTGATCAGCAAGGACCTCGGGCGGCGGCTCGGCTTCGCCTCCGGGGTGGTCGTCCTGGTCCACGGCGACTCCGGCAAGCTCGACGAGCACCGCGTCGAACGCCTGCTCGGCCCCAAGGCCCAGGTGGTGACCGTGGGCCCGACCCGTGCCGACCCCAAGCCTCCGCCGGCGGCGCGGCAGGCGCTCGTCGGACGGCCCGAGAGCTACCTGGAGCTCTACCAGCGTGCCGCGACCCTCTGCCCCGGCCTGTCCTGGACCGTGCTCGCCGCCATCGGGCAGGTGGAGAGCGGCCACGGGCGCAACAACGGGCCGTCGTCGGCGGGAGCGCTCGGACCCATGCAGTTCATGCCGAGCACCTGGAAGTCCTACGGGGTCGACGGCGACGGGGACGGCCAGGCCGACATCTGGAGCGCCTACGACGCCGTCCCGGCCGCCGCCAAGTATCTGTGCGCGAACGGCGCGGGGCTCGGCGGCGAGAAGCTCAGGAAGTCGGTGTGGTTCTACAACCACTCCTGGGCCTACGTGAACCGGGTCCTGTCCCTGGCCACCGCGTACGCCCGCACGTACTCCTGAGCCCTCCTGGGACTCCCGGGCCCTCCTGGGCCCTCCTGGGCCTCCTGACAGCGCGTACGGCCCCGGGCGTGCGCCTACGAGGCCGCCGGTCGCCTGACGGGGGCCGGGCAGCAGGTGGCGGCGCAGGGGGCGGGCTCCGGCTCGGCGAGCAGCTCGCTCACCATGGACACGAACCTCGGATGCGTGCCCGCCGTGGCCGCCCTGGTGAGCGCCATCCCGAGCTTGTCCGCCGTGGCCGCCGCCTCCACGTCGAGGTCGTAGACGACCTCCATGTGGTCGGAGACGAACCCGATGGGCACGAGCACGGCCGCCCGGACGCCCTCGGCGTGCAGCGCCTCCAGATGGTCCGAGACGTCGGGCTCCAGCCACGGGATGTGCGGCGGGCCGCTGCGGCTCTGCCAGACCAGGTCCCACGGCCGCGCTGTGTCCCCCGGCGTACTCACCTGTTCGGTGACGAGCGCGGCGGCCCTCCGGAGTTGGGCCTCGTACGCCCCGCCGGACGGCCCGGCCGTACGGGCCATGGAGACGGGGATGCTGTGCGCCGTGAAGACGAGGCGCGCGCCCTCCCGCTCGGCCTCCGGAAGCCGGTCCAGCGCCTCGCGGGTGTGGTCGGCCATCGCCGCGATGAAGCCCGGGTGGTCGAAGTAGTGGCGGAGCTTGACGATCTCCGGGGCGCCCGGGACGCTCGCCCGCGCCCGCGCGATGTCGTCGAGGTACTGACGGCAGCTGGAGTAGGAGCTGTAGGCCGCCGTTACGAACGCCGCCGCCTTCCGGACCCCGTCGGCGGCCATCTGACGGACGGTGTCCTCCAGGAACGGATGCCAGTTCCGGTTGCCCCAGTAGACGGGCAGGTCCACGTCGAGCGCGTCGATCAGGTCGCGGCACTGCCGGTTGATCGGGCTGACTCCGCCGAAGCCCTGGTAGTGCGCCTCGACCTCGAGCAGCCGCTCACGCGGCACCCCGCGCCCGCGGACCACATTCTCCAGGAACGGCATGACGTCCTCGGGCTTCTCCGGCCCCCCGAACGAGACGACGAGCAGCGCGTCGTAGGCGTTGGTGCTCCCCATGACCCACACCCTACGCGCGGCGGGGGCCGGTCCTACGCGGGAGGCGTAAAGCGTTGGGGACGGCCCGGAGATCCGGGTAGGTTCGATCGGGTGAGCCAATTTCCTGACATCCGTGATTACGTCGCTCTGCCGCGTGTGGTGTCGCTGCGGCTCTCGCCCGACGGGACCCGGCTCGTGTCCGTGGTCCAGTCCCTCAACCCCGACGGGAAGTCGTACGGCACGGCCCTGTGGGAGATCCCACTCGACCCGGACGCCACGCCGTACCGGCTGACGAGGTCGGCGAAGGGCGAGGCGGGGGCGCAGTTCGCCCCTGGAGGCGAGCTGCTGTTCGTCTCCCGGCGGCCGGACGCGACGGTCAAGGACGGTGACGAGGAGGTCCCGGCGCTGTGGCTGCTGCCCGAGCGCGGCGAGCCCCGGCGGATCGCGACGCGGCCCGGCGGGATCGGCGGAGTCCGGGCGGCGGGCGGGACCGTCGTCTACGCGGCCCAGGTCCTTCCCGGCGACGCCGCCACGGAGGAGGAGCGCCGCAAGGCCCGCAAGGACGCCGGGATCAGCGCGATCCTGCACGAGAGCTACCCGATCCGGTACTGGGACCACGACCTCGGTCCGGCGGAGACCCGCCTGTTCGCCGCCGCCGCCGCCGTCGGTGACGGTGACGGGCCGGGCGCGGAGGGCGCGCTCGACGACGCCGCGGATCTGACGCCCGAGCCGGGAAGGGCCCTGGACAACGCCGACTTCGCCCTCACACCGGACGGCTCCACGGTGATCACGACCTGGCGCGTCCCGCTCCCGAACGGCGAGTCGCGGTACGAGCTGGCCGCCTTCGACGTGGCCGCCGGCCCGGGCTCCCGCCGCACGCTGGCCGCGTCGGAGTCCCACGACTTCGGCGGCCCCGTCGTGGTCTCCCCGGACGGGCGGTTCGTCGCCTGCACGAGGGAACGGCACGCCACCGAGGAGGTGTCGTCCTCCGCCGAGCTGTGGGTCGTCGACCTGGCGACGGGAGAGGGCCGGGCCCTCGGGGGCGAGCTGCTCCCGGTGGCCGTCGCGTGGGCGCCGTCGTCGGAGGCGCTCTTCGTCGCCGCCGACCACCTGGGCCGCCGCCCGGTCTTCCGCATCTCCCTCGATGTCTCCCTCGACTCCTCCCTCGACTCCTCCGTCGAGAGGCTCACCTCCGACGACGGGGCTTACAACGACCTGTGCCCCGCTCCCGACGGCTCGGTCTACGCGCTGCGCGGGGCCGTCGACTCGCCGCCGCGGCCGGTGCGGATCTCCCCGGACGGCTCGGTCACCGACCTGCCCTCGCCCACGCCCGCTCTGGACCTGCCGGGCACGCTGACCGAGGTGAGCGCGGTCGCCGACGACGGCACCGACATCCGCGGCTGGCTCGTCCTGCCCGCCGGGGCGTCGGCGGAGAGCCCCGCGCCGTTCCTCCTGTGGATCCACGGGGGGCCGCTGGGCAGCTGGAACGACTGGTCGTGGCGCTGGAACCCGTGGATCATGGCGAAGAACGGCTATGCCGTGCTGCTCCCGGACCCCTGCCTGTCGACCGGCTACGGCCAGGCGATGATCGACCGGGGCTGGGGCGAGTGGGGGCCGGTCACCCACGGCGACCTGATGGCGATCACGGACGAGTGCCTCAAGCGGCCGGACATCGACGACCAGCGGATCGCGGCCATGGGCGGCTCCTTCGGCGGCTACATGGCCAACTGGGTGGCCGGCCACACCGACCGGTTCAAGGCCATCGTGACCCACGCCTCGCTCTGGAACCTGGACCAGTTCGCCGGGACGACGGACGCCTCGATGTACTGGCAGCGGGAGTTCGGCAGGCCTGGCTCCGACCGTCTGACGCGGCTGTCGCCCCATCACTCGCTGGACAAGATCACCACTCCGATGCTGGTGATCCACGGGGACAAGGACTACCGCGTCCCGATCGGCGAGGGGCTGCGGCTCTGGTGGGATCTCCAGCGTTCCGGCGTGGAGTCGAAGTTCCTCTACTTCCCGGACGAGAACCACTGGGTGCTCAACCCGGGCAACGCCGTGGCCTGGTACGAGACCGTGCTGGCTTTCCTGGCCCACCACGTGCTCGGCGCCCCCTGGACCCGGCCCACCTCCACGGCGTGATCATGCACGGGTTCACGATCACGACCGTTGATCTGGGAGGATGCCATTCGTGACCATGCAGTCGGGAATATGTGGATTTGTGCGGAATATGTCGACTGCCTGATCGCGGATGGTGTCCGCACTGTTCAGCGGCCGGGATCGGGAACCTGAGCATGATCACGCACCGGGAAGGGGCAGGTCGGGATGGGTGATCGGGAACTTGTGCATGATCACGCCGAGGGGGCGGGGCTGCTGGAGCTGGCGGTGGCCATCGCGGAGGAGGCGGGCCAGATGCTCCTCGCCAAGCGCCCCGCCCGTCCCGAGGTCCTGGCGACCAAGTCCAGCCCGACCGACGTCGTGACCGCCCTCGACCGGGCCGCCGAGCAGCTGATCCGCACCCGCATCGCCGAGGCCAGGCCGTACGACGCGATCCTGGGCGAGGAGGGCGGCGCCACGCCCGGCGAGGGAGGCGCCCGCTGGGTGGTCGACCCGATCGACGGCACGGTGAACTTCCTGTACGGCGTGCCCGACTGGGCCGTCAGCATCGCCGTCGAGGTGGACGGCGAGATCGTCGCGGGCGTGGTGAACAACGTCCCGCGCGGCGAGCTGTTCACCGCGTCCAAGGGCGGGGGAGCGTGGCTTGCCGGAGAGCGGCTGCGCTGCAACACCGGGGTTCCGCTCGACCGGGCGCTGGTCGCCACCGGCTTCGGCTACGCGGCGGAACGGCGCCGCGTCCAGGCCGAGGTGCTGTCCCAGGTGCTGCCGAGGGTCCGTGACATCAGGCGCGGCGGCTCCTGCGCGATCGATCTCTGCTCGGTCGCCTCGGGTCGGGTGGACGCCTACTACGAGCGCGGCACCAACTACTGGGACCACGCCGCCGGAGGGCTCATCGCGGCCGAGGCGGGCGCCCGCATCGCGGGTCTGAACGGCAGGCCGCCGAGCGTCGAGATGGCGGTGTGCGCGGCCCCCGGGCTCTTCGAGGATCTCCACGACCTGCTCGTGTCCCTCGACCCCGAACACGACTGATCATGAGCCTCTCGCCGGGGGATCGGCCGCAAACACGACGCGGGGGCCCGCCCTGAGGCGAGCCCCCGCGTCCCTGGTCGTCGTTAACGCTGGATCGGCACGCCGTGATCGTCTGCGAGGCGCCGCAGGTCTTCGATCTCGGCGGTGAGGGTGTCGGCGAGGAAATCGTCCCCGTTCGACGTGGCCTCCTCTAGACCTTTGTAGGCCTGGTCGAGCCGGGTTTCGATCGTGGTCGTGAACTCGCCCATCTCACCTTCTTTCTCAGGGGGCGAAAGCGTCGTGCACAGACCCCGCAGCGGATCCTGGGGAGAGCGCGCCTTCCCCGGCACACGACAATTGGGGTGTAGCCGAGCCCTTACCCATGCGCGGCACAGCCTCAAACCATCGAATTCCTGTGCTCTACCTCACGTAGAGCCAGGGAACCGCTTACCGTGCGCTTACGTCGAATACGGCCACAATGATGGCGTCGTTCCAGCTGAGGAGGATCTTGATGCGGGTGCTTGTGGTGGAGGACGAACGGGTGCTCGCTGACGCGATCGCCACGGGGCTCCGCCGTGAGGCGATGGCCGTGGACGTCGCGTACGACGGCGCGGCCGCGCTGGAGAAGACCGGATACATCGACTACGACGTGATCGTGCTCGACCGCGACCTTCCCAAGGTCCACGGTGACGAGGTGGCCCGGCGGCTCGTCGCGCAGCGGTCGGCGTCGCGGATCATCATGCTGACGGCCGCCGGGGACGTGGACGACAAGGTCGAGGGGCTGGAGCTGGGTGCCGACGACTACCTCGCCAAGCCGTTCGTCTTCATGGAGCTGATCGCCCGGGTGCGCGCCCTCGGCAGGCGCTCCGCTCCTCCGCTGCCGCCCGTGCTGGAGCGCGCCGGGATCCGTTTGGACCCGGGCAAGCGCCTGGTCACCAGGGACAGCAAGGAGATCGCGCTGACCAAGAAGGAGTTCGCCGTCCTGGAGGAGCTGATGCGCGCCGAGGGCGCCGTCGTCAGCCAGGAGGACCTGCTCGACAAGGCGTGGGACGAGCACATCGACCCGTTCACCAACGTCGTACGAGTGACCATGATGACGCTCCGCAAGAAGCTCGGTGAGCCGCAGGCCATCGAGACCGTCCCCGGAGTGGGATACCGGCTGTGATCGGGCGGGGCGATCTTTCCGATGACGTCCCGGGAGGTGAGAGGTCATGACCCCACCGCGTGAGCCCGGCACCGGGCCCGGAAACAAGACGGGGGACAAGGCGGGGGACAAGGCGGGGGACAGGCGGCCGACGGGGGACAGGGCGGCGAGCCCGCAAATCCTCCCCCCGGCCGGTGACGCCGAGGCGGGATGGCGTGCCGAGCCCCTTAGCGGCGGCCCGATAGCGCGCATGTCGTCCCCGATGGGCACGGGCCCGTACCGGAGCCAGGTAGCGCGCCCGCCCAGCGGCCCGCCTGCCTGGGACGGCCCGCCGCCCTTGAACGCCCAGCCGGTCAAGCCCACTCTGATCGATGAGATCAAGGCTCTCCAGGGGCGCGTGAGCATCCGCTGGCGGCTGACGCTCACCTACGGCGCCTTGTTCTTCGTCGCCGGAGCCCTGCTCCTCTTCGTGATGTACACGCTGGTGGGTCTGTCGATCAGCGCGGCATGGCCGGACATCGGTGTGCCCCAGGACGCGCCCGCTGGGGCTGCCGAGTGGGTCCAGGGCTGGTGGACCCAGGCGCAGAACGAGGCCATCCAGTCCGCGCGTGCCCACCTGCTCACCAGATCGCTCATGGCGCTGCTGGGGGTGGGCATTCTCGCGCTCATTCTTGGATACGTCGTGGCGGACAGGGCGTTGCGGCCGATCAAGACGATGACGGCGACGGCGCGGAAGCTGTCGGAGACCTCGCTGGCCCACGAGCGGATCGACCTGACCGGGCCCGACGACGAGCTCAAGGAGCTCGCGGACACCTTCGACGCGATGCTGACCCGGCTCAACACGGCGTTCGACGCGCAGAGACGGTTCGTGGACAACGCCTCACACGAGCTCAGGACCCCGCTCGCGATCAACCGGACCGTCCTGGAGGTCGCCCTCTCCGACCCCGAGGCGTCCGAAGACCTCAAGGTGCTCGGCCGCACCCTCCTGGGCACCACCGCCCGCAACGAGCGGCTGATCGAGGGGCTGCTGCTCCTGGCCCGCAGCGAGCGGGCGCTGTCGGTCCGCAAGCCCGTGGACGTCCAGGAGGTGGCCAGGACGGCCGTCGAGCAACTGGCGCCGTTCGCGGCCGAGGAGAACGTCACGGTCGAATACGACCTGCACCCCGCTCCCACGACAGGTGATCCGGTTCTCCTGGAACGTTGCGTGTCGAACCTGGTGGAGAACGGCATCAAGCACAACTCTGGCCCCTCAGGAAAAGTCTGGGTCCGAACGGGAATTGTGGACGGGGGTGCCGTTGTTCAGGTCGCGAACACGGGACCGCACGTTCCCGCGTATGAGGTGGAGAGCCTGTTCGAGCCGTTCCGGAGACTGAACGCCGACCGGGTCCAATCCGCCAAAGGCGCGGGGCTGGGCTTGTCCATCGTGCGCGCGATCATTCGGGCGCACGGCGGATCGGTCGCCGCCGTCCCCCGTGACGGCGGAGGGCTCGTGATGACGGTACGTCTCTCGGGGACCGGGGCCACCTCCGGAATGCCGCAGTCGGCGCGCTGATGGAGCGAGCGCGCCGTACATGTGGTTGGATGTGCCGTCGAAACGCGGTGGGTCATACCGTCGATACTGTGGTTTTCGCCATATTTGGCTAACCGGAGCCTTGTACGGCATACCCCCCGCGTGTCGGGAGGTTCAGTGTTCGTCGAAGCGGGGTACCGATTGCAAAATCTCCCGGATCCCGCGGGCACAACACCGGCCTTCCGAGCGTTGAATACGCGCGACACGGCGCAGACAGATAGATGAGGGGGATGGAGTACGCAAATGGCTACCGACTACGACAGCCCGCGCAAGACTGACGATGACCTGAATGAGGACAGTCTTCAGGAACTCCAGGCACGGCGCAGCGACAAGTCGTCGGGCAGCATCGACATCGACGAGACGGACCTTGCCGAGTCGCTTGAGCTGCCAGGGGCTGACCTGTCGAACGAGGAGCTCTCTCTTCGGGTGATTCCTCGGCAGGCCGACGAGTTCACCTGCTCGCGTTGCTTCCTGGTGCACCACCGCAGCCAGCTGGCCTCCGAGAAGAACGGCCAGCAGGTCTGCCGCGAGTGCGCGGCCTAGGAGACTCTTAGGAGGGTCCGTGACTTCCGAAGCGGATCGATCACACGAAGAGGTTGCCGACCTCGTCGGTAAACTCGTGGCCCCTGAGGAGACGGACGGGGCCGAGCGGCGTCGCCTGCTCGGCCGCCTCAGCAGGGCGCTCACGCAATCCGCCAGGAAGGCCGGCAAGTCAGGCACAGGCCGCGGCCGGTGGCTCGCCGACGTGTTCATGAGCATCGCGCCGCGCTTACCCATCAGGGACTACGCGACCCTTCAGGAACACCACTACGGGCTCACCGGAGAGCAGCTCGCCGACGATCTCGTCCGTACGGCGACCAAGGCCACCATGGCCGTCGGCGCGGTCGGGGGAGCGCTCGCCGCCGCCGAGTTCGCCGCTCCGCCCCTCCTCCTGTCCGCCCCCGCCCAGCTCGTGGCCGAGACGCTCGTCGTCGCCGCCATCGAGGTGAAGCTCCTCGCCGAGCTGCACGAGGTGTACGGCGTGCAGATCCCCGGCAACGGGTCGCAGCGCGCCGCGGCCTACACCGCCGCCTGGTCCAGGCAACGTGGCATCAACCCCCTCGCCCCGGGATCGGCCACCCTCGCCCTCGGCGCCGCGGCGAAGACCGCGCTGCGAAACCGCCTGATGCGGACGCTGGGGAGGCATCTCACCACGCTCGGCCCCTTCCTCACCGGCGCGGTCGCCGGTGGCGCGCTCAACAGGCTGGCCACCAAGAGGCTCGCGGAAGCCGTACGGGCCGATCTGCGCCGCCAGCGCGCCCTGCCTGAGTCGCCCCCACGTCCGCTTGAGGGACCCACACGCCCCTGAGTCGCCCGTACGCCCGCTCGATCACCGTCGGGATCTCGCCCTGCCGCCTGGTATGGAAATGTCACCGATTGGTCTAAACCTCTTCGCCACCCGCCGTGAGCTGGGTGAGATCATTCTCACACCCCTTTTCAGGAATTGTGCACGTCATTACGGGTATGGGCGATCGCACTGGCCTTTCGTATGGTGGGCTCAGGCGACCCTGGAGGGGCTTCATGCGTGGCACCAGCTCGTTTCTGATCGTCGCTAACCGGCTTCCGGTGGACCGGGTGGGCGAGAATGAGTGGCGTCGCAGCCCTGGCGGACTGGTCACCGCCATCGCGCCCGTCATGCAGCGGCGTCACGGAGCCTGGCTCGGCTGGACGGGAGCGGCGGGAGAGGAGCTCAAGCCGTTCGAGGACGACGGCATGCACCTGATCCCGGTGCCGCTCTCGGCCCTTGAGATGGAGCTCTACTACGAGGGGTTCTCCAACGCCACCCTGTGGCCGCTCTACCACGACGTCGTCGCGACTCCGGTCTACTCCCGCGTGCTGTGGGACGCCTACCGGGCCGTGAACGACCGGTTCGCCCGCGCCGCCGCCGACGCCGCCGCGCCGGGCGCGGTGGTGTGGGTGCAGGACTACCAGCTCCAGCTCGTGCCCGCCATGCTGCGCAAGCTCCGGCCCGACCTGAAGATCGGGTTCTTCCTGCACATCCCCTTCCCGCCCGTGGAGCTGTTCTGGCAGCTCCCGTGGCGCAACGAGATCATCGAGGGGCTGCTCGGCGCCGACCTCGTCGGGTTCCAGCGGCCGGGCGGCGCCTCGAACTTCATCCGGCTCTGCCGCCGCCTGCTTGGTCTGCAGAACTACCGCAACGAGATCCTGGTCGACGGCCGCACCGTACGCGCCGAGGCGTTCCCGATCTCGGTCGACTTCGGCGAGCTGGACCAGCTCGTCCGCGAGCCGAGGATCCTGGCCAGGGCCAAGGAGATCCGGGCCGAGCTCGGCGACCCGGAGCACGTGCTGCTCGGCGTCGACCGGCTCGACTACACCAAGGGGATCGGCCAGCGGCTCAAGGCGTTCGGCGAGCTGCTCGGCGACGGCGCGATCAAGCCGGGCGAGGCGGCGTTCGTGCAGGTCGCCACGCCCACCCGGGAGCGCGTCGCGGAGTACATCCGGCTGCGCAACGACATCGAGCTCAAGGTGGGCCGGATCAACGGCGAGCACGGCATGCTCGGCCGGCAGCCGATCAGCTACCTCCACCAGTCGTACACCAAGGACGAGCTGGCGGCGCTCTACTGCGCGGCGGACGTCATGGTCGTCACGCCGCTGCGTGACGGCATGAACCTGGTGGCCAAGGAGTACGTCGCGTGCCGGCACGACCTGCGTGGCGCGCTCGTGCTCAGCGAGTTCGCCGGGGCCGCCGACGAGCTCCGGCAGGCATTCCTGGTCAATCCGTACGACATCGACGGCATGAAGAGGGCGATGCTGGCGGCGATGCGGGCGACCCCGCACGAGCTGTCACGCAGGATGCGCTCGCTCAGGCGGCGGGTCGCCACCCACGACGTCGACAAGTGGGCCAGCGACTTCCTTACCGCCCTGGAGTCCAGATAGATCCCCACACCTGGGAGCGAATCGGGCCGTTCCCGGGCATGCCGGGCGTTCCCGGCATGCCAGACGGGTCGGTCCAGCCATAGGGGGCTCTAGGTCGTGATGTCCTTGGCCGCGTCCTTCCAGGACCGCCACTTCTTCGCGGCGGCACGGGTGGTCACGATCCGGGTGATCTCCATGCCCAACCCCATCACGACGGCATAGGCGATCGCCTCGCCGAGGCCGATCTCCAGCGAGTCGGCACTCGCCGGGGGCTTCTTGCCGGTGGCCTTCTCCCAGGCGAAGGAGAGCACCTTGCGCGAGGCGAACCCCACGGCGAGGCCCACGAGGCCGCCCACGATCCGCCACTGCATGTCCGGCTTCTCGGGCACGCCCAATTCACGCCGCGCATCCCGCGTGATATCCGCCATGATTCCTCCTCGATAACGACCTTAGTGTCTCCCCGCCGCGGTGTTGCGCACGCCATAACATTGGGAGGCATGACCGAACAGCGACCGCGCCTTTCCGCCATGCCCGAGAAACCGGCTCTCGACGGCCTGGAGACGGTATGGGCAGCCCGCTGGGAAGCCGACGGGACCTACCGGTTCGACCGGTCCCGGAGCAGGGACGAGGTCTACTCGATCGACACCCCGCCGCCGACCGTGTCCGGCTCTCTTCACGTCGGACACGTCTTCTCCTACACGCACACGGACACGGTCGCCCGCTTCCAGCGCATGCGCGGGCGCGAGGTCTTCTACCCGATGGGTTGGGACGATAACGGCCTGCCCACCGAGCGTCGCGTGCAGAACCACTTCGGCGTGCGCTGCGACCCGTCGATGCCGTACGACCCGTCGTTCGAGCCGCCGGGAAAGCCCGATCCCAAGCGGCAGGTGCCGATCTCCCGCAGGAACTTCATCGAGCTGTGCGAGCGGCTGACGGCCGAGGACGAGAAGGCGTTCGAGGAGCTGTGGCGCCGCCTCGGCCTGTCCGTCGACTGGTCGATGACCTACGCCACGATCGACGCCGGCTCCCGGGCCGCCTCGCAGCGCGCCTTCCTGCGCAACCTCGCCCGCGGCGAGGCATACGTCTCCGAGGCGCCGACGCTCTGGGACGTGACGTTCCGTACGGCGGTCGCCCAGGCCGAGCTGGAGGACCGGGAGTGGCCCGGGGCCTTCCACCGCATCGGCTTCGACCTGTCGCAGGCCCAGCGGGACCAGGGGTTCGGCGACCGGGTGTGGATCGAGACCACCCGGCCCGAGCTGATCCCGGCCTGCGTGGCGCTGGTGGCCCACCCGGACGACGAGCGCTATCGGCCGCTGTTCGGCACGACGGTCCACACGCCGATCTTCGGGGTCGAGGTCCCCGTCGTGGGACATCACCTCGCCGAGCCGGGCAAGGGCTCTGGCATCGCCATGATCTGCACCTTCGGCGACATCACCGACGTCACCTGGTGGCGCGAGCTCGACCTCCCCACCCGGCCCGTCATCGGCTGGGACGGCCGCCTCCTTCCCGAGTCTCCCCACGGCGTGGCGGCCGAGCCGTACAAGGAGCTGGCGGGGAAGACCGTGCACAGCGCGCGGGAGCGCGTCGTGGAGATGCTGCGGGAGTCGGGCCATCTGGACGGCGAGCCGCGGAAGATCCAGCGGCCGGTGAAGTTCTACGAGAAGGGCGACCGGCCACTCGAGATCGTCACCACCCGGCAGTGGTACGTCCGCAACGGCGGCCGTGACGCGGGGCTGCGCCGGGACCTGCTCGATCGCGGCCGGGAGCTGACCTGGCACCCGCCGCACATGCGGGTCCGCTACGACAACTGGGTCGAGGGCCTCGCGGGCGACTGGCTGATCTCCCGCCAGCGGTTCTTCGGCGTGCCGATCCCGGTCTGGTACCCGCTCGACTCCGGGGGCGAGCCGATCTACGAGGCCCCGATCACGCCGCCGGAGTCGGCCCTTCCGGTCGACCCGTCCAGCGACGTGCCGCCCGGATTCACCGCCGACATGCGCGGCAAGCCGCTGGGCTTCGTCGCCGACCCGGACGTGATGGACACCTGGGCGACGTCGTCCCTCACGCCGCAGATCGCCGGAGGCTGGGAGCGCGACGACGACCTGTTCCGCCGGGTCTTCCCGATGGATCTGCGGCCCCAGGCGCACGAGATCATCCGCACCTGGCTGTTCTCGACGGTCGTCCGGTCGCACCTGGAGCACGGCGGGCTGCCCTGGAAGCACGCCGCGATCTCGGGCTGGATCCTCGACCCGGACCGCAAGAAGATGTCGAAGTCTAAGGGCAACGTGGTCACCCCCATGGGCCTGCTCGAAGAGTACGGCTCGGACGCGGTCCGCTACTGGGCGGCCGGCGGGCGGCCCGGCACCGACACCGCCTTCGACACGGGCCAGATCAAGATCGGCCGCCGCCTGGCCATCAAGATCTTGAATGCCTCCAAGTTCGTGCTCGGCTTCGAGTCCACCGGCTCGGCGGACGTCAGCGAGCCGGTCGACCTGTCGATGCTGGCGGCCCTCCGGGCCGTTGTGGCGGAGGCCACGGAGGCGTTCGAGGCCTACGACTACGCGCGGGCGCTGGAGCGGACCGAGCGGTTCTTCTGGGAGTTCTGCGACGACTACCTGGAGCTGGTGAAGGCCAGGGCCTACACCGGGGACGCCTCGGCCGTCGCGGCCCTGCGCCGGGCGCTCGACGTGCTGCTCCGCCTCTTCGCGCCGTTCCTGCCCTTCGTGACCGAGGAGGTCTGGTCGTGGTGGCGGCCGGGCTCGGTGCACCGAGCTTCCTGGCCGTCGGCGGACGGGGTGGGCTCGGCGGGCGATCCGGCGGTGCTGGAGGCCGTGGCCGAGGTGCTCCGCATGGTCCGCCGGGCGAAGTCGGAGGCCCGCGTGTCCATGCGGGCGGAGGTCTCCCGCCTGGTCGTCTCCGGCCACCGGGCCGATCTCGTACGGCACGCCCAGGACGACCTGTGCGCGGCCGGCAACGTGGAGGAGTTCGTCCTCGACGCCGCCGGCGCGGACTCCGCCGACGTCCCGCTCACGGCGGTCACCACGCTGTCTTCCCGGCTGTCTGACTGAGCCAAGTACAGGGCCGGGTAAAACCCGTGCGCGTTCGGCCTAGGAACGTGACAGGCTGGACACGTGATCTCGCACAACAAGCGTGACAGCGAGGGTGTGCCCCAGGTTCTGGTCACCCTGGCCGCATGGAGCTGGCGGGTGCTGCTGCTCGGCGCGATGATCTATGTCTTCTCGTCGATAGTCGCCCGGCTCAGCTTCGTCGTCGTGCCGGTGGCCGTCGCCTTCCTGCTCACCGCGCTGCTGTTGCCGTTGACCAGGCGGCTCCGCAGGGCGGGGCTGCGGCCCATATACGCCACCTGGCTCACCATGCTGCTCGGCCTGGCGGTCATCGTCGGCATCGGCTTCCTGATCGGTGTGCGCGCCAACGAGGAGTTCCCGCGGCTGGTCGAGCAGATCCGGCTCACCGCCCGCAACGCCCAGGACTGGCTGCTCCACGGGCCGCTCCACATCAAGGAGGCCCAGCTGGCCGGCATGGTCGACCAGCTGAGCCAGCAGATCAACCAGCAGCGCAGCCAGCTCACGCAGACGTTGCTCACCGGGGCCACGGCGGTCGTCGAGGTGCTGGCCTCCATCGTCCTGCTGCTGTTCGTCACGTTCTTCCTGCTCAAGGACGGCGAACGCATCTGGGCGTGGTTCCTGCGCGCCTTCGGGGGCGCCGCGCCGCGCGTGGACCGCGCCGGGCGGGCGGCCTGGGTGACGATCTCCCACTACGTCCACGGGACCGTGGTCGTCGCGGCGATCCACGGGGTCGTCATCGGCATCGTCCTGGCCGGAATGCGGGTGCCCCTGTGGGCGCCCTTGGCGGTGCTGGTGTTCTTCGCCAGCTTCATCCCGATCGTCGGCATCTTTTTCGCGGGCACCATCGCGACTCTCGTGACCTTCGGGTCGCAGGGCTGGGTGTACGCGCTGATCTTCGTCGGAGTGCTCGTCGTCGAGCAGCAACTGGAGAACCACGTCCTGCAGCCGCTCATCGTCGGCCGGGCCCTGGCGTTCCATCCCTTGGCGATCATCCTGGCCCTCGCCGTGGGCGGCGTGCTGGGCGGGATCACAGGGGCCGCGGTGGCGGTGCCGGTGGTCGCGGTGATCTACCGGGCGCTGCCCGAGCTCCGCCGGGACCAGCCCGCGCTCCCGCCAGCCGGCGAGGCCGGCGCCGAAGCAGCCGAGGGAGCAGAGAAAGCCGAAGCGGCCGAGACAGCCGCGCGGGCCCCCGCCAGCGTCACCGCGCCCGAGCCCCGGCCGGGGGAGGGGCGGCTCTTGCCCGGTCCCGCGGCTCCGGAACCGCGCCCGGCCGGTAACCCGGGAGAGGCCGTGTCTCCGCAGCGCAAGGGGTAGGGTCTTGCCTCATGAGCGTTGAGGTGCTGATCCACCGGCTCGACAGCGAGCTGCCGCTGCCGTCGTACGCCCATCCCGGTGACGCGGGCGCGGACCTGTACGCGTCGGAGGACGTGGAGTTGCTGCCCGGAGAGCGGGCCGTGGTCGGCACCGGAGTCGCCATCGCGCTTCCCGACGGCTACGCCGCGTTCGTGCATCCCCGTTCGGGACTGGCCGCGAGGTTCGGCGTGACCCTGGTGAACGCGCCGGGCACCGTCGACGCCGGCTACCGCGGCGAGATCAAGGTCACAGTGATCAACACCGACGGCAAGGACGCGGTCCGGCTCAAGCGCGGCGACCGCATCGCCCAGCTGGTCATCCAGCGGGTGGAGAAGGCGGCTTTCTACGAGGTGGACCGGCTGCCTGGCTCGATCCGGGGCGCCAACGGCTTCGGGTCTACCGGCAGCTGAGACAGACAGAAGAGGGTGAAAGACGTGTTCCGACGCCGGCGACGCGCGGAGGAGGAGACGGCACCGGTCGTCGCGGAGGAGGGGCCCTCCGCTCCCACGCGCACAACAGGCCCCTGGGACGTCCAGGAGAGCTATCCGGAGGCCGAGAGGGTCGATCTGGGCGGTCTTCACCTGCCCATCGGCCCGGGCTTCGAGGTGCAGCTCAGCCTGGCGGGTGAGCACATCGACGGCGCCGTCGTCCTCGTGGACGAGAGCGCCCTGCAGGTGCACGCGTTCGCCGCGCCCAAGCGCAGCGGCATCTGGGACGAGGTCCGCGCCGAGCTCGCCCGTGAGGTGACCGCCGCGGGTGGCACGGTCCAGGAGCAGGAGGGGCCGTTCGGCGTCGAGCTGGCGGCCAAGGTCCCGAGCCAGGGCCAGTCCGGATCCGCGGGCCCGCAGCCCGTCCGCTACATCGGGATCGACGGGCCCCGCTGGTTCCTGCGGGCGGTCATCAGCGGCCGCGCGGCCATCGACGCCGCCGCCGCCGAGACCCTGGAGAGCGTCGTGCGCGGCGTCGTGGTGGTCAGGGGCGACGAGCCGATGGCGCCCAAGGAGCCGATCCAGCTCCGGCTTCCGGCCGAGGCGCGGCAGGCGATGGAGCAGCAGGCGGCCCAGCAGGAGGAGTTCAAGCCCTTCGAGCGCGGTCCGGAGATCACCGAAACCCGTTGACGGGAAAGTGCTGTTGACGATCTCCGGTGCAACCCCTGCCCATTTGCGTCCTTCAGGCATGGCGTGCGCTCAAGTAGGCTGCGGAGAGACCGTCCTCTACCCTTGGGAAGTCATGCCGAGGGAACCTCGGGACTGTGAGCGAGGAAGCTGGTGACCGACCGATGAGCACGCCGGAGCCTGCCAAACGCGGCGGACTGCGGGGCTTCTTTCAGCGGCTGACCTCAAGCCAGGCCGAGCTGGAGGCCGCCGAGCTTCGCGAGGATCTCGGACGCGAGGGCGCCACGCCCATCGCCTCGTGCGGGATGCGGCAGCGGTTCTGCGTGGCGGGCACGCTTCGCACCGTGACGCTGCGGCCCCGTGGCGGCGCGCCCGCGCTCGAAGCCGAGCTGTACGACGGGTCGGACGTGATCGACCTGGTCTGGCTGGGCCGCCGGAAGATCGTCGGCATCGAGCCCGGCCGTGTCGTGCGGGCAGAAGGCTTGGTGAGCTTCCAGGACGGCCGTAAGGTCATGTTCAATCCCCGCTACGAGCTTCGCCCGGCGGGTGGCCCTTGATCTCCCAGGAGACCGAATGAGCACAGCGGACATGACGGCCGCGCCCGCGGCGGCGCACGCAACCGTGGAGGCGGCCGTTCGTGCCCAGCTGTCCAAGGCGCTGGGCGGCAAACGGGGGATCGTCGAGGCGGCGGTCCCCACGATCGTCTTCACCGGCATGTGGGTCGCGACCAGCGAGCTCAAGCTCTCGCTGATCGTCAGCATCGCCGCCGCGGTGGCCCTCCTGCTCGTACGGCTCGCGCAGCGGTCCACGCCGCAGTTCGTGCTGAACAGCCTCGTCGGCATCGGCATCGGCGCCTTCTTCGCCGCGCGCACCGGTGACGCGAAGGACGTCTTCCTGCCGGGCATCCTCTACAACGGCGCCTACGCCGCCGGGATGCTGCTGTCGATCATCGTCCGCTGGCCGATCGTGGGGTTCCTCATCGGCTCGGTGACCGGCGATCCGACGGCCTGGCACAACGACTCCGGCCTGGTCCGGCTCTGCTCGCGGCTGACGTGGCTGCTGATGCTGCCGTGCCTGATCCGCGTGGTGGTGCAGCTGCCGTTCTACTGGGCGGGACAGGTGACCGCGCTCGGAATCGCCAAGATCGCCCTCGGCTGGCCGCTCCAGGTGGCCGGCCTGGCCGCGATGGTCTGGGTCCTCGCCCGCGGCCGGACGCCGCTCCAGCCCGCCGCCTGAACTTCAGCCCGACTGAATCTTCCCGGTACGGCTGCCGCCCGCGGGCGGCAGCCGTACCGGCGTGAAGGGGTCGGCGTGACGGGTTCAGTGCGAGGAGAGCAGGTGGGCCAGCTCGTGCTCGACCTCCTGGTTGGCGACGAACAGCAGCTCGTCACCGGCCTCCAGTGGGTCGTCGGCCGAGGGGACCAGCACCCGGCCCTCGCGCAGGATCGCGACCAGGGCGGCGTCCACCGGCCAGGGGACCGACCCGGCCCGCTGGCCGACCACGGGGGCGTCCTCGGCCAGGGTCAGCTCGACCAGGTTGGCCTGGCCCTGCCGGAAGGTCATCAGCCGCACGAGGTCGCCCACGCTGACCGCCTCCTCGACCAGTGCCGACAGCAGGCGCGGCGTCGACACGGCGACGTCGACCCCCCAGGACTCGTTGAACAGCCACTCGTTCTTGGGGTGGTTGGTCCGGGCGACCACGCGCGGCACGCCGTACTCCGTCTTGGCGAGCAGCGAGACGACCAGGTTGACCTTGTCGTCGCCGGTGGCGGCGATGACGACCTGGCAGCCGTTCAGCCCGGCCTCGTCGAGCGAGGAGATCTCGCAGGCGTCGGCGAGCAGCCACTCGGCCCTCGGGACGCTGTCGATCTTGATGGCGCGCGGGTCGATGTCGATGAGGAGGACCTCGTGGCCGTTCTCCAGGAGCTCGGCGGCGATGGAACGGCCGACGGCGCCCGCGCCGGCGATGGTGACGCGCATCAGTGCTCCTCGTCGGACGGCGGGCTTGACAGCACCTTGTTGATCCGGTCCATGTCGTTCTCGGCCGCGACCAGATGGATGATGTCGCCCTCCTGGATCACGGTGTCGTCCTTGGGCACCAGGGCCTCGCCCATCCGGTTGATGAAGGCGAGGCGGGCGCTCGCGGCTTCCTCGACGGCCTTGGCCCGGATGCCGATCCAGCCCTGGTTGAAGGCCACCTCCGCCAGGATCACCGTCCCGGTCGGGTCGCGCCAGAACGGCTCGGCCCCCTCGGGGAGCACCCGGCGCAGGATCTGGTCGGCGGTCCACCGTACGGTGGCGACCGTGGGAATGCCGAGCCGCTGGTAGACCTCGGCCCGGCGGGGGTCGTATATGCGGGCGACGACGTTGTCCACGCCGAACATCTCGCGCGCCACCCGGGCGGAGATGATGTTGGAGTTGTCGCCGCTGCTGACGGCGACGAAGGCGGCGGCCGATCCGATGCCCGCCTCCTCCAGGACGTCGCGGTCGAAGCCGATCCCGGTCACCCGCCGTCCGCGGAATCCGGCGCGGAGGCGGCGGAACGCCTGCGGATCCCGGTCGATGATGGCGACCGAGTGTCCGTTGTCCTCCAAAATATGGGCTAGGGTCGAGCCGACCCGCCCACATCCCATGATCACAATATGCATGCTTCCCCGCCGTGGGTTGGTGGCGGACTCCTATTCCAGACAGTATGTCGCGCTTGGTCCGGGACCGCGTCAGCCGGGCGTGGCGCAGAAGGACTAGGCTCAACAGACGTGTCCAAGGTGACGGATCTTGTCAAGCGGCTTCTCGTGGGGCGCGCTCTCCGCAGCACGCAGCTCCACGACCAGTTGCTGCCCAAACGCGTGGCTCTGCCGGTCTTCGCCAGCGACGCGCTGTCGTCCGTCGCTTACGCGCCGCAGGAGATTCTGGTCATCCTGTCGCTGGCCGGGGCCACCTTCTACAGCTACAGCCCCTGGGTCGCGGCGGCGGTCGTCCTCGTCATGCTGGTCGTCGTCGCGTCCTACCGGCAGAACGTGCACGCCTACCCCAGCGGCGGCGGCGACTACGAGGTCGCGACCACCAACTTAGGGCCGAACGCCGGGCTGACCGTCGCGAGCGCGCTGCTCGTCGACTACGTGCTGACCGTCGCGGTCTCGGTGGCCAACGGCGCCGACTACGTGGGCGCCACCATCCCCTTCGTCGCCGAGCACCGGCCACTGGTGGCGATCGGGATCGTCGTCCTGCTCACCGTCATGAACCTGCGCGGCATCCGCGAGTCCGGCGCGGCGTTCGCCGTGCCCACCTATGCCTTCATGGCGGCGGTGATCCTCATGATCCTTTGGGGCATGTTCCGGCTTCTCGTGCTGGGCGAGCCCCTGCGCGCCCCCACGGCCGACTACACGATCGTCACCGAGAAGACCGACCTGGCCGGGTTCGCGCTGGCGTTCCTCGTCCTGCGCGCGTTCTCGTCCGGGTGCGCCGCTCTGACCGGCGTCGAGGCGATCAGCAACGGCGTCCCGGCCTTCCGTAAGCCCAAGAGCCGCAACGCCGCGACGACACTGCTCATGATGGGCGTCATCGCCGTCACGATGTTCAGCGGGATCATCTTCCTCGGCCTGAAGTCCGGGGTGAGGGTGACCGACCCGGCCAACGTCGCCAGGGACATCCTGATCAACGGCCATCCCGCCGGTCCGGGCTACTACCAGCAGCCGATCATCGCCCAGGTCGCCTCGGCCGTCTTCGGGGACGGCTCCATCCCGTTCGTCGTGATCGCCGCCGTCACCGCGCTGATCCTGTTCCTCGCCGCGAACACCGCGTTCAACGGCTTCCCGGTGCTCGGCTCGATCCTCGCCCAGGACCGGTACCTGCCGCGCCAGCTCCACACCCGGGGCGACCGCCTGGCGTTCAGCAACGGCATCGTCATCCTCGCCGCCGGGGCCGGCCTCCTGATCTGGGCGTTCAACGCCGACGTGAGCAAGCTGCTCAACCTCTACATCGTCGGCGTGTTCGTCTCCTTCACGCTGAGCCAGACCGGCATGGTCCTGCACTGGACCCGCCACCTGAAGACCGAGACCGACCCCAAGGTCCGCTTCCGGATGATGCGCTCCCGGATCATCAACGGCTTCGGCGGCATCATGACCGGTCTCGTCCTCGTCGTCGTCCTTCTCACCAAGTTCAGCCACGGCGCGTACATCGTCTGCATCGCCATCCCCGTGCTGTTCCTGATGATGAAGGGCATCCGGCACCACTACGACCGGGTGGCCGACGAACTGGCCGCGCCCGAGGAGGGCGAGATCGACGAGTCGCTGCTGCCCGCGCGCAACCACGCCATCGTGCTCGTCTCCAAGATTCACAAGCCCACGCTGCGCGCCCTGGCGTACGCCAAGGCGACCCGGCCCTCGACCCTGGAGGCGGTTACGGTCAGCGTGGACGCCGACGAGGCGGCCAAGCTCCATGAGGAGTGGGACCGCCGGGGCATCCCGGTGCCGTTGAAGATCCTCGACTCGCCCTACCGCGAGATCACCGGGCCGATCCTGGACTACGTGAAGTCGCTGCGCCGCCGGTCGCCGCGCGACGTGGTGACGGTCTATATCCCGGAATACGTCGTGGGCCGCTGGTGGGAGCACCTGCTGCACAATCAGAGCGCGCTGCGGCTCAAGGGCCGGCTGCTGTTCAAGCCCGGCGTCATGGTGACGAGCGTGCCGTGGCAGCTCGCCTCGTCGGACCGCCTGAAGGGCCGCCGCGAGCCGGTGGCGCCAGGCGCGTCCCGCCGCCCCTATCAGCAGCCCGCGGCCAAGGACGACCAGGTCAAGGCATGATTGACCCAGCGAGAGCCCGGAAGGGAAGGGGGCGGTCGTGCCGATTGAGCTGACCGTGGGAGGCGTCGCCAACGGCGGCTGGTGCGTGGCCAGGCACGAGGGCCGCGTCGTGTTCGTACGGCACGCGCTGCCGGGGGAACGGGTCCTCGCCGAGATCACCGAGGAGACCGCGCGCTTCCTGCGGGCGGACGCCGTGGAGATCCTGGAGCCCTCGCCCGACCGGGTCACCCCGCCGTGCCCGTTCAGCGGCCCAGGCCGGTGCGGTGGCTGCGACTGGCAGCACGCCTCGCTGGACGCCCAGCGGCGGCTGAAGGCCGACGTCGTCGCCGAGCAACTCCAACGGCTGGCGGGGATCGACTGGAAGGTCCTCGTGGAGGAGGTGCCGGGCGCTCCGGACGGCCTCGGCTGGCGGACCCGGGTGCGGTTCGCCGCCGACCGGGACGGCTCCGCCGGTCTGCGCCGCCACCGCTCCCACGCCATCGAGCACATCGGCCACTGCCCGATCGCCCATCCCGCCGTCGAGGAGATCGGCGTCGAGGCGCTGGCATGGCGTGGCGCCGCCTCCGTCGAGGCGGTCGCGTCATCCGGCGGCGACCGGGCGGTCATCATCGAGCCCCGGCCCCACCGGGCGGTAGCCGTACCGGACGTGGACGCGTCGGTCCTGCTCGACGAGGGCAAGCGGGGGACCCGGGCGCTCAGCGGTCAGGCGTCGCTCGTGGAGCGGGTCGGCGGCCGGGACTTCCGGGTGACCGCGAGCGGGTTCTGGCAGGTCCATCCGGGCGCGGCGGCCACGCTGCTCGACGCGGTGCTCGACTTCGGGCAGCCGGAGGAGAGCGAGTGGGCGCTCGACCTCTACTGCGGCGCGGGGCTGTTCGCCGCCGGGCTCGCCGAGGCCGTGGGCCCCGACGGGGCCGTGCTGGGGATCGAATCCGAACCGCAGGCCGTACAGGACGCGCGGTGGAACCTGCGCGACCTGCCGCAGGCGAGAGTCGAGCGGGGGAGGGTCGAGGAGGCGCTCGATCGCCTGGAGATCGAGCGGGCCGACCTGGTCGTCGCCGACCCGCCCAGAGCGGGCCTTGGCCGCCCGGTCGTCGACCGCGTGGCCACGCTGGACGCGCCTCGCATCGTCTACGTGTCCTGCGACCCGGCCACGATGGCCCGCGACATCGCCTGGTTTGCCCCGTACGGCTACCGCCTCGCCGGTTTGCGGGCTTTTGATCAATATCCGATGACGCACCATGTCGAGTGCGTGGCGCTGCTGGTCAAGGAGCCGATCTGAAATCCCGCATGAGGTCCCGCATCTGAGGTCCCGCATGAGGTCCCGCATTTGAGGTCGGGGCCACACGGTGACAATTGAGCTGTGGACCTACGCCACTTGGAGTATTTCGTGGCGGTCGCGGAGGAGCTGAACTTCACCAAGGCGGCCCGTCGGCTTCATGTGGTGCAGTCGGCGGTGTCGGCGGCGATCCGGTCGCTTGAGCGGGAGCTGGGGGTGACGCTGTTCGAGCGCAGCGCCCAGCGGGTGGCGTTGTCGGATGCGGGGGCGGCGCTGCTGCCCGAGGCCCGTGGCCTTCTGGAGGCGGCCCGAGCCGTTCGCCAGTCGGTCCAGGGGGTTGACCGCCAACTGGGCGGGACGGTCAGTATCGGCATGCTGCCCGCCATCTCGATCGTGGACCTCCCCGAGTTGCTCGGGCGCTTCCACGCGCAACATCCCGAGGTGATCGTGCGCCTTCGCATCCCCGGCACCGGCTCCGCCGGGCTGGCGGAGGCAGTGGCCTCCGGGGACCTCGATGTCGCGATCCTGGCGGTGTCCGGCCGGCTGCCCGCGACCCTCGCCGCACGCCGGCTCGCCGACCCTCCGCTGGTGCCGGTGACGCGCTCGGACCATCCGCTCGCCGGTCGGAAAAGCGTGGGGCTGGCCCGGCTGGCGGAGGAGGATTTCATCGACTTCCCACCGGGTTACAGCAACCGGGCCATCGTGGACCGCGCCTTCGTCGCGGCGGGACTGGATCGTCGTATCACCCTCGAGGTCCCTGACCTCACCACCTGCTGCGCCCTCATACGGCAGGGCCTCGGCGTCGCCTTCCTCCCGGAGTTCGCTGTCGTCGATGAACCCGGCTTGTCCATGGTGAACCTGGCGGACGCGACCCTCATCTGGCCGCTGGTCTTGGCGACCTCGGCCACCCGGCGGCCGAGTGCGGCAGTCCGCGCACTGCTCGACCTCATCGACGGCTACGTGCTCGTGCCGGTCACCGGCGCTTGAGCAGTGAATTCGTAGGAATGGGTAGGGTGATCGAACATGAGCCTGATCTGGGAGCAAGTGGTGATCGACGCGGCCGATCCCGTGGCGCTGGGCGAGTGGTGGGCCAAGGCGCTCGGCTGGGTGGTCGTCAACGACGCCGACGACGAGTACGAGATCCGAATCGCCCCCGACGTTCTGCCCGGACTGATCTTCGTGCCCGTGCCTGAGGGCAAGACAGTGAAGAACCGCCTCCATCTCGACTTCCGTCCGAAGGACCAGCAGGCGGAGGTCGATCGGCTCCTCGCCCTCGGAGCCCGCCCGGCCGACGTGGGCCAAGACGACCAGCCGTGGGTTGTCCTGACCGACCCGGAAGGCAACGAGTTCTGCGTCCTGAGCGCCCGCAGCTGACCTTCGCCCGCCCCGTATGCCCGACCCGGTGTCCGAGGGACGTGTCGGCGTGCGTTGAAGGGTGTGCATTGGAGGGCGTCGGGGCCAGGCGGTGACAATTGGGCTGTGGACCTACGCCACTTGGAGTATTTCGTGGCGGTCGCGGAGGAGCTGAACTTCACCAAGGCGGCCCGTCGGCTTCATGTGGTGCAGTCGGCGGTGTCGGCGGCGATCCGGTCGCTTGAGCGGGAGCTGGGGGTGACGCTCTTTGAGCGCAGCGCCCAGCGGGTGGCGTTGTCGGATGCGGGGGCGGCGCTGCTGCCCGAGGCCCGTGGCCTTCTGGAGGCGGCCCGAGCCGTTCGCCAGTCGGTCCAGGGGGTTGACCGCCAACTGGGCGGGACGGTCAGTATCGGCATGCTGCCCGCCATGCCGATCGTGGACCTCCCCGCGCTGCTCGGGCGCTTCCACCGAGAGCATCCCGAGGTCACCGTACGTCTGCGCATGACCGGCACCGGCTCCAGTGGCCTGGCGGAGGCGGTGGCCTCCGGCGAGGTGGATATCGCGATCCTCGCAATGCCCGCCCGCCCGCCATCGGCCCTTGCCGCGCACCGGCTCGCCGACGCACGACTGGTGCTGGTGATGCACCCCGATCACCCGCTCGCCGGCGAGCAGAGCGTGGCCCTCGCCCGGTTGGCCCAGGAGAACTTCGTCGACTTCCCACCGGGTTACAGCACCCGCGCCATGGTGGACCGCGTTTTCGCCGCAGCAGGCTTGGAGCGCCGTATCCCTCTGGAGGTCCCTGACCTCACCACCTGCTGCGCGTTCGTCCGGGAGGGGCTTGGCATCGCCGTCGTCCCCGAGTTCGCCGTCGTCAACGAACCTGGCCTGTCCATCGTGTACCTGGCGGATACGGTCCTCATCTGGCCGCTGGTCTTGGCGACCTCCGCCGCCCGGCGGCCGAGCGCGGCCGTCCGGGCACTCCTCGACCTGGTCGACAGCTACCTGCTCGTGCCAGTTTCCCCGGCGCTTTCGTCGGATGGCCCTTCGTAGTCGTGCGGGTCGCGAGCCGCTGGCGATGGCGTTCCAGCGTCACCCGGGGCTGGCGTGGCGGTAGCTGTCGACCCGGCTCTCTGACCTGGCAACCGGGTGGTCCCATCCCCGTGGCAGAAAACCGGTCCGAACGGTCCCATGAAGGTGGCAGGCGACACTCACCCACCTCGGCAGAAAAGGCCGCTACGCCGGGAGGTTCCGAACCTGAACCGAAGAGCGCCGCGATGCATGGGACGGGGCGCCATCTCGGGAAGGGGAGCGTCGCTTGACTGCGCCGTTGCCTTGAGCTGCTTGCAGCGCGGTGCCGTATGTGTGAGTGCCGCCCGCCCGCACGTTCGGGAACCGGGGAGTCCGCGGCGGCGCTGCCCGTAGGCGATGAGAGTTGCTTGCGGCGGTGCCTCGTGGGTGAAGGCCGCCTGCCCGCGCCGTCTCGGGACGGGAGTGCGTAACGCCGTGACGTATGGGCGGATGCCGCGTCGGAGCGGCGACGAGAAGCCTCTGAGGCAGGGCTGCGCGCTGGCGACCTGAGTTGCGTCCGCAGAGGCATTAGGGCGGGCAGGGCGGAGTCAGGAGATGGGAGACGCGGTGAGGAGTTGGATCACGGCGTCGGGCGGTCGGGCCCCCCGGACTGAGAGCCAGGCGAGGTCGGTCTTCAACCGGAAGCCGACCAGGCGCTGAGCCTCGGCCACGGTCAGGTCCTCCGGGTTCATGATCACCGGAGTCAGGGCCATCCGCTGCCAGCCTGGCTGGCCGGCTAGGCCGAGGGTCTCCCCGACCTGGCCGTGCGCCGACTTGGCTGCGGCGAGCAGACGGCGCATGTTGTCGGGGGAGCCTGGCACGAACGATACGAGCACGTTGACCGTGTCGATCTCGGCTCCCGCTGCGCGGGTGGCCCGCAGCATGTCGGTGTCGGCGGGCGCCAGGCCGTACTCGGTGGCGGGAAGGGTGAAGGTGACCTCCAGCGGGCGGCCCCTGTCCCGGGCCTCCCGCTGGAGTTGCGCGATGGCCGCCGCGCGGCGCCCGGTGGCAGCCGTGTCGGCGGAGTCGCGGACCTCGAAGTCGATCCCGGCCGGGTCGAAGGCGCCGATCACCCGCCGGTAGGACGACATCAGGCGGGTCTGGCTCGTGCACGTGGACGACAGTTCTGGGCCTGTCGGCCCGCCGAACGAGAGTCCGGCGTCCCCGCCCTGGGCCCGGAGACGGCCGAGCCGATTGGCGACCGGGTTGCGGCCCTGCTCCATCACGCCGCCCCATTTCGGCGTGCAGCCGTCCGGGCCCGCGGTGAGGTGGCCAATGGTGTACCAGTGGACGCCGGTGCGCCGGGCGCTCGTGGACAGATCGAACTGAGGATTGCCCATGGCGTCGACGAACCCCATGTAGCCCGTGGGGCGGCTCGTCCGCACGCGCTCGGGTGACCCGAAGCGGCCCGCCGGGGGCTCGGCGGAGGCGTTTGCCGTGGATGTGGCAGCGGATGTGGCTGTGACTGCGGTCGGGGGTCTGGCCGCGGCGGACTGACGGGCGGCCGAGCCGGTGGAGGGCCTCGCCGTACGGACCGCGACCACGGGGTGGGCGGCCACCAGGGACTCGGCGGGCTCGGGCCCGGCGGGGGAGCCCCAGTCGGCGCGAATCGTGGCCGGAAGCAGCCAGAGGGCGACGCCGGTGCCCGTGACAAGCGTCAGAGCGCCCAGCAGCACGAGGGATCGGGGCGGGGTTCCCGCTTCGCGGGCGTGCCGTGCCGATTCCACCGTTCACCACCCTCCGCTATCTTGCGACTACGTTGCGCACACGAGGCTTGAACTTTAGCAATCGTCCGCGACGGCAGAGGCGATAATGGCCAGATGAAGTTAAGGATCTTCACGGAACCGCAGCAGGGCTCGACGTACGACGACCTGCTCGCGGTGGCCCAGGCGACCGAGCGACTCGGGTTCGACGCGTTCTTCCGCTCCGACCACTACATGCGGATCGGGGCGGGCGACCCGGGTCCGGGTTCGAGTGACGCGTGGGTGACGCTGGCCGGCCTCGCGCGGGAGACCTCGCGCATCCGCCTCGGGACGCTGGTGACCCCCGCGACCTTCCGGCTCCCCGGACCGCTCGCGATCAGCGTGGCGGGCGTCGACCAGATGAGCGGCGGGCGGGTCGAGCTCGGCCTGGGCACCGGCTGGTTCGACGACGAGCACCTGGCGTACGGCATCCCGTTCCCGCCGGTCGGCGAGCGGTTCGAGCGCCTTGAGGAGCAGTTGGAGATCGTGACCGGCCTCTGGGCGGCGACCGAACCGTTCTCGTTCGAGGGCAGGCACTACCGCCTGGTGGATTCCCCGGCGCTGCCCAAGCCGGTGCAGCGGCCCCGCCCGCCCATCATCATGGGCGGCACCGGCGCGAAGCGGACGCCCAGGCTCGTCGCCCGGTTCGCGGACGAGTACAACGTCCCGTTCCGCGGCCTGGAGGACACCGGGACCGCCTACGACCGGGTGCGGGAGGCCTGCGGGGAGGCGGGACGCGGCTCGATCGTGCTGTCGGCCGCCCAGACGGTCTGCGTGGGAAGGGACGACGCGGAGATCGCCAGGCGTGCTGAGGCCATCGGGCAGGACCCGGCGCTGCTGCGGCCGGCCAGCCTCACGGGAACCCCCGCGGAGGTCGTGGACAAGATCGGCAAGTTCGCCGAGCTCGGCGCCGAGCGGATCTACCTCCAGGTGCTCGACCTCGCCGACCTCGACCACCTGGAGCTGATCGCGGCCGAGGTCCTGCCGCACGTCTGAGCGCCCCGAAAACGCGCGGCGGGCTCGTCCGCTCCGGCCGCTTATTTCGCTGGCGGGCAAATTAGGCGTCCGTCACACTTTCGGGGTGCTCCTCACCATTTCGACCACCGTCCGGCCTGCCACGGACCTCGGCTTCCTCCTGCACAAGCATCCCGACCGGGTGCGGGAGTTCGGCCAGTCGTTCGGCACTGCCACGGTCTTCTATCCGGAGGCTGGGGAGGACCGGTGCACGGCCGCCCTGCTGCTGGAGGTCGATCCGGTCCGGCTCGTGCGCTCGCGCGGGAAGTCGTCCCCCGACTTCTCGCTCGGGCAGTACGTCAACGACCGGCCGTACGCCGCGTCCTCGCTGCTCGCGGTGACCCTCGCTGACGTGTTCCGTACGGCACGGGCCGGGCGGTGCGTCTCCCGGCAGGAGCTCGCCGACCGTCCGATTCCGCTGGAGCTCTGCCTGCCCGCTCTGCCGTGCCGGGGTGGCGCCGACCTCGCGCACCGGCTGTTCGAGCCCCTCGGCTGGCAGGTGGAGGCGTCAGCCGTACCCCTCGATGAGGCGTTCCCCGAGTGGGGAGACTCCCGCTATGTACGGCTGACGCTGCGGGGAGAGGTGCGGCTGGCCGACGCGCTCAACCACCTCTACGTGCTGCTGCCGGTGCTGGACGACGCCAAGCACTACTGGGTCGCCGATGACGAGGTCGACAAGCTCATCCGCGCGGGGGAGGGCTGGCTGGCCGCCCACCCGGAGAAGCCGCTGATCGCCCGCCGCTACCTCGGCCGCCGATGGGCACTGGCCCGTACGGCTTTCGCCCGCCTGGCCGAGGTGGGGGACGACGTCGAGGAGGCCCTGGAGCCGCCCGTCGAGGAAGAGCCGCTGGAGCCGCCGGCGGGCGAGAAGCCCGTGGACCCGCCCGCCGACGCCGACGCCGACGTAGCCGCGGAGCCGATCGGGGGCGACGCGGCCGATCATCAGTCGATGGGGGACGACGCTGCGGCCGCCGAGGACGAGCGGAGGGTTCCGCTGAACGTCCTGCGCCGCGAGGCGGTCGTGTCGATCCTGGAGGAGATCGGCGCCCGCACCGTGATCGACCTCGGGTGCGGCTCGGGGCAACTGGTGTCCGCGCTGTTGAACGGGCCCGCGTTGGCCAAGGTCACAGGAGTGGACGTGTCGGCGCACGCGCTCGCTCTGGCGGCGCGCAGGCTCAAGCTCGACCGGATGCCGGAGGCCAAGCGGGCACGGTTGGAGCTGTTCCAGGGGTCACTGACCTACACCGATGCCCGGTTCGCCGGATATGACGCCGCCGTGCTGATGGAGGTCATCGAGCACGTCGACGCGCCGAGGTTGCCCGCGCTGGAGCGGGTGGTGTTCGGCGTGGCCAGGCCGGCCCACGTGATCGTCACTACGCCCAACGTGGAACACAACGTCAGGTACGAGTTCCTGGCGCCGGAGGAGGGCGGCCCAGCGGGGCGACGGCACCCGGACCACCGGTTCGAGTGGACTCGGGCCGAGTTCGCGGAGTGGGCCGCGGGGGTCGGCGAGACGTACGGATACGAGGTGGGCTTCCGGCCGGTGGGCGAGAACGACCCCGAGGTCGGCCCGCCGACCCAGATGGCCGTATTCACCCTCCATGGCGCGCGCAGTGCGTGATCATGCACAGGTTCCGGAGCTGGGCGATGACCGGAGCCTTCGTGGCGCGTGATCATGCACGGGTTCCCACGTACGGCCCTCTGCCTGCGGAGACTCTCTTCGTGATCTGGCAGTGGGCACCTAAGTGCATGATCACGAGTGACGTCTTTCGAGGTGAACGGGGATGGCGGGGAGGGTGTGCATGATCACCAAATCGATGTGGGCAGGTAGCGGGTCATCTGGAGGAACTTGTGCATGATCACGCGGGGCGGGCGGTGGCGGTGAGCGTGCCGGAGATGTCGCTCGTGGTGCTCGTCGGCATCTCCGGCAGCGGGAAGTCGACCTTCGCCGCGAAGCACTTCCTGCCGACCCAAGTCATCTCCTCGGACTTCTGCCGGGGTCTGGTGTCCGACGACGAGACCGACCAGGCCGCCACGCCGGACGCCTTCGACCTGCTCCACCACATCGTCGCCACCCGGCTCCGGCGCGGCCTGCTCACGGTCGTGGACGCCACCAACGTCCAGTGGGAGGCCCGTAAGAAGCTGATCGAGCTGGCCCGGAGCCATGACGTGCTGGCCGACGCGATCGTGCTCGACGTGCCCGAGGAGGTGGCGATCGCCCGAAACGCCGCCAGGCCGGACCGGCCCTTCGGCGCGCACGTCATCACGCGCCAGCGCAAGGACCTGCGGCGCTCCCTCGGCAAGATCAGCAAGGACGGTTTCCGCCGGGTCCACGTGCTGCGCGGCGACGACATCGCCAACGCCCTCATCACGTACGAGAAGGCCTGGACGGACCGGACCGAGCTCACCGGGCCCTTCGACATCATCGGCGACGTCCACGGGTGCCGATCCGAGCTGGAGACCCTGCTGCGCGAACTCGGCTGGGAGGTGACGCCCACGGGGGCGGTCCATCCCGAGGGCCGGACGGCGGTGTTCGTCGGCGACCTCGTCGACCGCGGCCCCGACACACCGGGCGTGCTCCGGCTGGTCATGGGGATGGTCGCGGCCGGCACCGCGCTGTGCGTCTCCGGCAACCACGAGCAGAAGCTCGTCCGGGCGCTCGACGGCCGCAAGGTCAGGGTCGCCCACGGCCTCGAGCGGTCGCTGGAGCAACTCGCCGCCGAGCCGGAGGAGTTCCGGACCGCCGCGAGGGCGTTCATGGACGGCCTCATCAGCCACTACCGGCTCGACGGCGGCAGGCTCGTCGTCGCCCACGCGGGGCTCAAGGAGGCATACCACGGGCGGGCGTCCGGCCGGGTCCGGGCCTTCGCCTTGTACGGCGACACCACGGGCGAGACCGACGAGTACGGTCTGCCGGTCAGGTACCCGTGGGCCAACGAGTACCGGGGCCGCGCCATGGTCGTCTACGGCCACACGCCGATTCCCGAGCCGGAGTGGGTCAACAACACGATCTGCCTGGACACCGGAGTGGTCTTCGGGGGGAGGCTGACCGCGCTCCGCTACCCCGAGCGCCGGCTCGTCTCCGTCCCGGCGGAGAAGGTGTGGTACGAGCCGGTCCGGCCGCTCACCTCTTCGGCGGCCCGGGATCCCGGCGTCCTCGACATCGGCGACGTGGACGGCACCCGATACGTCGAGACGAGGTACGGCGGACGCATCAAGATCGCAGAGGAGAACTCGCGAGCGGCTTTGGAGATCATGAGCCGGTTCGCCGTGGACCCCCGCTGGCTGGTCTACCTCCCGCCGACGATGGCCCCGCCGGAGACGTCCTCGCTCGACGGCTACCTGGAGCACCCGGCCGAGGCGTTCGAAGAGTTCGCCAGGGCCGGGGTGTCCCGGGTCGTGTGCGAGGAGAAGCACATGGGCTCGCGGGCGATAGCCGTACTGGCCAGGACTCCCGAGGCGGCGGCCAGGAGGTTCGGGGTCACGGACGGCTCGGCGGGGACCGTCTACACGCGCACCGGGCGCCCCTTCTTCGACGACCTCACCGCGGAACTGGTCGACCGGCTACGCGACGCGGTGAGCCCGCTCTGGGACGAGCTGCGATCGGACTGGGTGGTGCTCGACTGCGAGCTGCTGCCCTGGTCGGCGAAGGCGGAGGGGCTGATCCGCGACCAGTACGCCTCGGTGGGGGCGGCGGCCGGGGCGGCGCTGCCCGAGGTGATCCGGGCGCTGGAGACGGCGGCCGGGCGCGGCCTGGATGTAGGCGGTCAGCTGGTCCACGCCCGACGCCGTGCGGACAATGCTGCCCGCTTCCGCGACGCCTATGCGCGGTACTGCTGGCCGGTTTCCGGTCTCGACGGCGTACGGCTCGCGCCGTTCCAGATCCTCGCCTGCGAGGGCCGCGCGACGGCCGTGGAGGAGCCGCACGCGTGGCACCTGGACCTGCTCGGCCGCCTGGAGTCGGACATTGTCCCTCAAACCAGGCACGTCTTCGTCTCCCTCGACTCGGAGGAGGAGCGGGCCGCGGCCGTGGAGTGGTGGTCGGCCCTGACGGCGGAGGGAGGCGAGGGCATGGTCGTCAAGCCCGCCGACCCGCCGCACTCGGGAGACTCCGTACCCCTGGGTGATCCGATGGCGGCAGGGACGCCAGGGGCGAGGAGAAACCGGGTGCAGCCCGGGATCAAGGTGCGCGGGCGGGAGTACCTGAGGATCATCTACGGCCCTGACTACACCGAATCCCTCGACGTGCTGCGGCGGCGGTTCCCCGGCAAGAAACGCTCTCTGGCGCTGCGGGAGCATGCTCTGGGCCTCGAGGCGCTCACGCGGCTGGCCGAGGGAGACCCGCTCTGGCGGATCCACGAGGCGGTCTTCGCCGTCCTCGCGCTGGAGTCCGAGCCCGTGGACCCCCGGCTGTGAGCCCTTATCCCATCTCCTCCACGGCGCGGCCCTTCGTCTCGCGGATGAACGCGACGACGAAAGCGCCGGAGAGGACGGCGAAGCAGGCGTAGGCCGGTGCCCCGCCCCGAGTGACGCGACGGGGCGAGGGCGGACAAGGGGGCATTAGCATCTGGCCATGAATCCGACCAGGGCCGACCTCGAGGCGGCCAGAGGCGCGACGATCGACGACGTGCTCGGCCCCGGCCTCGACGTGCTGTTCTGCGGGATCAACCCCGGCCTCTACTCCGCGGCCACCGGCCACCATTTCGCCCGGCCCGGCAACCGGTTCTGGCCCGCGCTGCACCTGTCGGGCTTCGTGCCCCGCAGGCTCGCGCCGGGCGAACAGCACCTGCTCCCGTCGTACGGCCTCGGCATCACCAACATCGTCCCCCGGGCGACCGCGCGGGCCGACGAGCTGTCTGCGGAGGAGATCCGCGCGGGCGGTGTACGGCTGGCGCGGCTCGTCGAGGAGACGGGGCCCCGGACGCTGGCCGTAGCGGGGGTGTCGGCCTACCGGGTCGCCTTCGGCCGCCCACGGGCCAAGATCGGCCCACAGGACGACATGATCGGCGACGTGGCCCTGTGGGTCCTCCCCAACCCCAGCGGCCTCAACGCCTCATACCAGCTCGACCGGCTCGCGGAGGACTTCGCCTCGCTGCGCCGGGCGATCGAGTCGTTACCGTGCCGCCGGCGATGACCCCGTGGCGCGGTAGAGATCGCGCAGGAGGGCCGCTCAGGTGGAGATCCGGCTGATCTCCGGCGGCGGGAGCGGGGCGACATCCCGCTCGTAGTAGCCGATCATCCCTTCCGCCCTGGCGTACAGGTCGGCCAGGACGCGGACGCAGGGCTCGATGACGCGTGGGTCGGTGATCCGCCGCCCTCCGATGTGAGCGCCGATCTGGTCGTAGAGGATTTCGTACATCAGGTCGGGGCCGAGGATGAGCAGTTCGGGAAGCGGGGCCGCCCGCTCCAGATGTCGTACGGCGGGCGCGTGCAGCGCCCGCGCCCGCTCGCCCGCGCGGGTGCGCGCCGCCAGGAGGACGATCTCCCACTGCATGTACGGCGTGAGCGGCGTGTCGACGATTCGCAGGCGCCGGAGCTCGACATGGGGCGGCAGGTCGTCGGCGAACCGCATCTCCTCGATCAGGGCGAGGGCGCGGTTCCAGTCGCCCTCCATCATCGCGGCCCAGCTCGGCACGTCCGGCTCGTGGAAGTGCTGGGCGCGTTCCAGCTTCCACACCACGCCTTCCACGCGCTGGAAGCGCTCGTAGAATTCCGTTCGGTAATCTTCCGCGGCCAGGGTCTCTCCCGCGGCCTGCCTGACGTGTTCGATCGCCTCTCCGGGCATGAGGGCCTCCTCCGGCGCACGCCGAAATCGTTGGTCGGACCCGCACGTCAAAGGTCCAGCCCGGATCGTGGAACCTCGCGCGCCTTCGTCTTTCGCGAACGTCGTGCTGTCAGTTCCCAGTTGAGTTACTGCACACCGTCGTCTCCGTCGTGTCCAGCCTTCTGATCAGGATCTTCACCGTGGCCGGTCGTTCGGCCTCGTCCTGCGCCTCGAGCTCCGCTTCGGCTGGGTCCATCTCACCCTCCGTTGTCGGATGCGTTGTGGCCCCGTCATGGGCCCCGTTCTCCGCACGGCCGCACGCGTTCCCCCCGAGGGCGACAGGTCGATGGTTGGCCGCCGCCGATCTCCGGTCAAGACCCAAATCCCGTACGGCCAGGCAGAAGGTGCTCCGGTGGCCGGAGCGGGGCCACCTCGCGGTCGAAGAACGGCAGCAGGTCCTCCGCCTCGCCGTACAGGGAGATCACCGCGGCGCGGCAGGGGGTGACGACGCGGGCGTCGGTGATCCGGCGGGCGCCCGAGGCGGCGCCGACCTCGTCGTAGCAGACCTGGTACATCAGGTCGGGGCCGAATATCACGAGCTCGGGGAGCGTCGTCATCTGCTCCAGGCGCGCGACGGCGGACGCCGGGAGCACCCTGATGGCCTCCCCGGCCGACACGCGGATCGCGAAGACGTGTGCTTCCCACTGGAGGTAGGGAGTGAGGGGCAGCTCCACGACACGCAGGCGCAGGAACCTCGGAAGCCCGCGGTACATCTCGGTCAGCGGGCCGCGCATCTCCTCGATGAGCGCGAGCGAGCGGGGCCAGTCACCCTCGGCGGCCGCCCGCCAGCTCGCCACGTCGGACTCGTGGAAGTGCTGCGCCCGCTCAAGCTTCCAGACCTCCTCCTCGGCGCCGCCGTAGACCTCGTCGAACTCGGCCTGGTAGTCGGCCAGCGGCAGAACCGTCCCCTCGGCCCGCCATACGTGATCGAAGACGTCGGCCCGCATCACGGCTTCTCCTCGGTGATCCGGTCAGTGATCCGGCCCGTGCCGGTGAGCTTGCCGCTGTGTCCGCCGGCGAAGACTCCGGTGAGCGTCTTCGCCGCCGTCTTCTTCACGGTCCGGGCGGCCTGGCGTGCCCGCGGCCCGTGGCGGCGCCACCACGCTCCGGCCCACAGGAGCTGGAAGGCGCCGACGACCGCCACGACCACGACCGCGTCCATCGCCGCGAACGGATCGACCGGACCGGACCGGCCGGCCACCAGACCGGTCAGCACGTCCGTCGCGTGGGCGAGCAGGCCGGCCGCGGCCGGATACGTGACCGTCGCCGCCACGGCCAGGCACACCCCCGTCCCGGCGACGAGCAGCGCCGTGTAGGCCCGCACCCAGCGGCCCTCCCCCCGCGGCAGCCGCGCCAGCGGATCCTCGGACGGGTGCAGGAGAGCCCGCTTGCCGATGTGCCCCGCATACGCCAGGGCGTCGCCGTACAGGTCGTGGCAACGGGTGAGGTCCTGCAGGACGAAGTAGAGGTCGGTACGCATGAACACGAGGAGCTGCGTGGACAGCATGGTCAGCGTCGTCAGCGCGACGACCGACAGCGCGGGACGCGGCCCGAGGAGCACGCCCAGCACCACGCAGGCCGCGCACAGACCGGCATCGAGAGCCATGCCGGCGAGGTAGACCGTCAGCCGCACGCGGCGCTCGGCCAGCCAGATGCCCGACACCTCCGTCTGGGCCGTCAGGAACTGCAGGCGCGTCCCGAGCGTGATGCGTCCCGGCACTCCGGCGGCGCGCGCCGTGCAGAGATGCGCCAGCTCATGCAGGAAGATCAGCGACCACCCCGCCCAGACCTGTGTGAGCAGCACGGGCGTGCCTCGCTCACTCCAGAGCAGCTCCCGCCATCCCGGCACGGCGCCCGGCCGCAGGACGGCGGCGACGATCCCGGTCACGACCACGGCGCCGACGACGACGTGCAGCACCGGGCTCAGCGTCCACCGGACGTGCGCCGGCCGCAGCCACGGAAAGGTCGGCGGCGGGGGAGCGGCGGCCCAAAGGGGCCGTCCGTCCAGCGCGGCCACCAGGCCCGCCCCGGCGAGGCCCTCGACGAAGCCGTCCACGTCCAGGCGTGTCCCCGTCTCCTCGCGGAGACGTCGCTCGGCCTCCTGGACCGTCGCGCCCTCCTGGAGGAGCCGGACGACCCGCATTCCCTCGTACGGCACGGCCACGAAGTCGCCGGTGCTCCTCCGGCCGACGATCCACTCCTCGCGATCCCGCCGGAACTCGAGCTCGTGCAACTCGACCCGGATGAGCGTCATGGAGAACCTCCCGCCTCCCGCCGGCCGAGACCCGAGCAGCGGGATCAGGCCGAAGTGGATCGCGTTGATCAGCGCGAGCCCGGGTGAGCGGTCGCGTCCACGCGGGAAGGCCCACTCACCCGGCCCGGGCCGTCGGTGTCAGGCGGAGTTCCCCTGGCTGAAGGCCGTCGTCTCGATCTTGTCGAGCCTGCGGATCACGATTTCGGCGGGGGAGTCCGGCTCGTCAGCGCGCTCGGGGAGCGCTGTGTCTTGCTCGGGTGGGTTCATCGAACACCTTCCGCCGGTCGGCTGGGTCGGACCTCGCGCGAGAAAACAGGCCGATCATCATGCGGCTGACTTGACCGGTCAAGGCCCAAAATCGCTGAACCGCTCCTCCTGGGGCCGTGCACCGCCGGGGCCCCCGCAGACCGGGCATTCCGGACGGGGCGGATGGCGGACCCAGACGTGATGGTCGGGGGCGATGAGGTTGAGCCCGGCGACCGTTCCCGTGGCCGGTTCCGGCACTCCGGTGATCAGGGAGATCACCGCGTGGGCGACCAGATGGCCGGAGATGCCGGCCGAGGTGGCGACCACGCCGGGTCCTCCCAGGTCCACGGGCAGGCCGGGCCGGCGGCGGCGCGCCTCCCCCTCGGAGAGGCACTCGTAGCAGGCTCCCTGTCCGCGGGCGAACGTCCCCACGGTGACCAGTGGGCCGTTGTAGCCGCCGCCGACCCACGGGACGCCGGCGGCGGCGCAGGCCCGGTTCGCCCAGATCCGGATGCCCTGCCCGCGCGGCTCGTCGGCGCACAGCGCGAGCACGTCGCAGCCCTCCAGGAGGGCGGCCAGCTCGGCCTCGCTCCTGATCATGCGACGCTCGCCGGTGACCTCGATCTCGCTGTTCACGCGCCGCAACGCGGCCACCGCGGTCTCGACCTTCGGGCCGCCGATGTCGGCCTCGGTGTAGAGCACCTGGCGGTTGAGGTTCGACAGCTCCACCACGTCCGCGTCGACGCAGTGCAGGCGGCCCACGCCGGACGCCGCCAGCGCCCAGGCGGCATGGCTGCCGGTGCCGCCGAGGCCGATCACCACGACGCGGGCCCGCTTGAGCCGGAGCTGCGCCTCCCAGCAATGGGCGCGCGGCGTCAGATCGACCTGGTGGAAGAAGGCCTGGCTCCTGCCGTACCTTTCCCGCTCGGGCTCGCTCAGCTCCTCGGGGACCTGGGCCGACGCGTCCTCCACATGGCCCGAGGCGATCAGCGCGCGCACGATGTCCCGCGCCTCGGCCACCGAGACGCCGGGAAGGGAGCGGCACATGACCTCGGCGATGTCGTCGGGCGTGCGCGTGCCGTCCATGAGCGTCAGCGCCGCCCACGCGCCGCCCAGCGGGTCGGTGATCTCGGTGGCCAGTCCGTAGATCTCGCCTCCGATCCGCACCGTGCCGTCCTCGAACCTGAACGGCTCGTGCTTCTGCTTGACCCGTGGCAACTGCACCTGTCCCGGTCCCCTCGCGAAACGGCCGGCGGGACGGGGATTCCGTCCCGCCGTCTGCTCGTAGTCACGCGTTCAGAACCGTGGCCGCGCCGGTCGAGAGTAAGTGCCGGGCTGCGGACCGTGACCGGTTCCGCACGACACATCTCATCTGTCGCCGCGTTGTTCAAGACCCAATTCCGCGGCGATGGTGGTGGTGCCACCCGCCACGCCGGCGACCGTGCCCGTGGCGGTGGCGGACCAGGCCCACCAGGGCCATGATCAGCGCGCCGAAGAACAGCAGCTTGACCGCGGCGAACAGCGGCCAGGCCGCGCCGGAAACGAGGGCGGCGACCACCAGCGCCGCCAGGACGAGCGGCACCACCCGGGGCCCGCCCCCGCGAGCACGGCGCCGGTAGGCCCGCCGACGCGACTCGGCCACGCTCCACCCGGCTGGGGGCCCGCTCCGCATCGCCAGATCACCCCGGCCCCCGGGCCACTGCCACTCACCGGGCCCGTACGCCATGCCGTACGGAGCTCCGGACAGCCCCGGGCCGCCGAACGGGCGCCCGGAGGCGTGCGCTCCCGGAAAGCCGTACGCCTGGGGCAGGTCGTGCGGGCCGTACGCCTCGGGCAGGTCGGCCGTGACCCGTCGCAGGTCGCCGGCGGTGCGTGCGGAGAAGACCGCGTCGAGGCGGTCGTCGAGCTCGTCACGGGTGATCCGGCCCTGCGCGAACGCGTCATGCAGGACCCGGGTCACCTCGTCACGCTCTTGGTCGCCGATCCGCAGATCGTCCCGGGAGACCATGTCCGTCACTCCTCGTCCCCTACTCTTCGGAGGGGTCGCCGTCGGCGAGAATCTGGTAGAGCTTCCGCCGGGTCTCGGTCAGCACCTGCTTGGCCTGCTTGATCTGGCCGTCGGTGCCGGCCTGCGCGATCTGGAACAGCGCGGACGCCGCCTGGCGGGACAGGGCGAACAGCTCGTGGACGTTGTCCCCGATGTCGGGCGTCATGTCCTCCCACGGCGCGCGGACCTCGTCCGGGTGCTCCGCGACGTACGCCCGGCCGGCCTCGGTGAGCTGGAAGGTCTTGCGGCCGTCCATCTCCTCGGCACGGACCAGGCCCTCGTCGGTGAGCTGCTGCAGGGCGGGGTAGACCGCGCCGGGGCTCGGCTTCCACCCTCCCTCGCTGCGCGCCGCGATCTCCTGAATGATCTGGTAGCCGTTGCGCGGCTCCTCGGCCAGCAGCGCGAGGATGGCGGCGCGGACGTCGCCGCGCTTGGCCTTGCGGCCCATCCGGAAGCCCCGGCCTCCGAAGGGGAAGCCTCCCGGACCGAACGGCCCGCCGGGCCCGAAGCCGCCTCCGCCCGGGCCGCCCCATGGGCCGCGCCCCCGAGGGCCGCCCCTGTGCCGGCGGTCGTGCGGCCCCTCTTGCTGGCCGTGGATGCCGTGGTGGTCCCCGTGGCCGTGGTGGTCGTGTCCTTCATCCGAGTGGTGCTGCCACATCGCGGCCCCCTTGAGAAAGCTGGCGTGCAGTGCTCGCCGCATCTGGCGGCGGATGTCGGCGGGAGGGCGCCTGTCTGAGGAGAAGCCCCAGGGTCCTCCCATGGCGTAGATCGTCATGTCATCCCCCTTGCTGAACGTTCTTGATGGCTCAAAGATATATCGAGAACATTCTAATAACAAGCCCGCCGACGAGAGTGACACACATCACGTGAAACTTTTCCGAGGCGGGAACATGGCCCGAGACCTCCGCGTTATCACCAGCGAGACGGGAGCGTTCTGCTCTGAGAGGGCTGGGGGGTGCTCTCGGAGCGGAACGGTCCCGTCTTTTGCGTTCCCGGCTCCCGGGGTCCCAGCGACACGCCGCATGGTTCGAGCATTTTGTCGGTGCTTTGCCGTACAGTCTCCGGCGTGATCTTGTCATGATGGGGCATTCGCACGCTCTCAGCGGGGCCGCGGTGTGGCTCGCGGTCACGCCGGCCCTGATGGCCCTCCCGGGGATCCTGGAGCACCCGGAGCTCGCGACCGTGACCGGGACCGTGCTGACCCCGCCCGAGCTGGTCGCGGGGGCGGTCGTCTGCGCCGGCGCCGCCATGCTGCCCGATCTCGACCATCCGAGCGCCACCATCGCGCAGGCCTTCGGCCCGGCGACATGGCTGCTCAGCAGGGGCGTCAACTTCGTCAGCGGCGGGCACAGGCACGCCACCCACTCACTGCTGTTCGCGGTGTTCGCGGGCGTCGGCGCCCATCTGCTGGCCCAGCGTTACCCGGTCGGGCGCGACATCATGATCGTCTTGATGATCGGGCTGGCGCTGCGCGCCGTCGGGATCGGGGTGCCGGGACACACGATCACCTCCGCGCTGGTCAACGTGGCGCTGACCGCCGGCCTGTTCGTCACCTTCCACATGATGGGCGTGACCTACTCCTGGCTCGGGTTCGCCATAGGTGTCGGCTGCCTGGTGCACGTCATCGGCGACTGCCTGACCGAGCGCGGCTGCCCGGTGCTGTGGCCGATCAAGGGGCGGTGGCTGCTGCCGTTCGACATCGGGATCAAGACGGGGAAGACGTTCGAGAAGAAGATCCTCGGGCCCGTCTTGTCGGTCGCCGTGCTCGCCTTACTGTGCCTGCGGCTCATGCCCGCCTGAGCGGCGGGGGCCGGACCCGGACGGTGCGGGTCTGGACGACGGTACGGGTTCGGCGTCGGTCCGGCGTCGGTCCGGCGTCGGTCCGGCGTCGGTCCGGTGTGGACTCCGGGCGCGGAAACGCCGGCCCGAAAGCATGAACGCGGAAAAATCCGCCTTTTCCTGGTCGGGATGTGCCACGCCGGAGGCGTACTCATCAGTAACTTGATGTCGAGATAACCATCGGGATATCTTGATGTCGAGACATCCGCCGACTTAGGTCAGCCTAACTGCCTTGAGTGTTCCGAAGGTGCGGCAGGATGCATACGCGAACTTTTGACAAGCCCGGAAAGTTGGGGAGGCGAACTTCGTGTCCGCGAACAGCTTCGGCAGCCGTGACACGCTGCGCGTCGGTGAGGCGTCGTACGAGATCTACCGGCTGGACGCCGTCGAGGGGTCCGCGCGCCTCCCGTACAGCTTGAAGATCCTGCTGGAGAACCTGCTCCGCACCGAGGACGGCGCGAACATCACCGCCGACCACATCCGCGCGGTCGGCGACTGGGACCCGAACGCGGCGCCGAGCGTGGAGATCCAGTTCACCCCGGCGCGCGTGATCATGCAGGACTTCACCGGCGTGCCCTGCGTCGTCGACCTCGCCACCATGCGCGAGGCGGTCCGCGACCTCGGCGGCGACCCCGCCAGGATCAACCCGCTCGCCCCCGCCGAGATGGTCATCGACCACTCCGTCATCGTCGACTACTTCGGCCACCCGGACTCCTTCGCCCGCAACGTCGAGAGGGAGTACGAGCGCAACCGCGAGCGGTACCAGTTCCTGCGCTGGGGCCAGACGGCGTTCGACGAGTTCAAGGTCGTCCCGCCGGGCACCGGCATCGTGCACCAGGTCAACATCGAGCACCTGGCCCGCGTGGTGATGACCCGCGAGGGGAAGGCGTACCCCGACACCTGCGTCGGGACCGACTCGCACACCACCATGGAGAACGGCATCGGCGTCCTCGGCTGGGGCGTCGGCGGCATCGAGGCCGAGGCCGCGATGCTCGGCCAGCCGATCTCCATGCTGATTCCGCGTGTGGTCGGCTTCAGGCTGACCGGGAAGCTGCCCGCCGGCGCGACGGCCACCGACCTCGTGCTCACGATCACCGAGATGCTGCGCAAGCACGGCGTCGTCGGGAAGTTCGTCGAGTTCTACGGCGAGGGCGTGTCCAGCGTGCCGCTGGCCAACCGCGCCACGATCGGCAACATGAGCCCCGAGTTCGGCTCGACCTGCGCCATCTTCCCGATCGACGGGCAGACGATCGACTACCTCACGCTCACCGGCCGCCCGGCGGAGCAGGTCGCGCTCGTCGAGGCGTACGCCAAGGAGCAGGGCCTCTGGCTCGACCCGTCGGCGCCCGAGCCGGTCTTCTCCGAGTACATCGAGCTCGACCTGGCCACGGTCGTCCCGTCGATCGCCGGTCCGAAGCGGCCGCAGGACCGCATCGCGCTCGCCGACGCCAAGCAGGCCTGGCGCGCGGCCGTCCGCGACTACACTCCGGGCGACAGCATCCAGGGCCCGGCCGACGAGGCGTCCGCCGAGTCGTTCCCCGCGTCCGACTCCCCGGCGATCTCGCACAGCGGCAACGGCGACGTCCCGCACGCCGCCCATCTGAACGGCCGCCGGCCGCACAGGCCGACCCCGGTCACGCTGGCGGACGGCACGTCGTTCGAGATCGACCACGGCGTCGTGACGATCGCCGCGATCACCTCGTGCACCAACACCTCGAACCCGTACGTGATGCTCGGCGCGGCCCTGCTCGCCAAGAACGCCGTGGACAAGGGCCTGACCCGCAAGCCGTGGGTCAAGACCTCGCTCGCTCCGGGATCGCAGGTCGTCACCGGCTACTTCGAGCGTTCCGGGCTCACGCCCTACCTCGACAAGCTCGGCTTCAACCTGGTCGGCTACGGCTGCACGACCTGCATCGGCAACTCCGGCCCGCTGGAGCCGGAGATCTCCGAGGCCATCCAGTCCGCCGACCTCGCGGTGACCGCGGTGCTGTCCGGCAACCGCAACTTCGAGGGCCGGATCAACCCGGACGTCAAGATGAACTACCTCGCCTCGCCGCCGCTCGTCGTGGCCTACGCGCTGGCCGGGACGATGGACATCGACCTCAACAACGAGCCGCTCGGCACGGGCGCCGACGGGCAGCCGGTGTTCCTCAAGGACATCTGGCCCTCGCCGGAGGAGGTCGCCTCGGTGGTCGCCGACTCGATCGGCCAGGACATGTTCCTGCGGGACTACGCCGACGTGTTCAAGGGCGACGAGAACTGGCAGTCGCTGCCGATCCCGACCGGCAACACCTTCGAGTGGGACCCCGCCTCGACCTACGTGCGCAAGGCGCCGTACTTCGACGGGATGCCCGCCACGCCGGAGCCGGTGTCGGACATCTCCGGCGCCCGGGTGCTGGCCCTGCTCGGCGACTCGGTCACGACCGACCACATCTCGCCCGCCGGTTCGATCAAGCCGGACTCCCCGGCCGGTCGCTACCTGCGCGAGAACGGCGTCGAGGTCAAGGACTTCAACTCCTACGGCTCCCGCCGGGGCAACCACGAGGTCATGATCCGCGGCACCTTCGCCAACATCCGGCTGAAGAACCTGCTGCTCGACGGCGTGGAGGGCGGGTTCACCCGGGACTTCACCGAGGGCGGGGAGCAGTCGTTCATCTACGACGCGTCGCAGAACTACCAGGCGGCCGGCATCCCGCTCGTCGTCCTGGCGGGCAAGGAGTACGGCTCGGGGTCGTCCCGTGACTGGGCCGCCAAGGGCACCGCGCTGCTCGGCGTCCGCGCCGTCATCGCCGAGTCCTACGAGCGCATCCACCGGTCGAACCTGATCGGCATGGGCGTGCTGCCGCTCCAGTTCCCCGAGGGGCAGACGGCGGCCTCGCTGGGCCTCACCGGCGAGGAGACCTTCGACATCATCGGGATCGAGGAGCTCAACAAGGGCACGACGCCCGCCACCGTGACCGTGCGGGCCGGTGACGTCGAGTTCCAGGCCGTCGTCCGGATCGACACCCCGGGAGAGGCCGACTACTACCGCCACGGCGGCATCATGCAGTACGTCCTGCGCTCCCTGCTCGCCAAGAGCTGACGCCCGAAGCCCTAAGCCGCTCCGGGACCCTCCGTCCCCGGGGCGGCTTTGGCGCTCCTACGGCCGCAGCAGACGGTTGAAAACCACGTTCATCCGGTCGAGCAACGCGTCATCGACGTGGCCGATCCGGCGCTGCAGCCGCCGGACGGAGATGCTTCCCAGCTGCTCCATCATGGCCCAACTGGGCTTGTCCAGGCCTGTGCCGCTCGCGCTCACCTCGACGTGATAAGGCCAGTCGCGTCGTGTGGTGGTGAGGGGCGCCGCGAACAGGAGGCCGAGCGGGACGCTGTTGACGGCTGCGCCGCTCATCACCACGGCGGGGCGGATGCCGCCCTGCTCGCGGCCGACTGAGCCGGTGAAGTCAGTCAGCCAAATGTCTCCGCGGGTGATTCTCATCGTGCTCCTGAGGGGTGAGATAGGAGGAGAAGTCCTCCGGTTCGAGGCCGTCTCCGGTGGCGTTGTCGAAGATCGCCGTCTCGGCCAGGTAGTCGGCCCAGGCCTCCGGGTCTGCCTGAGTCCGAGCTACAGCCGCCGCGCACTCCTCGACGAACTTCTTGTGCTCGTAGTCCGCGACGGCGTCGTCGATCACTGCGGTCATGGGCCTGCCTTCCTGCTTGGCGATTTCCGCGATCTTGTCGCGAGTAACGGTGCTGACCCGGATCGTCGTGTGCTTCGGCTCGTGCTTCGGCTCGGTGCTCATACAGGCGAAGCTACATTCGGGTCTACAAGTCGGTCTATGGCCATGTCGTCATCTGGAAGTTTAGGGACGTTCGATTACTCTCGCAACAACTTTCCGTTACTGTCGGTGATTGTCTGGCTTTCTCGCTCCAGAGGCCGCGGCGGATAACCGGTTGCGGTGCGGGGATGGCGGGCCGTTAGGGTCTGCGGCCATGACCCATGACGCGTTGTCGCTGCTCATAGCGGGATTGGCCGTCTTCACCGGGGCGGTGGTGCAGGGTGGGGTGGGGTTCGGGCTCGGGCTGGTCGCCTCGCCCCTGCTCACGCTGCTCGACCCCACCGTCATGCCCGGCGCCGTGCAGGTCGTCAACGCGACGCTCCCGTTGTTCACGCTGGCGGCCGAATGGCGCCGGGTGGACTGGCGCGGCCTCGGCTTCGCCGTACTGGGCAGGGTGCCGGGCAGCGTCATCGGCGGGTTCGTCGTGGTCTACGTGAGCACGCGTGTGCTGGGCGTGCTCATCGGCGTCATGGTCGTGATCGCGGTCGTGCTGACCGCCAGGGCGGTGTCGCTGCCGCGGAACGGCCGCACCCTCACGGCTGCCGGGTTCATCTCCGGGATCACCGGTACAGCGACGGGCATCGGTGGGCCGCCCATGGGTCTCGTCTACCAGAGCGCCAAGGGCCCGCAGATCCGGGCCACCCTGGCGATGTTCTTCTTCCTGAGCGCCGTGCAGTCGCTCGGCATCCTGGCCTTCGTCGGGAAACTGCCCGTCAGGACCCTCGGGACCGGGGCGGCGCTGATCCCCTTCGTGATCCTCGGGTACGCCGTCTCCGGTCCGGTGCGCCGCTACCTCGACGGCGGCCGGGTCCGCGCCGCCGTGCTGGGTATCGCCGCTCTGTCCGCGTGCGTGCTCATCGGCCAGAGCCTCGCCCGTTGAGGGAAAGACCCATTGAGCCGTCGTTTCGTCATTGTTACTGCGGACAACAAACGTTACCTTCCTGTGTCTATCACCACCATGACTTCTGGCTTACGTTGTCTCAAACAACATTCCCTGGAGCGGTGATGGCCGTGACCCGGCTCTGCCGTACCGGACGGCCACGTCACCCGCGATCGCATGCCGGCTTCTGAGATCGCGACGAGCTCGGCCGTGCTTCCCTCACAGACCCCCAGCCAGAGAAAGGACCCACGCCAAATGCGCAAGGGGATCCTCAGCATCGGTGCCGCCGCCGCGGCGCTTTCCTTCGGTCTCACCGCCTGCGGGGGCGAGAGCGGTGACACCTCCGCTCAGAGCAGCGGCGCGCCGTCGTCCGCGGCCGGCGCCAAGGTCGGCAAGATCGGCGTCATCCTCCCGGACAGCAAGTCGTCGGCCCGGTGGGAGACCGCTGACCGGAAGTACCTCAAGGAGGCCTTCGACGCGGCCGGCGTGCAGTCGGACATCCAGAACGCCCAGGGCGACAAGACCGCCTTCCAGACCATCGCCGACCAGATGATCACGAACGGCGCGACCGTGCTGGTGATCGTGAACCTGGACAGCGGCACCGGCAAGGCCGTCCTGGACAAGGCCAAGTCGCAGGGCGTCGCGACGATCGACTACGACCGCCTGACGCTGGGCGGCAGCGCCTCCTACTACGTGTCGTTCGACAACACCAAGGTCGGCACGCTGCAGGGCGAGGGCCTGGCCAAGTGCCTGACCGACAACAAGGCCGACAAGCCGATCATCGCCGAGCTGAACGGCTCGCCGACCGACAACAACGCCACGCTGTTCAAGAACGGCTACGACGGCGTGCTCAAGCCGAAGTACGACTCCGGCGAGTACAAGAAGGGCCCGGACCAGTCGGTCCCGGACTGGGACAACGCCCAGGCCGGCACGATCTTCGAGCAGATGCTGACCCAGGAGCCGAAGATCGGTGGCGTGCTCGCCGCGAACGACGGCCTCGGCAACGCCGCCATCGCCGTGCTGAAGAAGCAGAAGCTCAACGGCAAGGTCCCGGTCACCGGCCAGGACGCCACCGTGCAGGGCCTGCAGAACATCCTCGCCGGCGACCAGTGCATGACGGTCTACAAGGCGATCAAGAAGGAGGCCGACGCCACGTCGCAGCTCGCCATCGCCCTGGCCAAGGGTGAGAAGCCGGCGGCGACCGCGACGGTCAAGGACACCCAGAGCGGCCGGGACGTGCCCGCGGTCCTGCTCGACCCGCAGCCCATCTACTTCGACAACGTGAAGGATGTCGTGGCCGACGGGTTCGTCTCCAAGGACGAGCTGTGCACCGGCGAGTTCGCCGACAAGTGCGCCAAGGCCGGCGTCAGCTAAGCCCCCTTCCCCTACGGGCCGGTACGGCGCGGCAAGCCGTACCGGCCCCTTCATCAACGCCCCTTCATCAACGGAGTAGCCCATCGTGTCCCAGGGACCGGTCCTGGAACTGCGCGGCATCGACAAGAGCTTCGGTCCCGTGCAGGTCCTTCACGACGTCGCCTTCTCGGTGTACCCCGGAGAGGTGACAGCACTGGTCGGCGACAACGGCGCCGGCAAGTCCACGCTCGTCAAGTGCATCGGCGGGATCTACCCGATCGACGCCGGCGAGTACTTCTTCGACGGCGAGAAGGTCCAGGTGAGCGGGCCGAGGGACGCGGCGGCGCTGGGCGTCGAGATCGTCTATCAGGACCTCGCGCTCTGCGACAACCTCGACATCGTGCAGAACATGTTCCTCGGACGGGAGCGCACAAGCGGCCTGGTCCTGGACGAGGCCACGATGGAGGAGATGGCGGCCAAGACGCTGGCCGGCCTGTCGGTCCGGACGGTGAAGTCGCTCCGCCAGCAGGTCTCCAGCCTCTCCGGCGGCCAGCGGCAGACCGTGGCGATCGCCAAGGCCGTCCTGTGGAACAGCAAGGTCGTCATCCTCGACGAGCCGACGGCCGCGCTCGGCGTCGCGCAGACCGCCCAGGTGCTCGAGCTCGTCCGCCGGCTGGCCGACAACGGCCTCGCCGTGGTACTCATCTCGCACAACATGAACGACGTCTTCGCCGTGTCCGACCGGATCGCGGCCCTCTATCTCGGGCGGATGGCCGCCCAGGTCAGGACCTCCGACGTGACTCACTCGCAGGTCGTGGAACTCATCACCTCCGGGCGCAGCGGGGAGCTCGGCCTCAGGAACGGCAACGGAGCGGCATCATGACGACGGAAACGCTCCCGGAGCGGAGCACCTCCGGCTCCGCGATCGGCGTCCACGTGAAGGGCTACGTCGAGCGGGTGCGGGGCGGCGAGCTCGGGGCCCTCCCCGCGGTCTTCGGCCTCGTCGTGCTGTGCGTGGTCTTCTCGGTCCTGCGCCCGGCCTTCCTGTCGCCGGTGAACTTCGCGAACCTGTTCACGCAGGGCGCCGCGGTCACCGTCATCGCGATGGGCCTCATCTTCGTGCTGCTGCTGGGCGAGATCGACCTGTCGGCGGGCTTCGCCAGCGGCGTCTGCGCGGCGGTGCTCGCGGTCCTCCTCACCAACGAGGGCTGGCCCTGGTACGCCGCGGTCGGGGCCTCCATGCTGACCGGCGCCATCATCGGCACGGTCCTCGGCACGCTGGTCGCCAAGCTCGGGATCCCGTCGTTCGTCGTCACGCTGGCGGCGTTTCTCGCCTTCCAGGGCGTCCTGCTGCTCCTGGTCAAGGGCGGAACGAACATCTCGATCCGCGACGAGACGATCCTGGCCGTCGCGAACAGCAACGTGCCGCCGGTGGTCAGCTGGGTCGCGGTGATCGTGGGTGTGGCCGCCTACGCCGTCATCCAGCTGGTGAAGGCCCGCCGCCGCAGCGGCCGCGGCCTCGTCGCCGACCCGCTCATCCTGATCGTCTTCCGCGTGGCGGCGCTCGCGGTGATCGCGGGCGTAGCGGTCTACGTGCTCAACCTGGAGCGCAGCCGCAACGAGCTGATCGTGTCGCTCAAGGGCGTGCCGATCGTGGTCCCGGTGATCGTCGTCCTGCTGCTCGTGTGGACGTTCGTCCTCCACCGCACGCCGTACGGCCGGCACGTGTACGCGGTGGGCGGCAACGCCGAGGCGTCGCGCCGGGCCGGCATCAACGTCGACGGGATCCGCATCTCCGCGTTCGTGATCTGCTCCTTCATGGCGTCGATCGGCGGCATCATCGCCGCGTCCCGCGCGAACTCGGTCGACCCCAACACCGGCGGCAGCGACGTGCTGCTGTTCGCCGTGGGCGCGGCCGTCATCGGCGGCACCAGTTTGTTCGGCGGCAAGGGACGCGCGCTCGACGCCGTGCTCGGCGGCGCGGTCGTGGCCGTCATCCAGAACGGCATGGGCCTGATGGGCTACAGCGCGGGCGTGAAGTATGTCGTCACCGGTTCGGTGCTGCTGCTGGCCGCGGGCGTGGACGCCCTGTCCAGGAAGCGGGCGGCCGCGACCGGAAGACGATGATCTCCCACATCACAGTAGGGTGATCCCCGACCCCTGACCCCCTAGGAAAGCCGAGGCTGGCTCCATGATGCGCGCAGGTCCCTCACAGGAGGAGATCCGCAAGCACAACCTCGGCACCCTGCTCCGCCACGTCCACCTGGGAGGGCCCACCTCCCGGGCGGAGCTGACCACCCTCATGGGGCTGAACCGCAGCACCATCATGGCGCTGACCGCCGACCTGACGGCCGCGGGCCTCGTCAGGGAGGAGCTCCCCAGGGACACCGGGCGGGCGGGTCGCCCGTCCCTGGTGGTGCGGCCCGAGTCCGCCCGGGTCTACGTCCTCGCCTTCGACGTGGGCGTGGACCGGGTGGCCGCCGCGCGCATCGGCCTCGGCGGCGTGATCCTCGACCGCCGCGAGGCCGTACGGCAGCGCGGGCCGTTCGACATGGCCGGGGTCGTCGGCATGCTGGCCGGGTTCGCCCGGCAGATGCACCGCAAGACCCGGGCCGACACGGTGTGCGTGGGGGCGGCGGCGGCGTTCTGCGGCGCGGTGCGCAAATCGGACGGCGTCGTCAGGATCGGGCCCAACATCGGCCTGGAAGAGGGGCCCTTCGGCGACGAGCTGTCCAGGAAGCTCGCGCTCGGCCTGCCCGTCGCGGTCGGTAACGACGCCAACCTGGGCGCCCTCGCGGAGCACACGCGGGGGATCGGCATGGGCTGCCGCGACCTCATCTACCTGCACGGAGACGTCGGCATCGGCGGCGGCATCGTGGTGAACGGCCAACTGCTCGGCGGGTTCGCCGGATACGGCGGCGAGGTCGGCCACATGGTGGTCAACCCCGGCGGGCGGCCCTGCGGCTGCGGGTCGCGCGGCTGCCTGGAGGCCGAGGTGGGGGAGCGGGCCCTGATGGAGCACGCGGGCCGGTACGGCGAGGCCATCGGAAGGGACGGCGTGCGGGCCGTCGTGGACGCCGCCGACCGGGGCGACGTGGTGACCCAGGAGGCCCTTCAGCGCGTCGGCGACTGGCTCGGCCTGGGCGTCGCCAACCTGGTCAACGTCTTCAACCCCGAGATGGTCATCTTCGGCGGCATGCTGAGAGAGCTGTACCTGGGGTCGGCCGCCCAGGTGCGCAGCCGGATCAACACCGTGACGCTCGCCGCGTCACGGGAGCGCCTCCGGCTGCGCACGTCCGTGCTAGGAGACGACGCGACCCTGATGGGGGCCGCCGAGCTGGCCTTCGCCCAGGTGCTCGCCGACCCCCTGGAGGTCCTGGCGCGTCTCGCGCCCTGAACGCCGGGCTGAGACGTCAGGCGACCTTGGACGCCGGGGCGGTGAAGGTGTCGCACACGCTTGGGCCGTTGCCGTTCCAGCCGCGCTTGAGCCAGTAGACGATGCTCTTGCGCGTGCCGTGCCACTTGTCGCCGTACTTGTAGTCGAGCAGGTCGTCCCAGTCGAACTGGTCGCGGCCGAGGGAGTGCCAGATGCTGCCGATGAACGCGCCGGAGAAGCACTCGGCCTGGAGCTCGACCCGCCGGTTCAGGGAGTAGAACTTGGCCGTGCCGAAGTGGGGCGCCAGCTTATCCGTGGCTCGGAGGATGCCGACGCGGTCCTGGACGTAGTGTCCGTACTCGTGGGCGATCACCTGGAACAGCTCGAACTCCGACGGGTCGGCGAGCTGCTGCTTGTAGATGAGGATCCACATCGTCTTGTCGGCCTGGCAGTAGATCCCCGCGGCGTACGGCGCCGGGTACTTGCCGCAGCCCGTCTTGACGGCGCTGGTGATGAAGCGGACCTTCGGCTTGGCGAACGACAGCCCGGCCTGCCGGAACTCCTCCGCCCAGGAGAGGTTGAGGCAGTCGAGCAGGTGGTCCAGATAGATCTTGTAGGACTCGACGTCGTCCGGGCGGCGGTCCAGCTCCTTGCACTCGGTGAAGTCGAACTGGCCGGTCTTGTAAATGGGGTTCCGGGTGAGCGCGGCCTTGCCCGTCGGAACCGGCGTGGCCGCCCGAGCGGAGGTCGCCCCGGAGACCTCGGAGGCGGTGGTGGCGCCCGAGGCGGCAGCCGTACCGGACAGGGAAAGGACGGTGGCGGCCGCGGCGATCGCGACGGCGATCGGGCGGAACCTGGTGCGGATCATGAGTAAGCGTCCCCAACGCAAAGAGAGTCAGGCAGGAAGCGTGGCAAACGTGACGAAATATCCGGACACAGCGCGATATGGCATGACATCGGTCTCGGCACGAGATCACGAGCGTAGGGGAGAAGTGAGCTGTGGGTAAAGCGGAATCAAAGGGAATCCAAGGGGGGTACGTCAAGGTTCAGTGCAGCCCATGGAAGGACGCGCCTCGCCGCGAACTAGACTCGATCTGTTCAACGGCGAGCGGGAAGGGATGACCTCGGTGGGGATTCTGGAGACGATAAGGGACCCGCTCGATGTGAAGAACCTGGCGGCCGGGCAACTGCCGCGCCTCGCCGCCGAGATCCGCGACCTGCTGATCACCTCCGTCGCCAGGGCCGGCGGCCACCTCGGCCCCAACCTCGGCGTCGTCGAGCTGACCATCGCCCTGCACCGCGTCTTCGACTCCCCACGGGACCGCATCCTCTTCGACACCGGCCACCAGGCGTACGTGCACAAGATGCTGACCGGCCGCGCGGGCGACTTCGGCACGCTCCGGCAGGAGGGCGGGCTGTCCGGCTACCCCAGCCAGGCGGAGTCCGAGCACGACGTCATCGAGAACTCGCACGCCTCGACCGCGCTGTCCTACGCGGACGGCCTGGCCAAGGCCTTCCGGCTCCGCCAGGAGTCCGACCGCACGGTCGTGGCCGTGATCGGCGACGGCGCGCTGACGGGCGGCATGGCCTGGGAGGCGCTGAACAACATCGCGGGGCACAAGGACCTGCCGCTGATCGTCGTGGTGAACGACAACGGCCGCTCCTACTCCCCGACGATCGGCGGTCTCGCGTCGCACCTGTCGTCGCTGCGGATGACCCAGGGCTACGAGCACGCGCTGGAGCTCGTCAAGAACAACCTCGGCAGGGTGCCGGTCGTCGGCGGGCCCCTCTACGAGACCCTGCACGGCGTCAAGAAGGGGCTCAAGGACATCTTCTCGCCGCAGGTCATGTTCGAGGACCTGGGGCTGAAGTACGTCGGTCCGATCGACGGCCACGACGAGGAGGCCGTGGAGGCGGCGCTGCGCCGCGCCAGGGCGTTCCGCGGGCCGGTCATCGTGCACGTGCTCACCCGCAAGGGCAACGGCTACTCGCACGCGGAGAACCACGACGAGGACTGCTTCCACAGCCCCCAGCCGTTCGACGTCGAGACCGGCGAGGAGCGCCCCAGGCCGCACAGCTGGACCAACGTGTTCAGCGAGGAGATGGTCAAGATCGGCGCGGAGCGGCAGGACGTGGTCGCGATCACCGCGGCGATGCTCCACCCGACGGGGCTGGCCGCGTTCGCGGACGCCTACCCGGACCGGATCTACGACGTGGGCATCGCCGAGCAGCACGCGCTGACGAGCGCGGCCGGGCTGGCGCTCGGCGGCCTGCACCCGGTCGTGGCCGTCTACGCGACCTTTCTCAACCGCGCTTTCGACCAGCTCCTGATGGACGTCGCCCTGCACCGGCTGCCCGTCACGGTGGTGCTCGACCGGGCCGGCGTCACGGGCGACGACGGGGCCAGCCACAACGGCATGTGGGACCTGTCGATCCTCCAGGTGGTCCCCGGCCTGTCCATCGCCGTCCCGCGCGACGCCGTACGGCTCCGCGAACTGCTGGCCGAGTCGCTCGGCGTCGAGGGCGGCCCGTCGGTGGTCCGCTTCCCCAAGGGCGCGGTGCCCAAGGAGATCGAGGCCGTCGGGAAGCTCGGCGAGATGGACGTGCTGCGCGCGGGCGACCCGGACGTGCTGCGCGCGGGCGACCCGGACGTGCTGCTGGTCGCGGTGGGCCCGATGGCGGAGATCTGCATGGAGGCGGCGACCCTGCTCGACGCCCAGGGCATCTCCGCCACCGTGGTGGACCCGCGCTGGGTCAAGCCGCTGGACGAGGCCCTGGTGCTGGCCGCCTCCGCCCACAAGCTCGTCGTGGTGGTGGAGGACAACGGCAGGGTCGGCGGTGTCGGCGACGCCGTGGCGCGCCTGCTGCGCGACGCCGACGTGGACGTGCCGGTGCGGACCTACGGCATCCCGCAGCGGTTCCTCGACCCCGCCAAGCGGGCGAAGATCCTCGCGGACATCGGCCTCACCGGGCAGGACCTCGCCCGGGAGATCACCGAGGCGGTCGCCAAGCGGTCGCCCGTGCTGGAGGGCCACCCCGCCCGCCAGGTCTAGCGCCTGCTCGGTAACTGTCCGGGCAACTACTCTGTCAACCGCGAGTAAGGATCGCTTTTCCGGGAAGTCTGCAGGTCATCGGCGTGATGAGGAGCCTGCGGATGAGCGTTTTCCGGACAAAGTCCGTTGAGCAGTCAATAGCAGACGCCGAGGGCGGCGAGCATCGCCTCAAACGAAGCCTGACCGCCCTCGACCTGACCGTCTTCGGCATCGGCGTCATCGTCGGCACGGGCATCTTCGTGCTGACCGGCGTGGCGGCGCGCGACACGGCGGGGCCGGCCGTGGCGCTCTCCTTCGTGGTCGCCGCCGTCGCCTGCGGCCTGGCGGCCCTCTGCTATGCCGAGTTCGCCGCCGCCGTCCCAGTGGCGGGATCGGCCTACACGTTCGCGTACGCCACGATCGGCGAGTTCCCCGCGTGGATCATAGGGTGGGACCTCATGCTGGAGCTCGCGCTCGGAGCGGCCGTGGTGGCGTCGGGGTGGTCGGGCTACTTCGCCTCACTGCTGAAGAACTTCGGCGTCTACCTGCCGGAGTCGATCGCCGGTGACAAGGCGGTCTTCAACGTGCCGGCCGCGCTGATCGTGCTGCTGCTGACGGCCGTCCTGGTGGCCGGGATCAAGCTGTCGGCCCGGTTCAACGCGACGATGGTGGCGATCAAGGTCGCGGTCGTGCTGCTCGTCATCGTCGCCGGGCTGTTCTTCGTGAAGGGCGCCAACTACCAGCCGTTCATCCCGCCGTCCCACGAGATCGTGGGCAAGAGCGGGCTCGGCGCGCCGCTCATCCAGGTGCTGTTCGGGGTGAAGCCCGTCGTCTACGGCGTCTTCGGGATCTTCACCGGCGCCGCGCTCGTCTTCTTCGCCTACATCGGGTTCGACGTGGTGGCGACGGCGGCCGAGGAGACCCGCCGCCCGCAGCGCGACCTCCCGATCGGCATCATCGCCTCACTCGTCATCTGCACGATCCTCTACGTCGCGGTCTCGCTCGTCGTCGTGGGTATGCAGCACTACAGTCAGCTCAGCGTCTCGGCCCCGCTCGCCGACGCCTTCCGCGCCGTGGGGCAGCCGTGGCTGGCGACGCTGATCAGCTTCGGCGGAATCGCGGGTCTGACCACGGTCGTCATGATCCTCATGCTCGGCCAGAGCCGGGTGCTGTTCGCGATGTGCCGGGACAACCTGCTGCCGCGCCGGCTGGCCCGCGTCCACCCCCGGTTCCGCACGCCGTACGTCATCACGATCATCATCGGAGTCGTCACCGCGCTGCTGGCGGCTCTCATCCCGCTCAGCGCGATCGCGGAGCTCGTCAACATCGGCACGCTCTTCGCGTTCGTCATCGTCTCGATCGCGGTCGTCCTGCTGCGGAGGACCCGTCCCGATCTGCCGCGGTCGTTCCGCACGCCGTGGGTTCCGGTGCTGCCGATCCTGTCGGTGCTCGCCTGTGTCTATTTGATGCTCAACCTGCCGGTGGAGACGTGGCTCCGGTTCCTCATCTGGATGATCGTCGGCACCGGCGTCTACTTCGCGTACGGCCACCGCCGCAGCCGGGTCTCGGTCAGCGGGGAGCGGCCATCACTCCTTGAAACATGAGCACGGCCCCGGCCGCGGTCAGCAGGACTCCGGCGGCGCCCAGCAGGATCCGGTAGCCCCCCGGCGTGAGGCGGTGCCGTCCCGCCCCGATCGCCCAGGCCAGCACCACCTTGGATCCGCACAGGACGAGGTAGAAGCCGAAGACGAAGGCGAGCGCCGACGCGGGGACCCTGCCCCACGCGGCGGTGAAGACGGGCGCGCCGACCGCGATCCAGAACAGCCAGGGATGCGGGTTGAGGAGGTTGACCACGACCCCGTGCAGCACCGCCCTCCGCGCGGACGGCTCGACGGCCCCGGGCTCGGGCGGCTTCGCCGTACGGGCCTCGCGGATCGTGGAGACGCCGAGGTAGACGACGTAGAGGCCGCCCACGACCGACAGGACCCGCACCATCAGGCCGGGCAGCGCGCCGACGGCCGTGATCGACAGCAGCACGACCGGGAGGTCCGACAGCAGCGGCACGCAGGCCAGGCGCAGCCCGGCCCGGAAGCCCCCGCGCAGGCTGGCGGTGATCACCAGGCTCAGCAGGGCCCCCGGCGTCACCCCGGCGCCCAGCCCGAGGCTGAGCCCGAGCAGCAACTCGCGCACGCCGCCGCCCTCCCGATATCCCTTTCGAGATGTTCACGTGAGGCTATCGAGAGGGCGGCGGCGCGTCTAACCCGCTATGCGGGAACCGAGGCGACCCCCGGCGGCAGGAACCGGCCGCCGGTGACCTCCTCGGAGATGCCGGTCCGGTCGAGGTACGGCGTGACGCCGCCGGTGTGGAACGGCCAGCCCGCCCCGAGGATCATGCACAGGTCGATATCCTCGGGAGCGGCCACCACGCCCTCGTCGAGCATGAGCCGGATCTCCTGGGCCAGCGCCCGGAGCGCGCGGAGCCGCACGTCCTCGGCGGACGAGGGGTGGGAGCCGCCCTCGAACAGCGCCCGCACCTCGGGATCGATCTGGAAGTCCGCGCCGTAGACGCCGGGCTTGCCCGCCGCGACGAGCCTGGCCAGGTTCTCCGAGACGCCGTAGCGGTCGGGGAAGGCCGCGTGCATGGTCTCCGCCACGTGCAGCGCGACGGCGGGGCCGACGAGCTGGAGCAGCGTGAACGGCGTCATCGGCAGGCCGAGGCCGTCCAGCGCGTGGTCGGCCACCTCCAGCGGGGTGCCCTCGTCGGCGGCCGCGGTGACCTCGCCCATGAAGCGGGTCAGCAGCCGGTTGACGACGAACGCGGGGGCGTCCTTCACCAGGACGGACGACTTCTTCAGCGACTTGCCGACGGCGAAGGCCGTGGCGAGCGTCGCGTCGTCGGTCGCCGCGCCCCGGACGATCTCCAACAGCGGCAGCACGGCGACCGGGTTGAAGAAGTGGAAGCCCACCACCCGCTCCGGATGCCGCAGCTCGGACGCCATCTCGGTGATCGACAGCGAGGAGGTGTTGGTGGCCAGCACGCACGTCTCGGAGACGACCTCCTCGACCTCGGCGAAGACCCGCTGCTTGACCTTCAGGTCCTCGAAGACGGCCTCGATGACGAAATCGGCGTCCGCGAACGCGTCCTTCGTCAGCGAGCCGGTCACCAGGGCCTTGAGCCGGTTGGCCTGGTCGCCGGAGATCCGTCCCTTGCCCAGCAGCTTGTCCACCTCGGCGTGCACGTAGCCGACGCCCTTGTCCAGGCGGGCCTGGTCGAGGTCGGTCAGCACGACCGGCACCTCCAGCCGGCGCGCGAACAGCAGCGCGAGCTGCGAGGCCATCAGCCCGGCGCCCACGACGCCGACCTTGGTGACCTTGCGGGCCAGCGACTTGTCCGGCGCGCCCGCGGGCCGCTTGGCCCGGCGCTGCACGAGGTCGAACGCGTACAGCCCGGCGCGCAGTTCGTCGCTCATCAGCAGGTCGGCGAGCGCCTCGTCCTCGGCCGCGAAACCCTCGTCCCGCGACGCGGTGCGGGCCAGCGCCACCAGGTCGAGCGCACGGTAGGGCGCGGGGGAGGCGCCGCGGAGCTTCAGGTCGACCAGCGTCCGCGCCTGCTCGATCACCGGGGTCCAGTCGTCCTCGGTGTGCGGCCGCCGCTCCACGGCCACGTCGCCGCGAAGGATCTCGGCGGCCCAGCGGAGCGACTCCTCCAGGAAGTCGGCCGGCTGGAACATCGCGTCGGCGATCCCGAGCGCGAACGCGTCGCGCCCCTTGATCATCCGGTTCTGGGACAGCGGGTTCTCGATGATCAGCTTGATGGCCTTCTCGGGGCCGATCAGGCGGGGGAGGAGCTGCGTGCCGCCCCAGCCGGGGACGAGGCCGAGGAAGCACTCCGGGAGCGCGATGGCCGGGACGCCGGAGGACACGGTGCGATACGTGCAGTGCAGCGCGATCTCCAGGCCGCCGCCCATCGCCGCGCCGTTGACGAAGGCGAACGACGGGACGGCGAGCTCGCCCAGGCGGCGGAAGACGTGGTGTCCCAGCGCCCCGATGGCCTTGGCCTCCTCATGCGAGCTCACGGTCGCGGCGCCCTTGAGGTCGGCGCCGACCGCGAAGATGAACGGCTTGCCGACGACTCCGACGGCCGCGACGTCGCTCCGGGCGGCGATGCCGTCGAGGGCCTCGTTCAGCGCGAGCAGGCCGTGCGGGCCGAACGTGTTGGGCTTGGTGTGGTCGAACCCGTTGTCCAGGGTGATCAGCGCCATGGTGCCCGCGCCGTACGGCAGCTCGACGTCGCGGACGAGCGCCTTCGTGACGACCTCGCCGGCGGTCTTCTCGCTGAGGAGGGACTTCCAGTTCTCGACGTTGCTCATGCCGGATTCCCTCCGATGTTCTCCCAGATGACCGTGCCGCCCATGCCCATGCCGACGCACATCGTGGTGATGCCGTACCGGACGTCGGGCCGCTCGGCGAACTCGCGGGCGAGCTGGGTCATCAGCCGGACGCCCGACGACGCCAGCGGATGGCCGAACGCGATCGCGCCGCCGTACGGGTTCACGCGGGGGTCGTCGTCGGCGATGCCGAAGTGCTCCAGGAAGGCCAGCACCTGTACGGCGAAGGCCTCGTTGATCTCGAAGAGGCCGATGTCACCGATGGACAGCCCGGCGAGGCGCAGCGCCCGCTCGGTCGACGGGATCGGGCCGACGCCCATGACCTCGGGGTCCACGCCGGCGAAGGCGTAGGAGACCAGCCGCATGCGCGGGGTCAGCCCGAGCTCCTCGGCGACCTCCTCGGCGGCCACGATGCAGCCCGTCGCGCCGTCGTTGATGCCGGACGCGTTGCCCGCCGTGACCCTGCCGTGCGCGCGGAAGGGGGTCTTCAGGCTCCGCAGGCCCTCCAGGCTGGTGCCGGGCCGGGGAGCCTCGTCGGCCGTGGCCAGCCCCCAGCCCTCGGCCGCCTTGCGGGTCGCCATCGGCACCAGGTCATGCTGGATCCTGCCGTCGGCGTACGCCTTGGCCACCTTCTCCTGCGAGGCCACGGCGTAGGCGTCGGCGCGGTCCTTGGTGATGGACGGGTAGCGGTCGTGCAGGTTCTCCGCGGTCATGCCCATGATCAGGGCCGAGCCGTCCACGAGCTGCTCGGACAGGAACCGCGGGTTGGGGTCGACGCCCTCGCCCATCGGGTGGCGGCCCATGTGCTCGACGCCGCCGGCGATGGCCACGTCGTATGCTCCGAAGGAGATGCCGCCCGCCACCGTCGTGACGGCGGTCATCGCCCCGGCGCACATGCGGTCGATGGCGTAGCCGGGGACCGACTTCGGCAGCCCGGCCAGCACCGCGGCCGACCGGCCGATGGTGAGACCCTGGTCGCCGATCTGGGTGGTGGCCGCGATGGCGACCTCGTCCACCCGCTCGGGCGGGAGGTTGGGGTTGCGCCGCATCAGCTCGCGGATGACGCGGACAACCAGGTCGTCGGCACGCGTCTCGGCGTACAGGCCCTTGGGGCCCGACTTGCCGAAAGGCGTCCGAACGCCGTCGACGAAGACGACTTCACGGGACGCAGGCACGGGGTTGGCTCCTACTTGTCGGTAGCTTCACTCCACATGCTACTGGCCGGTAACCGTTGTCGGGGTCAGGGGTGCGGCCATGGAAGCATGGCCTCGTGACAGCGGTGCTTTGGCATACTGGAAACCGCTTTCCACTGGAGGTTGCGTGGTCACTCTGGAAGACGTCGCGCGGCACGCGGGGGTGTCGCTCGCGACGGCGTCGCGCGTGCTCAACGGCAGCTCCCGCAACGTGGGGCGGGCGATGCGCGAGCGGGTCGAGAAGTCGGCCGCCGTGCTCGGCTACCGGACCAACGTGGCGGCCCAGACGCTGGCCCGCGGCGCGAGCAACGTCATCGGGCTGGTCGTCCACGACCTCGTCGACCCCTACTTCGCCGCGCTCGCCGACGGCGCGATGCGGGCGGCCGAGGCGCACGGCCACATGGTGATGGTCGGCACCACCCACCGCGATCCCGAGCGGGAGATCGCCTACGTCTCCACCCTGAACGCCCAGCGCGTCCGCGCGGTGCTGATCTCGGGCTCCCGGGTCACCGACCCGGACGTGACCTCCCGGCTGCGGGCGGAGCTGGACCGCTACCGCGAGTCCGGCGGCCGCGTCGCCTGCGTCGGTCAGGACCTGCTCGGCGTCGGCACGATCGCGCCGGCCAACCGCGAGGGGGCGGCCGAGCTGGCCCGCGCGCTGGCCGCTCTGGGGCACACCAGGTTCGCCGTGCTGGCCGGGCCGCCTCATCTCATCACGGCCGCCGACCGCTCCGCCGGGTTCGCGGAGGCGCTCGCCGGGCTCGGCCTCCCCGAGCCGCAGGTGATCCACGGCCCCTTCGACCGGGACGGCGGCTACGAGGCGGTCCAGGAGGTCACCGGGGCGACCTGCGTCTTCGCGGTCAACGACGTGATGGCGGTCGGCGCGCTCGCCGCCCTCAGGAGCCGGGGTGTGCGGGTGCCGGACGACATCTCGGTGGCCGGGTTCGACGACATAAAGCCCCTGCGCGACCTCACCCCGAGCCTCACGACGGTGCGGCTGCCGCTCACGGAGATGGGCGCCCAGGCGGTCGAGCTGGCCCTCTCGGGCGAGGAGGGCGGCGAGCCGCGCCTGGTCCACGTCGAGTGCGAGGTCGTTCTCCGCGAGAGCGTCCGGCCCCTGGTCTGAGCGCCGGGAAGCCTCAAGGGGCTTCCGGCCGCCTCAGACCAGGGGACGTCGCGTCCGATCAGAGGGTCCGATCAGAGGGTCCGATGAGGGGTCCGATCAGAGCGGCTGGACGAGCGCGGCGAAGCGGGTCTTCATCGTCGCCATGACCTCGTCGGGGTCGGCGGCCCAGACGTCGGCGTTGAAGATCTCGACCTCGATGTCCCCCGTGTACCCGGCGGCCGTCACGGCCTCGGTCAGCGGCCCGAAGTCGATCACGCCGTCGCCCATCATGCCGCGGCCCAGCAGGACGTCGGCGGGCAGCGGGCTCAGGAAGTCGCACACCTGGTAGGACGCGATCCGCCCCTCCCGCCCCGCCCGCTCGATCTGCTCGAACACCTGCGGATCCCACCACACGTGGAAGGTGTCCACGACGACCCCGACCGTCTCCGGCGCGTACGGCGCGGCGAGGTCGAGCGCCTGGCCCAGGGTGGACAGGACGGCCCGGTCGGCGCAGTACATCGGGTGCAGCGGCTCCAGGCCCAGCCGGACGCCCCGCTCGGCGGCGTAGGGGGCCAGCACGGCCAGGGCGTCGGCGACCCTCCTCCGGGCCTCCGGCAGGTCGCGGGAGATCTCCCCGAGCGGCTCGCCCGGCACGACGCCGGGCAGCCCTCCGACGACCATGACCAGGCACGCCGCGCCGAGCGCGGCCGCCTCGTCGATCGCCCGCCGGTTGTCCTCCTCGTAGGAGTCCCCGGTGAGGAAGCCGCCCCGGCAGAGTGACGAGACCCGCAGCCCCGCGTCGCGGACCAGTGTGATGGACTCATCGAGCCCCTGCTCGGCGACGTTCTGCCGCCACAGCCCGATGGCCCCGACGCCGTGCCGTACGCACCCGTCCACGGCCTCCTTGACCGACCACCGCCTGGTGGTCCACTGGTTCAGCGAAACCCGATTCCTATCCCTGCCCAACCCCATCCCTCTCCTCTCACTGGGTGTGATCATGCACGGCCTCCCGGACATGGTCCCGACCTGCCCCCACATCCGGCGTGATCATGCACGGATTCCCTGACACGCCGCCTGACGTGGGGGTATGCGATTCGTGATCATGCGCGCGTTGTTGAGTGCATGATCACCGTTGGCGTCCCTGCAGATGAAAGCCCCGGGCGGGAACTCGTGCATGATCACGTTCAAGGTGAGCTGCCCCACCAGGAACTCGTGCATGATCACGCGGGTAGGCCGTGGGTGGTGAGGAGGGCCTTCATCCGGTGGACGGCCAGCTCGGGGTCGGGAAGCAGGCCCGCCTGGTCGGCCAGGCGGAAGACCTCGGCCAGGTGGGTGATCGAGCGCGCCGACTGGGCGCCGTTGACCATGACGAACCCGTCCTGGTGACCGGCGAGCCACGCGAGGAAGACGATGCCCGTCTTGTAGTGGTACGTCGGGGTTTCGAAGATCTTCCGGGACAGCGGCACCGTCGGGCCGAAGATCTCGTCGTAGGCCGTCAGGTGCCGCGCCCGGGTGGGCTCGTCGCCGGCCCACTCCGCCTCGTCGAGGGCCTGGAGCGCGGCCGCCGCCGCCGGGGCGATCGCGTCGAAGATGCCCAGCAGCGCGTGCGAGCCCGACTTGATCAGCGACGGGTAGTTGAAGTCGTCCCCGGTGTACAGCCGGACGCCCTCGGGGAGCGCCGCGCGGAGCCGCACCTCGTGGTCCTCGTCCAGCAGCGACACCTTGACGCCCTCCACCATGGGCGCGTGGTCGCGGATGAGCGCGAGGAACGACTCGGTGGCCGCCTCCACGTCGCGTGACCCCCAGTATCCGGCGAGCTGGGGGTCGAACATCTCGCCCAGCCAGTGCAGGATCACCGGCCGGTCGGCCTGCCCGAGCAGCTTGCCGTACACCGCGTGGTAGTCGTCCGGGCCCCTCGCGACGCGGGCGAGCTGGCGGCTGGCCATGAGGATCACCCCGGCCTCGGCCGTCCGCACGGTCTCGACCTGCTCGGTGTACGCGGCGATGATCTCGTCGAGGGTCCCGGCGTCCGGCGCGTGGTCGGTGCCCGCGCCGCAGGCCACCAGCTCCGCCGGGTCGCCGAGGGAGCGGGCCTCGGCGGCGCTGCGCCGGATCAGCTCCCGCGTGGCGGCCCAGTCGAGGCCCATGTTCCGCTGGGCCGTGTCCATGGCGTCCGCGACGCGCAGGCCGTACGACCACAGGTGCCGCCGGAAGCGCAGCGTGGCGTCCCAGTCGACGTCGGCGGGCAGGCCGGGGCAGTTCTCGCCGTGGACGCCGGCGACCACGTGGGCCGCCGCGTAGACCACGCGCGAGGACGGCGCGCCGGCCGGCCGCGCCCAGGTGACGGGCTCACGCAGCCGGTACGGCTCGGGCGCCCCCGGCAGCGAGATCTCGATGGGGACGCCGGTCACAGCGCCTCCACCGGGAGGCGGCGCCCCTCGGCGTGGGAGCGCAGGCCCAGCTCGGCGATCCGCACGTTGCGGGCGCCCGCGGCGAACGTGTGCGGGAAGGGGGCGTCCTCCAGGACGTGGCGGATGAACATCTCCCACTGGAGCTTGAAGGCGTTCTCGAACTCCACATTGTCGGGCACCTCCTGCCACTGGTCGCGGAACGACTCGGTGACCGGGATGTCCGGGTTCCAGATCGGCCTCGGCGTGCTGCCGCGATGCTGGATCCGGCAGTTGCGCAGGCCGGCGACGGCGCTGCCGTGCGTGCCGTCCACCTGGAACTCCACCAGCTCGTCACGGTTCACGCGGACCGTCCAGGAGGAGTTGATCTGCGCCACGGCGCCGCCCTCGAGCTCGAAGACGCCGTAGGCCGCGTCGTCGGCGGTCGCCTTGTAGACCTGGCCGCGCTCGTCCCAGCGCTCGGGGATGTGGGTCGTGACGTGTGCGTACACCGACTCGATCCGGCCGAAGAGGTTCTCCAGGACGTATCCCCAGTGCGGGAACATGTCGAGCACGATGCCGCCGCCGTCCTCGGTCCGGTAGTTCCACGACGGGCGCTGCGCCGGCTGCCAGTCGCCCTCGAACACCCAGTAGCCGAACTCCCCGCGCACCGACAGGATCCGGCCGAAGAACCCGCCGTCGATGAGGCGCTTCAGCTTGAGCAGCCCCGGCAGGAACAGCTTGTCCTGCACGACGCCGTTCTTCACCCCGGCCTCCGCGGCGGCGTCGGCCAGCCGTACGGCGTCGGCGACCGTCTCCGCGGTCGGCTTCTCCGTGTAGACGTGCTTGCCCAGGGCGATGGCCTTGAGGGTCGCCGCGACCCGGGCTTGGGTCACCTGGGCGTCGAAGTAGATCGTGTTCGCCGGGTCCGCCAGGGCGTCGTCCAGGTCGGTGGTGTAGTCGGAGATGCCGTGCCTGTCGGCGACGTCGCCGATCCTGCGGAGATCCCGGCCGACGAGGAGGGGCCTGAGGCTGACGCGACTGCCGTCGGAGAGCGTCACCCCGCCCTGCTCGTTGATGGCCAGAACGGAACGGACGAGGTGCTGGCGATACCCCATCCGGCCGGTGACGCCGTTCATCACGACGCCGACAACGCGGTCGCTCATCCGGAGCACTCCTCATCGCTATATGGAAAGCGCTTTCCCGAAAGGATAGCCATGCCGCGATCGCCATGACAAGGCAGGAGGAGGTCAGACCTCGCCCTTGATCTCCAGCCGTTCGAGCGCCCTGGCCATCGGGTGCGCGGTCAGCGCGATCTGCCACTCCCGCGCCCCGAGCTCGCGCAGCCGTACGGCTATCGCCTCCTCCGAGAGATCGGCGGGCGGCTCCCAGGTGAGCCTCCGGACCGCGTCGGGCTGGAGCAGGTTCTCCGTCGGCATGCGGTGCTCGTCGGCGAGGGCGGCCACCACCGCCCGCGCGGCGGCGAGCCGTTTCGCGGCGACGGGGTCGCGGTCGGCCCACCGGTTGGCCGGGGGCGGGCCGTCGCCGGGGCCGACCGGCTGCGGCAGCTCCGCGTCGGGCATGCTCCGCGCCCGCGTCACCGCGGCGAGCCATTCCCGCAGGTGGCGGCGGGCGCTGCGGCCGGTGAACGGCGCGATGTCGGTGAGCGCCTTGGTGGTGCGCGGCTGGTCCAAAGCGGCCTGCACGATCGCCGAGTCGGGCAGCACCCGGCCCGGCGCCAGGTCGGCGGCCTGGGCGATCTCGTCGCGCAGCGTCCACAGCTCCCGCACGACGGCGAGGCCGCGCAGCGTCCGGACGCGGTGGATGCCCGAGGTGCGCCGCCACGGGTCGCTCCTCGGCGGCGCGGTCGGGGCCGCCAGGATCGCGGTGAACTCCTCCAGTGCCCACTCCAGCTTGCCGGTGGTCTCCAGCTCCGCGTGGAGGACGTCGCGGAGCTCGATCAGCACCTCCACGTCGAGCGCGGCGTAGCGCAGCCAGGCCTCGGGCAGCGGCCGGGTCGACCAGTCGGCGGCCGAGTGGCCCTTCTCCAGCCGGAGCCCGAGGACGACCTCCACCATCGTCCCGAGCCCGACCCGCTCATAGCCGAGAAGCCGCCCCGCCAGCTCGGTGTCGAACAGCCGCCGGGGCCGGAAGCCCAGCTCGGCGAGGCACGGCAGGTCCTGGGTCGCCGCGTGGAGGACGATCTCGGCGGTCCCCAGGGCGTCGTTCAGGGCGGTGAGGTCGCGGCAGGGCACCGGGTCGATGAGCGCGCTCCCCGCTCCCGCGCGGCGGAGCTGCACCAGGTAGGCGCGCCCGCTGTAGCGGTAGCCGGAGGCGCGCTCGGCGTCGACCGCGACCGGCCCGGCCCCCCGGGCGAAGGCCTGCACGGCAGCCGCCAGCGCTGCCGGGTCCTCGATGACGGGCGGAATTCCTTCGCGTGGCTCCAACAGGGGCTGGACTTCAGGTTCGGTCACTTGTCAAGGGACTTTCGGATCTTCACGGCGAGCCGGGCGCGGATGCAGCGCCGCGACGTCGGGGGGCAGGGGCGGGATGCCCGCCGCGATGCACATCAGGTCGCACCAGGCGGCGACGTGCGGCGACAGGTCCTCGTCCAGCGGAGACCAGGACGCCCGCAGCTCCAGCTCGGTGGTGACGGGATCCTCGGCCTTGTTGCCGAAGCCCTCCGACACCGCCCGGGTGACCGTGCCGCCGGCGGCGGCGTACGTGGCGCCGTGCGCGTCGAGCGCCTCGGTGAGCCAGCTCCAGGCGACCGGTCCGAGCAGCGGGTCGGAGGTGATCTCCGGCTCCATGTCGGCGCGGACGTAGGCGACCAGGCGGAACGGCCCCTCCCAGCCCCGCTGGCCGTCCGGGTCGAACAGCATGATCAGGCGGCCGACGGCGAGCTCGTCGTCGTCGCGGTAGACAGAGGCTCCGACCGCCCCGGAATAGGGCGCGAGCCGCTGGGGCGCCGGGATGTCCTCCAGCTCGATCTCCGGCCTGACCTCGGCAGGGCGCAACGTCTCCAGCGCGCGCCGGAAGGCGGCGGGAGGCGCCGGCGGTTCACCGAGGGTCATGACCGAAGAGTAGGTCGGATTCGGCATAGCGCGAAGCAGGGGGGTGGCTGTGGGGGGCATAAGTAGTCGTCAAGCCGTAACCATCGCAAGGACCATCGCAATTAGCGGGGCGCTCGAATGAACGCGCCCGCCGACCGTGAACACCGGTTCCGGACGCCCGCCGTGGCCGGCCATGCCGCGCGGCTGCCCGAACAAGCGTTCGGAGTCGCGGGCGGCACAGTGCTCAGTGCGGCGTTCGGGGGAACTCCACATCGAAGTCATCGCTCCGGGCCTCTCGTCGGATCCACGGTCGTGTCGGTCGCTCGGGACTGATCCGACGTTGGCACGTCCCGCCGACATTTCCCCGCAACGCACTCGGCGTGTCTCGAAAGTGGTATTGGAATGGATGCCGGATGGCCGCATAACGAACACTTTGCCGAGTTGTGAAATGACTCACACGACGGGGTGGGAATCACCATACCGATCATTGACACCATCCGTGCCGCACGACACGGGCGGCGTGGCGCGCCCTCTCCCCGTCGTCCGTCCCGATGGCCGCCGAGAGCGGCGGGTTGGGGGACCGGCCGGTGTGCTGACGTGGGACGCTTGGAGGGTGAATCCCCAGCTGGCCGACTCCGCCTTTCTCCGCGCCTGCCGGCGCGAGCCTGTCCCGCACACGCCCGTCTGGTACATGCGCCAGGCCGGCCGGTCGCTGCCCGAGTACCGCAGGGTGCGCGAGGGCATCCCCATGCTCACCGCCTGCGCCACGCCGGACCTCGTGGTGGAGGTCACCATGCAGCCGGTCCGCCGGTACGGCACGGACGCGGCGATCTTCTTCAGCGACATCGTCGTCCCGCTGAAGGCCATCGGGGTCGACCTGGACATCAAGCCGGGCGTAGGGCCGGTCGTGGGGTCGCCGATCCGGGACCACGCCGCCGTCGCCGCCCTGCGCCCCCTTGAGCCGGTCGACGTGCCGTACGTCACGGAGGCCGTGCAGGCGCTCGTCAAGGAGCTCGACGGGATCCCGCTCATCGGCTTCGCGGGCGGCCCCTTCACGCTGGCGTCGTACCTCATCGAGGGCGGCCCCTCGAAGAACCACGACCGCACCAAGGCCATGATGTACGGCGAGCCCGACCTGTGGCACGAGCTCATGGAGCGGCTGACCGCCATCACCCTGGCCTTCCTCCGCGTGCAGGCCACCGCGGGCGCGTCGGCCGTCCAGCTCTTCGACTCCTGGGTCGGCGCGGTCGCCCCCGCCGACTACCGGACCTACGTGCTGCCGCACACCAGCGCGATCTTCGCCGGCCTGGCGGACCTCGGCGTGCCGCGCATCCACTTCGGGGTCGGAACGGGCGAGTTGCTCGGCGTCATGGGAGAGGCCGGGGCCGACGTGGTCGGCGTCGACTGGCGCGTGCCGCTCGACGAGGCGGCGCTGCGGGTGGGGGCGGCCAAGGCCCTCCAGGGCAACCTCGACCCCGCGATCCTGCTCGCCCCCTGGGAGGTCGTCGACGAGCGGGCCCGCGACGTCGTGGAGCGCGGCCGGGTGGCGGAGGGCCACGTGTTCAACCTCGGACACGGCGTGCTCCCGTCCACCGACCCGGACCAGCTCGCCCGGCTCACCGACCTCGTCCACGAGATCTCGGTCCGCTGAACCTCGGTCCCCTGAGCGGCTGAGCGGTCACCGCTCAGCGCGGCCCGGCGCGCGGCGTCTGGTCGGCGCGCGGCGCGGCCGGCTGCCGCGGCAGCGCGTTGATCTGCGGTCACCGCTCAGCCGGGCGGCGCCTTTGAGGTTCCGGGCCCGCCCGCCTACTCCTGCTCCTGCTCGTGCTCGCGCTGCCCGGGCGTGGGGGAGCCGGGCTCCCGCCCCGGCGAGTGGGCCACCCCCGCGTGAGCCGGCTCCGCCGTACGGGATTCGAGGCCGGGTGACGGCGGGACGGGGGCCGGCGCGGGGGACGCTCCCGCCGTACGGCGAGGCCTTCCGCGGCGCAGCACCAGCACGACGACCAGCCAGACGACGGCGACTATCAGGAGCCAGGGGAGCAGTGCGCCGAGCACGGTCAGCGCGACCTCGGTCGATCTCACCAGGGCCTTCCACCCGCCCTTGAGACCGGAGACGAAGCCCGACTCCTTCTCCTTCGGCTTGGCGGGCGCGGGCGCCGGACCGGTGAGGGTGAGGGTGACGGTCGCCATGCCGGTCTGCGCGGCGAGAGTCTTCTGCCTGGCCTGGAGCGCCTCCAGGTCGGCCTCGCGGCTGGAGATCTCCCGCTCGATCTCCAGGATCTCGCCGATCTTGTTCGCCTTGGAGAGCAGCGTGCGGAACTGGTCGAGCGTGGACTTGGCCGACCGCACCCGGCTGTCCACGTCGGCCACCTCCTCGGTGACGTCCTGCGCGCCCTGGTGCAGCGACTCGCGCTTGCCGAGGTCGCGGCCGAGCTGTGCCAGGACCTCCTGGTAGCGGGCCGGCGGGATCTTGAAGGTGATGACCGCCTCGTCGCGCCGGGAGTAGGAGTCGCTCTTCTCCTCCGCGACGTAGCCCCCGGCGGCTGTCACGAGTTGCTTGGCCTTGTCCGCCGCGGCCGCCACGTCCGTGGCCCGGACCGTCAGCTCGGCCGTGTAGACGATCGACCGATCGACCGGCTCCATCTTCAGCGGGGCCTGGTCACGCGTGGTGTCCGCCCCCGCCCGCGCGTCCTCGGCCAGGGCCGGCTCCCGCTTGGCGTAGGACCCCTCCGCGGCCCCGTCTGCGCCCCCCGCCGTGGGCGCCACGGGAGCGGCCGCGCTCCGGGCCGTCCCGCCACTGTCGGCCACGCTGCTGAGGGACTCGCCGCTGCCGCACCCGGAAATCATGAACGCCGCCGCGGCCAGGGCCGCCATTCCGTACCGGAATCGTGTCATGCCCTTAAGACGGCGCGCCGGGGACGCCGGTTTGGCGGCGGCCGTCACGATGACGTCACGGGTCCGTCGCGGTCGTGCGGCGCCGCCGGACGCGCGGGCGGAGTCTGTGGCGCGTGTGCCGGCAGAGGTACGGCGGGTGTGCCGGCAGAGGTGCAGGCGGGCGGTGCCGATGTGGTGCCGGTGTGGCGCAGGTGTGGTGCCGGTGCGTCGCGCAACACGTCCACGGCGGTGAGAGGCCCGGCGCTCGGGGCCGGTAGCTTTTGCGTATGGACGGGACTCCTGGTCGTCATGTGGTGGTCGTGGGGGCCGGCATCGCCGGTGTGACCGCCGCCTTCCACCTCAGCCGCGGCGACGCTCGCCTGAGGATCACCGTGCTCGACGGCGCCCCGCGGATCGGCGGCAAGCTGCACGCCTCCGAGGTCGCCGGCGTCGAGGTCGACGCGGGCGCCGAGGCCATGCTGGCGCGGCGGCCCGAGGGCAAGGAGCTGGCGCGGCTGGCCGGGCTGGGCGACACGCTGGTGGATCCGGGCACGACCCAGGCCGCGATCCTGTCCAGGGGCTCGCTCCGCGGCCTGCCCAAGGGGCAGGTCATGGGCGTCCCCTCGGACCTGCTCGCGCTCGCGAGGTCGGGGATCCTGTCACCGGGCGGCCTCGCCCGGGTGCCGCTCGACGAGATCCTGCCGCCGACGCTCGTGACCACGGACGTGTCGGTGGCGGCCTACATCCGCGCCCGGATGGGCGGCGAGGTCGTGGACCGGATGATCGAGCCGCTGCTGGGCGGGGTCTACGCGGGCCGTTCCGACATGCTCTCCCTCGAGGCCACCATGCCGCGGGTCGCCGCCGCCGCGCGCACCGAGCGGTCGCTGCTGCGGGCCGCCAGGACGATCGTCGAGGAGGCGCCCAAGGACGCCGGGCCGGTCTTCACGACCCTGAGGAACGGCCTGGGCGGCCTGCCACAGGCTGTGGCGAAGGCCTCGGGCGCGGAGGTCCGCACCGGCGTGATGGCCCGCGAGCTCGCCCGTACGGCCGACGGCTGGCGGCTGGTCACCGGCCCGACCCGGGATGAGGAGGTCATCGAGGCCGACGCCGTCGTCCTCGCGGTCCCGGCCGCCGCCGCGTCGCGGCTGCTGGCGCGCGAGGTGCCGAAGGCGGCGGCCGAGCTGGCCCGGATCGAGTACGCCAGCATGGCCATCGTCACGCTGGCCTACCCCAAGTCGGCCTTCCCCGAGCCCCCGTCCGGCAGCGGCTACCTGGTCCCGCCCGTCGAGGGCAGACCGGTGAAGGCCGTGACCTTCAGCACCACCAAGTGGCCGCACCTCGCCGAGGCCGACCGCAACCTCGTCATCCTCCGGTGCTCGCTCGGCCGCCTCGGGGAGGAGGCCGTGCTCCAGCGCGACGACGCGGAGCTGGTGGCTCTGGCGATGAACGAGATGGCCGAGATCATGGGGGTGCGGGGGCTGCCGATCGACACCCGTGTCACGCGGTGGGGCGGGTCGCTCCCGCAGTACGACGTGGGCCACCTCGACCGCGTGGCCCGCGTCCGCGCCGCGATAGCCGTACAGCCGGGCCTTGCCGTGTGCGGTGCGGCCTACGACGGGCTCGGCATCCCGGCGTGCGCGGCCACGGCCCGTACGGCCGCCGCCCGCGTCCTGGAGCATCTGAAGTCCCGGACGCCGGCCGGGGCGGGAGAGGAAGCGGACCGGTGACGCGGCAGAATGGCGGTATGACGGACGGCACCCCGCGGCCCAAGGCGCGTGATCTGAACCAGGTAATCCGCTACACGATGTGGTCGGTCTTCCGGCTGCGCGACCACCTCCCCCCCAACCGCGACGGCCTCGCCGAGGAGCTCGACGAGCTGCTGGCGCAGTCGGCGGGCAAGGACGTGGTGACCCGGGGCTGCTACGACGTCTCGGGGTTCCGCGCCGATGCGGACTTCATGTTCTGGTGGCACGCACCGTCGGCGGAGGACCTGCAGGAGGTCTACACGCGGTTCCGCCGCACCGCGCTCGGCCGCGCGAGCGAGCCGGTCTGGTCGGCCATGGCGCTGCACCGGCCCGCCGAGTTCAACAAGTCGCACATCCCGGCCTTCCTCGCCGAGGAGGAGCCGAGGGGCTTCGTGTGCGTCTACCCGTTCGTACGGTCCCTGGAGTGGTACCTGCTGGACGACTCCGAGCGCAGGGCGATGCTGGCCGAGCACGGCAAGATGGCCCGCGACTACCCCGACGTGCGGGCCAACACGGTCGCCTGCTTCGCGCTCAACGACTTCGAGTGGATGCTGGCGTTCGAGGCCGACGAGCTGCACCGCATCGTTGACCTCATGCGCCACCTCCGGGGGGCCGAGGCGAGGCGGCACACCCGGATCGAGATCCCGTTCTACACGGGGACCCGCAAGCCCGTCACCGAGCTCATCGCCGCCCTTCCCTGACGGCGACTCCGGCCCCCGCCCGCCGCCAGGCCCTACCAGGCATGAAAGGGGGAGCGCCCGTGGAAGAGCACGTCTGGTTTCCGGCCGGTGCCCGTCCCTTGAGTGAAGGCGCCACGGTCCGCCTGCTCGACGGTCGCCGATGCCGGACCAAGGAGTCTCTGTTCGACCATTGGGCCGAGCGGCTGGCGTTCCCGAGCTACTTCGGCGGGAACTGGGATGCGTTCGAGGAATGCCTGACCGACTTCCTGCACGCGGGCGTCCCGGGAGCGGGGTCAGGAGCGGGACTGGTTCTTCGCGTCGAGCACGCCGGTGACCTGCTGATCGAAGGATCCGACGACGATTTGAGGGTTCTCGCCGACATCCTCCGGACCGTTGTCGCCGAATACCGCCGGCCTGGCCGGCCGGACGCCGTCGTCGAGCTGACCGACGACGAGGCCCGGATCGTGGCCCTGAGGCGGCAGCTGGAAAGCAGGGGCTCCGGCGGCGTCACCGGGTGAGACCCCCGAGGGTCTGTCCACGACCTACCCGCCGGCGGAGGCTCCGCAGGCCATCGCGCATTTCGCGGGCGGCACACTGGGCAAGGTCGGCATCGCGGTGTAAAGCGGCCCGGGCGTGGGCGGGAACACGTTCGTAATAATCTCCACGAGCCTCTACCACGGGTGGCCCTTCTCGCCCACGTCACCGTCGCCTCGGGTTCCCGGAATGCGGTCGGATGACCGTACGGGGCCGGGGCGTCGTCCTGCAGCGCGGTCCCTCCCGGTAGCCGGACGAAAGGAACGGAATGCGGCGTACGCGAAGCGTCCTCGCGCGGAATCTCGCTCTCGTGCTGAGCCTCGCGACGGCCCTCGTCGTTGCCCTCGTCGTTGCCCTCGTCATGGGGACGCTCGCCGGGCCGGCGTCCGCGAGCCTTTCCCGGAACGACCCGCGGACGACGGCCACGCCCGCCACCGTCTCCGTGGCGATCATCCGGAGCGACGGCCGCGATGACGCGATCCGGGCGTACGGCTGGGCGGCCGCCCTCGGATTTCCGAGGTACCGGCATGTGTGGGCGGTGGGACACGGCTACTGGAACTCCGGTGGCGCGTTCCGGAACCGTGAAGGGCTGCTCCCCTCGGGAGGGGGTCACGATCGCCCGTCTTACTACGAGTACGACATGCACAGCCGCCCGCGGAACACCCACAGGGACGCCTACCGGATCGTGGTCGATCTCAACCACCGCGACTGGGCCGGGAACTTCACCACCTGGTACACCACCGACCATTACGGGACCTTCCGCCGGCTGTACTGAGAAGGGCGGGGCCGATGTCCCGGCGGCCGGGGATTCAGCGCGAGCGCGGCGTCCAGCGGATCGCCCTCCCGATGGCGCCGGCCGCCGCCACGAGCGCGCAGGCCAGCCCGAACACCGCCCAGGCCATGACGGTCCGCGGCGTCACGGCACCCTCCTCAGATCGCGACCGGCCCCTGTTGAGCCCCTATTGGCTCATGGCGGCCATCCCGGGAGCACGGGAGAATTCCCCCCTCTGACGGGACATCGATGAGGAAGCTTGCGCGAAATGTCGGAAACGGTCGTCTGATCGCCATGTCTTTGCCATACTGTGACGGGATCTCCGCGTTCGAGTGAGGCATGGTGTCGACTGGTCTGGCACGTTCCAGGGGGCGCCGCCGGAAAAGGCGGGCCAGGGCACGAGTGGTTGAGGTTTCTCTGGGGGTCGCGGCCTTCACGGCGGGGGCGCTCGTGGTCGCCGGTCAGGTGACCCATCCGGGCTCCTCGGCCCCGGCGGGTACGGCTTTCGCGCCCGTGCCGTCGAGCAGCCCGGCGGGCGAGCTGACCGTGGCCAGCGTGGACACCGGAGAGAAGACGGAGAAGGCCGCGAAGAAGGCATCGGGCCCGTCGAAGTACACCGACAAGAAGGCGGTCGCCTACTTCCGCGGCAAGTGGAAGGACGGGCCGGCCGCCAAGGTGCGGGACATCCGGACGACGGGCCGATACCTGCGGATCTACACGAGCCTGCCGGAGGACGCGGGCAACTCCAAGTCCGCCATCACGCTGTGCAGGCGCGGGCTGGAGTACCTGTCCGAGCAGGGGGAGCCGAACCCCGTGGTCTTCGTCCAGGCCGAGTTCGGCGAGAACGGGAACCCGGTGCTCGCGAACATCCTCGGCCCGGACGACACCGACTGCCGGGTCAGCGCGCCCAAGCCGAAGTGATCACTCCCGGGAGCCCGTCCTACTCGGCGGGCTCCAGGGTCAGGGAGACGGAGTTGATGCAGTAGCGGTCGTCGGTGGGGGTGGGGTAGCCCTCACCATGGAAGACGTGCCCGAGGTGCGAGTCGCACCGGGCGCAGCGGACCTCCACCCGCCGCATGCCGAGCGAGTCGTCCTCCAGGAGCGTGACGGCCTCCGACTTCGACGGCTCGAAGAACGACGGCCATCCGCAGTGCGAGTCGAACTTGGTGTCCGAGCGGAACAGCTCGGCGCCGCAGGCGCGACAGGAGTAGACGCCCACCGTCTTGGTGTCGACGTACTCGCCGCTGAAGGGACGCTCGGTTCCCGCCTGCCGGAGGACGCGGAACTCCTCGGGCGACAGTTGCGCCCGCCACTCGGCGTCGCTCTTGATGACCTTGTCCATGGTTCACCAGCCTAAGCGTGGCGGCCCCTCTCGGGGATTACGTACTGAGAACCACATGGACCCGGGGGATCTTCCCGCAAGAGTTCTTTCGGGCGAAGCATCCTTTCGCCCTTCTTTTGGCGTCTTCACTGATGAGGGGGCTGATCGTCCTCCCTGAGGGGGAAGGCAGCCCGTCCCGCCGTCATGGCGGCGACGCGCCCTACCCGTGCTGGGCGCCGCCGGGCGGCAAGAGGATGCCGCCCCACGGGTGGCCCGTTGTGGTCCGTCCCGTCGCGATCGCAGCGAGCGCGTCACGCGCGCCGCGCGTTCCGCGACCCGAGCTCTACGCCACAAAAGCGGGAGAGCTCGCGGGAGCTCCCGGTCCGGCCGCCGTTGGCAGCCCGGGACGGACCCCCTCTTCCCGGGTAGTGTCCGAACCATGGCTTCGCCGTACATCGAACTCGACGTCAACGGGCGCACCGTCAAGGTCACCAACCCGGACAAGATCTACTTCCCCGCCATCGGGGCCGCCAAGCGCGACCTGGTGGAGTACTACGTGAGCGTCGGGGAGGGCGCGCTCCACGCCGTCAGGGACCGGCCGACCTACCTCAAACGGCACCCGGACGGCGTCGAGTCGGAGGCGATCTACCAGAAGCGGATGCCCAAGCACCCCGACTGGATCGAGACCGTCACCGTGACGTTCCCCAGCGGGCGCTCGGCCGACGCCTTCTGTCCGACGGAGGTCGCCGCGCTCGCCTGGTGCGCCAACCTCGGCACGATCGACTTCCACCCCTGGCCCGCGCGCCGGCCCGACCTCGACCACCCCGACGAGCTGCGCATCGACATCGACCCGCAGCCGGGCACCGGGTTCGACGAGGCCAGGAAGGTGGCCTTCGCCGCCCGGGAGGTGCTCGCCGAGCTGGGCATGGAGGGCTTCCCGAAGACCTCAGGCAACCGCGGCATCCACGTCAACATCCGCATCGCGCCCCGCTGGACCTTCACCGAGGTGCGGTACGCCGCGATCGCCTTCGCCCGTGAGGTGGAGCGGCGCCTGCCCGATCTCGCGACGACGGCCTGGTGGAAGGAGGAGCGGGGCGAGAAGGTCTTCATCGACTACAACCAGAACGCCAGGGACCGCACGGTCGTCGCCGCCTACTCGGTCCGCGCCCGGCCGGAGGCCACCGTCTCCGCGCCGGTGACCTGGGACGAGCTCGCCGGTTGCGACCCCCGCGACTTCGACATCAGGACCATGCCGGAGCGGTTCGCCAAGCTGGGCGACGTCCACCAGGCGATCGACGACCAGGCGTTCTCCATCGACACGCTGCTGGAGTGGTACGCGGCGGACGGCCGGGGCGACATGCCCTACCCGCCGAACTACCCCAAGATGCCCGGCGAGCCCAAGCGCGTCCAGCCGTCCAAGGCCCGGGAGTAAGCGGCCGGTTCGCTACCTCCTCCCACTTCACCGTCCGTCATCGTCCAACGGCAGCGGGGCCCAGGGTGAATGGAACCGTTACGCGGCCTGCCGTGCTTCCCCCGTGCTTGCCCGCGCTGCCGTTTCGTCGGGCCGGTGTGCCACTGTAGAGGGCGTGCGCCGCATACATCCCGACGTCCAGGACGAACCCGCCCTCGTCGCCGCCTACGCCTCACCGCGCGAGGAGTGGCTGCGGCTCAACATGGTGACCAGCGCCGACGGCGCGGCGTGGCTCAAGGGGCTGTCCGGCGGCCTTTCCAGCAAGGCGGACAAGCGGATCTTCGGCGTCCTGCGCGGCCTCGCGGACGTGGTGGTCGCCGGCGCGGCCACCGTCCGCACCGAGGGGTACGGCCCGGCCCGCCCGCGCGAGTCCTGGCTCGCCATGCGGGCGGGGCGGACGCCCGCGCCGCCGATCGCCGTCATCACCCGGCGGCTCGACCTCGACCTCGCGAGTCCGCTGTTCACCGAGGCCGAGCCGTACGCGCGGACGATCGTCATCACGACGGAGTCGGCGCCGAAGGACCGGCGCGAGGAGGCGGCCAGGAACGCCAAGGTCATCATCGCGGGGGACGACCGGGTCGACATGGCGACAGCCGTGCGGGAGCTGCGCGAACGCGGGCTGGGCAGGATCCTGTGCGAGGGCGGCCCGCGGATCAACGCCCAGCTCGCCGCCGCCGGGCTGGTCGACGAGCTCTGCCTAACGATCAGCCCGCAACTCGTCGGCGGCGACGCCGCCCGCATCCTGAACGGCGTGGCGTCGCCGAGCCCGATGGTCCTCGCACAGGTCCTCGAAGAGGAAGGCTTCCTCTTCTGCAGATATGTCAGAGAGGTGGGCGATGAACCTTCCGCTTGATGCCCTCCCGGCCGACCGGATGAACCTGCCGGTCCAGCCGCCCGTCGCGCCTATGCTCGCCAAGGCGGTCAAAGGCATGCCGCCCCAGGACGGCACGCTGTACTACGAGCCCAAGTGGGACGGCTTCCGCTGCATCGTGTTCCGCGACGGCGACGAGGTCTACCTGGGCAGCCGCAACGAGCGGCCGTTCACGCGCTACTTCCCCGAGCTGGTGGAGGCGGTCAAGAACGAGCTGCCGCCGCGGTGCGTCGTGGACGGCGAGATCGTCGTCATCGGCGGGCAGTCGCTCAACTTCGACGTCCTCCAGCAGCGCATCCACCCGGCGGCCTCGCGGGTGAAGCTGCTCTCCGAGCAGACCCCCGCGTCCTTCGTGGCCTTCGACCTGCTCGCGCTCGGGGACGAGGACCTGATGGAGGCACCGTTCTCCGAGCGGCGGGCGCGCCTGGAGGAGATCGTCGTCAAGGCGGGCGGCTCCGTCCGGCTCACGCCCGTCACCCAGGACGAGCGGCAGGCGGCCGAATGGTTCGACATGTTCGAGGGCGCCGGGCTCGACGGGATCATCGTCAAGCCGGGGGAACTTCCGTACACGCCGGACAAGCGGGTGATGTTCAAGGTCAAGCACGAGCGGACGGCCGACTGCGTCGTCGCGGGCTACCGCGAGCACAAGACCGGCCCGATCGTGGGCTCGCTGCTGCTCGGGCTGTACTCGGACGACGGCCGGCTGCACCACGTGGGCGTGGCCGCGTCGTTCCCGATGAAGCGCCGGGAGGAGCTCGTGGAGGAGCTCGCGCCGTACCGGATGGAGGACCTGAGCGAGCACCCCTGGGGCTCGTGGGCCGAGTTCGCGGCGGGCGGGTCGGACGGCCAGCGCCTGCCGGGGGCGGTGTCGCGGTGGAACGCCAAGAAGGACCTGTCGTTCATCCCGCTCCGGCCCGAGCGGGTCATCGAGGTAGCCTACGACCACATGGAGGGCGACCGGTTCCGGCACACCGCCCAGTTCCGGCGCTGGCGGCCGGACCGCACCCCGGAGTCCTGCACCTACGAGCAGCTCGAAAGGCCCGTCGTCTTCGAGATCGACGACATCCTGCGGCGATAGGTGCGGATGGCCTCGCGGGCCGAGCAAGCGTACGCTTGGTCCCCGTAACGGTCTCGTTCCGTACGGCTGACGCGGGAGTGCAGGCATGTCCGAAGGCATCACCGGCAGCATCGCGGAGTCGCGTGAAGAGTTCCGCAATCTCATCGGCGGCGAGCTGGTGGCCGCCGCGGACGGGCGCACGCTCGACTCGGTCAACCCGGCGACCGGCGAGGTGTGGGCCCGCGTCCCGGCGAGCGGCGCTCCCGACGCCGACGCGGCGGTGCTCGCCGCCCGAGAGGCCCTCCCGGGATGGGCGGGGATGCCCGCCCTCGGCCGCGGCCACTTCCTGCGCGCGGTGGCCGACGTCTTCACCCGGCACGCGGAGGAGCTGGCTCGGATCGAGACCCGTGACAACGGGCGGATCATCCGCGACACCCTGAGGAGGGACCTCCCGGGGATGACCTATCTGTGGCAGATCGCCGCGGGCGAGGTCATCGACGCCGTCAAGGGGGAGAGCGTCATCCTCGGCCCCGACTCGTGGGGCTTCACCCGGCGGGAGCCGTACGGCGTGGTGCTGGGGATCATCCCGTGGAACTCGCCGATCTCGACGTTCTCCGCCAAGGCGGCGTACGCGCTGGCGGCGGGGAACACGGTAATCATCAAGCCGGCCGAGCAGGCGTCCGCGTCCGTGCTGCGGCTGGGCGAATTGCTGGCCGGTGTGCTGCCGCCGGGCGTCCTCAACATCGTCAGCGGCCTCGGCGAGGAGGTGGGCGACGCGCTCGTGCGGCACCGCGGCGTCAACAAGATCAGCCTCACCGGCTCGACCCAGACAGGCCAGGTCATCACCCGGGCCTCGGCGGACGCGCTCAAGCCGCTGACGTTCGAGCTCGGCGGCAAGTCGCCCAACATCGTCTTTCCGGACGCCGACCTGGACGCCGCCGCGCAGGGCGTCACGGTCAACTCGATCTTCACCGGCAACGCGGGACAGGTCTGCGTCGCCGGATCTCGCATCCTGATCCACCGCTCGGTCTGGGACGAGATGATCGGCCGGATCACCGCCATCGCCGGCGGCATGACGCTCGCCGACCCGCTCGACATGGCCACCACGATGGGCCCGATCGTCTCGGAGGGACAGTTCGAGCGGGTCACCGGCTACCTGGAGATCGCCGAGAAGGAGGGCGCCGAGCGGGTCTTCGGCGGCCGGTCGGGGGCCGAGGTCGTGCCCTCGATGCCCGGCGGCTACTGGGTCGAGCCGACGCTCCTCACGACGGCCGACAACTCGCTGCGCGTCTGCCAGGAGGAGATCTTCGGGCCGGTAGCCGTGGCCCTGCCGTTCGAGACCGACGACGAGGCGCTCGCCATCGCCAACGACTCGCCGTACGGCCTGGCCGCCGGGCTGTGGACCCGCGACCTGGGGCGGGCGCAGCGGTTCGTCCGCGACCTGCAGAGCGGCACGGTGTGGGTGAACACCTTCCGCCAGATGCCTCCCGGGCTGCCCTTCGGGGGCGTGAAGGACAGCGGCTACGGCCACGACGCCGTCCTGGCCTACACACGCGAGAAGGCGGCCATCATCCAAACCTGAACCCCGGCGTGATCATGCACAGGTTCACGGCGTGCCTGGTCCCCGGCAGCGTGATCATGCACGGATTCCCGGCGACCCTCCCAGGCTGCGCATATTCGTACGTGATCATGCGCGGACGATTCACGTGCATGATCACGTGCGGTTGTCGCGCAGGTCACGGTGCCGACCTGGGAACCTGTGCATGATCACACCCCAGGAGGCGGGGTGATCACACCACAGGGGGCGGGGTGGAGTCGCAGCGGAGGATCTGGAGGGACCGGTCGGTCACCGAGACCTTGGCGCCCGCCGTCCACGTGTCCTCGGAGTACGGATCGTCGCGCGGCCCCTCGTCGGCCGTGTCGAGGACGAGCCGCCAGCTCGGCCCGAACTCCGGCCCGGGGAGGGTGAACGCCAGGTTCTCGTGGTGGGCGTTGATCAGTAGCAGGAACGAGTCGTCCGTGATCTTCTCCCCGCGCTGGCCGGGCTCGCTGATGGCGTCGCCGTTCACGAAGACCGCGAGCGACTTGGCGTAGCCCGCGTGCCAGTCGGCGTCGCCCATCTCCTGGCCCGACGGGGTCAGCCAGACGATGTCGCGGGTGCCGTCCTGGATCTTGCGGCCGTGGAAGAACCGGCGCCTGCGGAACACCGGGTGCTCGCGCCGCAGGGCGGCCAGCGTCCGGACGAAATCCAGCAGTTCGCCCTCCTGCCTGACCACCGACCAGTCGACCCAGGAGACGTCGTTGTCCTGGCAGTAGGCGTTGTTGTTGCCGTGCTGGGTCCGGCCGAACTCGTCTCCGGCGAGCATCATCGGGACGCCCTGGGAGACGAAGAGGGTGGCGAGGAAGTTGCGGCGCTGCCGCCTGCGGAGCCGTACGATGCCGGGATCCTCGACGGGCCCTTCGGCGCCGCAGTTCCACGACCGGTTGTCGTCGCTGCCGTCGCGGTTGCCCTCGCCGTTGGCCTCGTTGTGCTTGCGGTTGTAGGACACGAGGTCGGTGAGCGTGAAGCCGTCGTGGCAGGTGACGAAGTTGATGGACGCCACCGGCCGGCGGCCGCTCGTGGCGTAGAGGTCGCTCGACCCGGTCAGCCGCGAGGCGAACTCGGGCATGGTCCGGGAGCTGCCCCGCCAGAAGTCCCGCACCGCGTCGCGGTATTTCCCGTTCCACTCCGTCCACAATGGCGGGAAATTTCCGACCTGGTAGCCGCCGGGGCCGACGTCCCACGGCTCGGCGATCAGCTTGACCTGAGAGATGATCGGGTCCTGCTGGATGAGGTCGAAGAACGCGCTCAACCGGTCCACGTCGTGCAGCTCCCGGGCCAGCGCCGCGGCGAGGTCGAAGCGGAACCCGTCAACGTGCATGTCGAGGACCCAGTAGCGCAGCGAGTCCATGATGAGCTGCAGCGCGTGCGGCGAGCGGACGTTGAGCGAGTTGCCGCAGCCGGTGTAGTCGAGGTAGTAGCGCCTGTCCTCGTCGTGCAGGCGGTAGTAGGCGACGTTGTCGAGCCCCCGGAAGCCGAGGGTCGGTCCCATGTGGTCGCCCTCGGCGGTGTGGTTGTAGACGACGTCGAGGATCACCTCGATCCCCGCCTCGTGCAGCGCCCGGACCATCGCCTTGAACTCCTGGACCTGCTCGCCGCGCTGCCCCGCGCTGGAGTACGCGTTGTGCGGCGCCAGGTAGGCGATCGTGTTGTAGCCCCAGTAGTTCGTCAGGCCCCGGGCCACCATGGCGTGCTCGGGCACGAACTGGTGGACCGGCATGAGCTCGACCGCCGTCACGCCGATCGACTGGAGGTGCTCGATCACCGCGGGATGGGCGAGGCCCGCGTAGGTGCCGCGCTGCTCCTCGGGCACCTGCGGATGCCGCATGGTCAGGCCGCGTACGTGCGCCTCGTAGATCACGGTCTCGTGGTACGGCGTGCGCGGCGGGCGGTCGTTGCCCCACTCGAAGAAGGGGTTGACCACCACGTTCTTCGGCATGTAGGCCGCCGAGTCACCGGTGTTGAGCTGCCCGGGATCGGCGAAATGGTAGGAGAACAGCGACTCGTTCCACCGCACCGAGCCCTCGATCGCCTTGCCGTACGGGTCGAGGAGCAGCTTGGAGGGGTTGCAGCGGTGCCCGTGCTCGGGCTTGAACGGCCCGTGGACGCGGAAGCCGTACCGCTGGCCGGGCATGATCCCCGGCAGGTAGCCGTGCCAGACGAAACCGTCGACCTCCGGCAGGTCGACGCGGGTCTCCCCGCCGTCGTCGTCGAAAAGGCACAGCTCGACCCGCTCGGCCACCTCCGAGAACACCGAGAAACTGGTGCCCACGCCATCCCAGGTAGCGCCGAGCGGGTACGGCTCTCCAGGCCAAACTTCACGCATGTAACCTCATTCTCCTCTCCCGCGGCCAATCGCGCACCAAGGAAGATTCGCCCGTAACGGGCGGGAGAAGTGAGAGCCCCCGACCGGAACGATGGGACTGGTCCGGACGGGGGCCTTGGTGGTCGGTCAGCCGACGAGCTCGGCGTTCAGCGTGATGGTGGTGCCGGCCAGGGCCTTGCTGACCGGGCAGTTGGCCTTGGCCGTCTGGGCCGCCTGCTGGAAGTCCTCGGCGGAGATGCCGGGCACCTGGGCGCGGACCGACAGGACGATCCCGGTGATGCCCTCACCGGGCTGGAAGGTCACGTCGGCCTTGGTCTCGACGGACTGCGGCGGCGTCCCGGCCTGGGCCAGGCCGTGCGACAGCGCCATCGAGAAGCACGACGAGTGAGCCGCGGCGATGAGCTCCTCCGGGCTCGTCTTGCCGTTCGCCTGCTCGGCTCGCGAAGGCCAGGAGACGTCGAAGGTGCCGACGCCGGAGCTGTTCAGCGAGACGGTGCCGGAGCCGTCGAGGAGCGCGCCCTTCCACTGGGTCGTCGCGGTACGGGTGGTCGCCATGGCGATGTCCCTTCAGTCGTGAGTCTTATCCATCAGTGACCTTAACGCCGCCGCCGCACCGGACGGGAAACCGGCGCCCCGCTCCACCGCCGTGATCATGCACGGGTTCCCGTGCATGCCTCGCGACCTGCCTACTCCCATGCCGTGATCATGCGCACTTTCCCGAACATCCCCGCCTGCCTGCGGCTTCGCCGTACGTGATCATGCACTGGGCGGCGCGATCACGATGCCGTACGCGCCTGGTGAGCGCGGTGCTCGGCCCGGACCAGGTCCTCCACGGCGGCCTTGAGTTCGAGGAACTCGGGGGTGCGCTTCATCTCCAGCGACCGCGGCTCCGGCAGGTTCACCGCGATGTCCTGGCTTATCCGGCCGGGGTCGCTGGACAGCACGAGCACCCGCTGCCCGAGGAACACGGCCTCCTCGACGTCGTGGGTCACCATGACGATCGTGGAGCGGTGGGCCGGGTCCGCGGGCGCGTGCGGCGCCTCCCCAGCCGCCAGAGGGGCCGTCAGCGGGGCCGTCAGCGGGTCTGTGCCGACGTCCTGCCACACCTGCCGGATGAACAGCTGCATGTCCTCCTTCGTCTGCACGTCCAGCGCCCCGAACGGCTCGTCGAGCAGCAGGACGCGGGGGGAGCAGGCGAGCGCCCGGGCGATCGACACCCGCTGCTGCTGCCCGCCGGAGAGGCGGCCGGGGAGCACCGTCGCGAGGTGCCCGAGGCCGACCTCGTCCAGCAGCCACCGGACGCGCTCCTGGCGCCGCCCGCGCGGCACGCCCAGCGCCTCCAGGCCGAACGCCACGTTGTGCGCCACGTCCCGCCACGGGAACAGGGAGGCGGTCTGGAAGACCATGCCGCGGTCCGGACCCGGCCCGGCGACCTCGTGGCCGTCCAGCAGCACCCGCCCGGCCGTAGGGCGGGAGAGGCCGGCGATGAGGCACAGCAGGGTCGACTTACCCGATCCGCTCGCCCCGACGACGCAGACGAACTCGCCCGGGGCGACCGCCAGGTCGACGTCCTGGAGCACCGGCCTGCCCGCCGTGAACTCCTTGGTCAGCCCCTCGATCCGGAGCCCGGCCGTGGGAATCGAGGACGTCATTGCGTCCACCGCCCGACGCGCGAGCGGAGCAGGCGCAGCGTGATGTCGATAGTGAGCCCGATCAGTCCGATGACGACGAGGATCGCGAAGATCCGGTCGGTCTGCAGGAACCGCTGCGCCCGGGTGATCCGGTAGCCGAGGCCCGACGTGGCCGCGACCAGTTCGGCGACCACCACGAAGTTCCACGCGGCGGCCGCGTTGACCCGCATGGCGTCGATGATCCCGGGCAGCGCGTACGGCAGGACCACCCGCGAGGCCACCCTGAGACGCGACGCCCCGAGCGTCGCCGACACCTCCAGCAGCCGGTAGGGCACCTGCCGCACGGCGTCGGCGGTCATCAGCGTGTTGAAGAACACCACGCCGAGGACGAGCAGCGCGATCTTGGACGGCTCGCCGATGCCCAGCCAGATGATCAACAGGGGGATGAACGCCGAGGCCGGCAGGTAGCGCAGGATACCGATGACGGGTTCGAACAGCGGCTGGGCCCAGCCCAGGGTCCCCATGGCGAACCCCACGGGCACCGAGATGAGCACGGCCAGGCCGAAGCCGGCGCCGATCCGGCCCAGGCTCGCCAGCAGGTCGGACGGCAGGTCGCCGCTCTGCGCCATGGTCACGCCGGCCGTCCAGACCGCCGAGGGTGACGGCAGGAACGTGGGGTCGACCACGCCGCCCGCGCTCAGCGCCCACCATGCGGCCAGCGGACCCAGGATCGACAGCGCCCGCAGGAGCCAGGCCGTACGCGGGGACACCGAGGTGGTGAGGAGCCTGACGCGGGCCGGGGGCGGCGGAGGGGCCGCCGGGCGGCCGTCAGGTGGCGCGATCGTGTTCTCCGATACCGATTGCATGATCATCATCCACGCGACGCCTGGTGGGAGGGCATGACCGGGAATCCGTGCATGATCACGACCGGGGGAGGGGCAGGTGAGGACGGGTCCCCGGGAACCCGTGCATGATCACGGCGGAGGGGGGTCATGGCTGGACTCCCTGGACGAACTGGGGGGCGATGAGGCCGTCCAGGGGCGGTGCGGAGTCCACCAGCTTCGTGGAGACCAGGAAGTCGGAGATCCGTTTGGCCTGGTTCGCCAGGTCCCCGCCGAAGGCCTGACGGTTCTGCTCCAGCGAGAAGACCGTCGTGCCCTTGTCGTACGACTCGTAGTCGGGAACGCCCACCCCGTCCCGCTTCGCCATGATTTCCATGGCCTTCGGCCGGTTCGCGGCGATCCACGCGGTCGTGTCGAACCAGGTCTTCACCAGGGCCTGTACGGCTTTCGCGTCCCGGCTGATCAGGTCGCGGGTGACCACCAGGTGGTCGGGGATGGCCCCGGGGAAGTCGGTCGAGGTGGCGATGGCCCGGCTGCCCTTCAGCTTAAGGGCGGTGGTGGTGAACGGCGCGAACACGCCCACGGCGTCGACCTGGCCCGAGACGAAGGCCGCCGCGGCCGCGTCGGTCGCCAGCGGCTGGAACTTGACGTCGGCCTCGGTCAGCCCCGCCTTCTCCAGCGCCAGCAGGAGCAGGTAGTGGTCCACCGTCCCCTGCTCCGCCGCGACCGTCTTGCCCTTCAGGTCGGCGAGCGAGGAGATCCCGGGGCGGGCGATGATCTGGTCGTTGCCGGTCGAGTTGTCGTTGACCAGCACGATGCTCTGCTTCGCGCCACCGGCGACCGACGCGAGCGTGTCGTTCAACGTCTGGCTGTTGGCGTCGATCTTCCCGGTGGCCAGCGCGTTCAGCGAGTCGGTGTAGCTGTCGAAGTACTTCAGCTCGACGTCCACGCCGTTCTTCTTGAACAGGCCCTCCTCCTCGGCGACCTGCCAGGGGAGCCAGCCGGGCCAGGCGCTGAAGCCGAGCGTGATCCTCGTCCCGCCGCCGGCGGATCCCGTGCCGGCCTGCTCGGGCGAGGCGCAGGCGGTGACGACGGAGATCAGCAGGACGACGGAGACGGCGGCGTGCCAGACAGTGGGCGGTAAACGGCGTGACATCACGCCACCCCCTTCTTCTTGGGGAGGTGACCCGCGCGGACGAGGCACCCGAGGGTGTCGCAGATCACACGGGTGGCGATGAGCGAGGTGATCTCCGCGTTGTCGTACGGCGGGGAGCACTCGACGACCTCGATCCCGGCGAGCGGCCGGGCGTCGGCGATGAGCTGGATGAACTTGAGGACCTCGCGGGGGAGGAACCCGCCGGGCTCGGGCCAGCCGGTGCCCGGAACGAAGGCGGCGTCGAGGCAGTCCACGTCGAACGACAGCCAGACGGCCTCGGCGCCGTCCCAGGCGACCTCCAGGGCCCGCTCGGCGGCGGCCTCGATGCCCATCTCGACGCAGTCGGTGACCGTCATGATGGTGGTGCCGCGCTCCCGGCCGACCTTCACGCCGGGACGCGGGGCCTGCCAGCCGCCGATACCGATCTGGACGAGGTTCTTGGCCGGCACGTTCGGGATGTCCGTGGCGTGGAACCACGGCGTCGTGTGCATCCGCTCGTCGAGGTCCGTCTCCTGGGTGTCGACGTGCCGATCGAAGTGAATGATGCCGACATTTCCGGAAACGTGCTCGGCGATGCCCCGGACAGTCGGGTAGCCGATGGAGTGGTCCCCGCCCAGGACCACGGGGAAGGCGCCGCTCTCGAAGACGTGCGAGACGCCCTTGCTGATCTGGTCGAACGTCTTCTCGATGTTCGCCGGGATCGTGAAGATGTCGCCCAGGTCGCAGATGGTGATGGACTCCCGGAGGTCCACGCCCAGCTCGAAGCTGTACGGGCCATAGAGAGCGGAGATCTTGCGGATGCCCTGCGGCCCGAACCGGGTCCCCGAGCGGTAGGTCGTGCCGCCGTCGAAGGGCGCGCCGAGCACGGCGACGTCGTACTCCCCGCAGCGCCGCACGTCCTCGACGTACGGAGCCTTGAGGAAGGTGTTGATCCCCGCGAAGTGCGGCAGCTCGCCCCGCGAGAACGTCGGGATCGTCCGATCGACGATCGAGTCGGCTCCCTGCAGGCCCAGCTCCAGGCCGCGCTCGATCTCACGCTGGTGCATGGTGGTGGGCAGCTCGGCCTCACGCTCGACGGCGTATCTCGCCTCGGGACCGTAGTTGTGGTGAAGGTGTCCCACGGGCACTCCTCAATGGGGAAGCCTCATGCGCAGAGGCAATGACTTGCCTCCCGGGCTTTTGTCCCGCCGTGGAACGGCTCACGCGAGCCGCCTGCACCTCTTGGACCAGCCGAACGGAACCCTAGGTGCGCCCCACCGTCGGCCGGTGGGTCCCCTTCATGACACCGGCGCTCTGTTTCCGCTCGATTAACGGCATGTAGCCGTCCCGTGACCCCTGCGCATGACCCCTACAGGGCCCGCTCGATGACGGCGTCCAGGTCCAGGCCGCCGGGCAGGGTGCCGAACGACCGGCCCCAGTCGCCGGAGAGGCGGGAGGCGCAGAACGCGTCGGACACGGCCGGGGGCGCGTGCCGTACGAGCAGGGACGCCTGGAGGACGACGGCCATCTCCTCGGCGACGCGGCGGGCGTCGGCCTCACCGGCGGAGGCGACGGTCTTGAGCACCCGCTCGGACGCCTCGCTCACACGGGGGTCGCCGGCCAGCGCCACCTCGGCGAAGAACGCCTCCAGCGCCTCGGGCTCCCGCGCGAGGGCCCGCATCAGGTCGAGCGCGGCCACGTTGCCCGAGCCCTCCCAGATGCCGTTCAGCGGCGACTCCCGGAACAGCCGCGGCATCTGCGACTCCTCGACGTACCCGTTGCCGCCCAGGCACTCCAGCGACTCGGCCGCGTGGACGGGGGCACGCTTGCACACCCAGTACTTCGAGGCCGCGAGAGCCGTACGGCGGAACAGGCCCTCGGCGGCGTCGCCGCGCACCGCCCGGTCGGTCGCCCCGGCCAGGCGCAGCATCAGCGTGGTCGCCGCCTCGGACTCCAGCGCCAGATCGGCCAGCACGTTCCGCATCAGCGGCTGCTCGATCAGCTTCTTGCCGAAGGCCTTGCGGTGCCGGGCGTGGTGGAGCGCCTGGACCAGGCCGTGCCGCATGCCGGCGGCGGAGCCGATCACGCAGTCGAGCCGGGTCATGTTGACCATCTCGATGATCGTCCGCACGCCCCGCCCCTCCTCGCCGACGAGGTACGCCACGGCGCCGTCGTACTCCACCTCGGCGGAGGCGTTCGACCGGTTGCCCAGCTTCTCCTTGAGCCGGACCAGCCGCATCGCGTTGCGGGAGCCGTCCGGCAGCACGCGGGGCAGCAGGAAGCACGACAGGCCGCCGGGGGCCTGGGCCAGCACGAGGAACACGTCGCACATGGGGGCGGAGTTGAACCACTTGTGCCCGGTCAGGGCGAAGCTCCCGTCGGCGAGCGGCTCCGCCCTGGTGGTGTTGGCGCGGACGTCTGAGCCGCCCTGCTTCTCGGTCATCGCCATCCCCGCGAGCACCCCGCGCTTGTCGTGGGCGGGCCTGAGCCCGAAGTCATAGGTCCGCGAGGCGAGGAGCGGCTCCCACTCCGACCTGAGCGCCGGGGAATGCCGGAGGGCGGCCACGGCGGCGTACGTCATCGAGATCGGGCATCCGTGCCCGGCCTCGACCTGGGACCAGGTGAAGAACTTGGCCGCCCGCGCCACATGGGCGCCGGGCCGGGCGGAGGTCCACGGCGAGGCGTGCAGGCCGCACTCGACCGCGACGGCCATCAGCTCGTGCCAGGCCGGGTGGAACTCGACCTCGTCGATCCGGTGGCCGTAACGGTCGTGCGTCCGCAGCACCGGCGGGTGGTCGTTGGCGAGCCGCCCCCACTCCTGCGCCTTCGCCGATCCGGCCAGCAGGCCCAGCTGGTGGAGCTCTCCCGTGGCCCAGTCCGCGCCCTCCCGGGCCATCCCGTCGAGCAGCGCGCGGTCACCTGAGACGTCGTGCCCGATCAGCGGGGGTACCTGGTTGATCACGTCGTGGGTCACTGAGGGCCTCCTGGCTGATTGTCGTAATTCATCTCAACATCTTTGGCGAAGAAAGAAACGGCCGGGTCGCCGGGCGAAGCTCCAAAGAAGGCGCGGCGGCCCGAGAAGGAGGCCCGGCGGCCCAAGACGAGGGCTGAACACGGCGGCCCAAGACGGGGGCTGAACGCGGCGGCCCAAGACGGCGTGCCCGAGACGGCCCTTGGCGGGAATTTCATGATCGGTTTCGCGGCGCCGGTCTTCGACCGGGGGGCCGGCGTCGCGTCTTCGGCCGGGCGGCCGGCGTCACCCGGCGGGGGGTCACGCCCCGGAGATCTCCAGGCCGAGCTCCCGGGCGGCCTCCAAGGCCAGATCGCGGGCGTAGTCCTGGTCGTGTCCCGCCTCGCACAGGACGCGGTGGACACCGTCGATCGCCCGCCGGTCGCCGCGCGCCGCGAGGCCCTGGGCGGCCTCGGCGACCGTCGTGAGGTCGCTGTCGGCCAGCCGTTCGGCGAGCGCGTCACGGATCGGCGGCGTGTCGGCCGCCAGGCTGGCGAGCCCCATCGTGGCCCAGTCGCGCACTTCGGCGTCGGGACTCTCGCTCAGCCGGATCAGCGTGGCCAGCCCCTCGTCGTGATCGGGAGGCAGGACCGCGGCCAGCGCCATCGGATCGTTGACGGTCGGTGTCCGCCCCGGCCGGTTCACGATGTCCAGCACCTCGGCCAGGGCACGCTGGTCGGCGTGATGGCCGAGCGCGTGCAGGATCGACTCGACGACCTCTGGATCGCACTCCTGCGCCGCCATGTCCCTGAGGAGCGGCAGGCTGCGCTCGCGGTAGGGCCTCCTGTCGGCGTCGTAGCCGAAATCGGCCAGCACGTCCACGCCGAACTCGCGCTCCAGCGGATCGTCGCTGTCGCACAGGCGGGCCGCCGCCTCGAACGTCTCGTCGTCGTGGCGCCGCTGCAGGGCGTGCACGGCCGCCCACCAGGTCTCGTCGTCCTCGTCCAGGTCCCGGTACGGCAGGGCGCGCCTGAGCAGCTCCTGGGCGGACGGGCGGATTCCCATCGCGACCTCCAGAGAGGTGGCGATGGCCGCATGGCCGTACTGCCGGGTGATCCCGTAGCCGCCGCCGTCGGCGTTCCTGGCCTCCACGGTGACGCGCTGGGTGCCGTCGGAGGCGTGCGTCTTGGCCGTGATGATCGTGTGGTCGGCGGTCGCCTGGGTGGTGACCTCCTCGCGGATGGCGGTCTCCAGATCGACGGCGGCCCAGCGGGTGGCGATCTCCAGGGCGGTCGCGCCGCCGGAGCCGGGCAGGGCCGGATCCGCGCCGTGGTCCAGCAGGGACCACACGAGCCCGTACGCCCCGAACCGCGCCGCCAGGGTCAAAGGGGTGTCGCCGTCGTCGTTGGCGAGGTCGGGACCGGCCTCGGAGTCGAGCAGGATGTCGGCGGACGCCAGGTTTCCGTTGGACGCCGCCCACAGGAGCGCCGTCCAGCCCCCGTCCTCCCTGACATCCGGGTCGGCGCCGCCGTCGAGCAGCGCCTGGACGGTCTCCGCGTGATCCCAGGAGGCGGCCGCGCAGAGCGGGAGCCCCTCGCACTCGCCGCCGCTCACGTGGTCCGGGTCGGCGCCGTGATCGAGGAGCAGCCGCACGATCTCGTGCGCGCCGTCCACGGCCGCCAGATAGAGCGGGGTGGTGCCCTGGACGGGGTTCAGGACCCGGTTGACGACGGGGTCCAGCAGGGTGTCCGGGGGGAGCATCGCCGCCACCCGGGACACGTCCCCGTGCGCGATCGCGTCCAGAAGCTCCTTGCGGGTCACCTCTCCATGCTCACACAGGCGGTCGATTCCTTCCCAAGGAGGATTGGGCGGGCCCGCCCGGCGGGATAGCGTGTAGGGCGTGAATGATCCGGGCGGAATGCGTGCTTCCGACGCCGAGCGGGAGTCCGTGGTGGAGAGGCTCCGTGAAGCCTCTGTCGAGGGGCGGCTCACCCTCGCGGAGTTGACGGAGCGCACCGAGGCGGCCTACCTCGCCCAGACCCACGCCGAGCTCGCGCAGATCACCGCCGATCTGCCCGGCGGCGCTCCGGCCGCCGCCCCGCCGCCCCTCGCCCCTCAGCCCATGGCTCCGGCGACGCGCGGCGGGGTCCGCAAGTGGATCGTCGCGATCATGGGTGACGCCAAGCGCAACGGGAAGTGGCGGATCGACGAGGAGATCGGCGCGGTCTGCGTCATGGGCGACGTGACGCTCGACCTCCGGCAGGCCGAGGTCCGGACGAACCAGGTGGACATCGTGGCCACCTGCGTCATGGGCGACATCAAGATCATCGTCCCGGACGGCGTCGACGTCGAGCTGACCGGCATGGCGATCATGGGGGACAAGAAGGTCCAGGTCGTCGAGGCCCCGTCCGGGCGCAACGCCCCCGTCGTCAGGGTCAGGGCGTACGTCGTCATGGGCGACGTGAAGGTCATCGGCGACTCGCGGGCGGAGCCGATCAAGCGCGCCTGGTTCGCGTGGAGCGAGTGGTGGCTGGACCGCCGCAAGGAGATGCGCCACGGTCTCCCCGGCTACGACCACCAGCAGTTGCGCCACGACATCCGGCAGGCCGTACAGGACGGCCGCGAGGCCCGCCGGGAGATGATGCGCGAGGGCCGCGAGGCCCAGCGCCAGTTCACGCGGGAGTCGCACCAGGCGGAGCGCGAGATCCGGCGCGAGGCACGCCAGACCGAGCGGGAGATCCGGCGCCAGGCCCGCGACCCCCGCCGCGACTTCGGTGATCACGCCTGACCCCCCTGCACCAAGGACATCGTCATTCACAAGCCCAACGGGCAGGACGTGCTGTCCTCGGAGTGTGAGGGCGCCCCCGTCGACGATCCGTTCGCCGGGGAGTCGCCGAGTCCGAGCGCGACCCTCTATGTGCCGCCGGACGGCGGCGACCCCTTCGCAGAGTGACCGTTCAGGCCGTCGCCACGTCGGGCGAGCGGTGTACGGCCTGCGCGTACCGTTCGAGCAGGATCGTGACGAGTTCGGGCGCCGGGCCGAGGACTCCGGCCACCACGTCGGCTCCGGCCTTCAGGCCGTCGCGCTCGACCTTGTCGGCGAAGTGACCGGGCGCCAGCAGGTAGGGCGCGACGACCACATGGGAGGCCCCGGCGTGCCTGAGCCGTACGACCTCGTCCGCGGGGGAGGGGGCGGCGGCGGAGGCGTACGCGGCGGTCACCGACCACCAGGGGCGTGACCGCGCCCATTGCCGCGCCATGCGGGCGATGACGGCGTTGGCCCGGCGGTCGCTCGAACCGGCGGAGACCAGGACCACGGCGGTGTCCGGCGCGCCGATCGTGACCCCGGCGTCGGCGAGGCGGCGTTCGAGGGCCGTGACGAGCAGCGGGTGCGGCCCCAGGGTCTCGCCCCGGTGGACGCGGAGCCTGGGGTTGCGGACGGACGCCTCGCGGAGCGCGCCGGGGATGTCCACGCGGCTGTGGTAGGCCGCCGTGAGCAGCAGGGGAAGGACGACGGCCTCGTCCAGCCCGGACAGGGCACGGGCGAGGGTGGGCGGGGCGTGGTCCAGGTAAGCCGTCCGGACGTCGAGATCCGGGCGTGCCAGCCGTACGGCACGCAGGAGCTCCTCCACCGTCGCGGCGGCGCGCGGGTCGCGGGACCCGTGCGCCACCGCGATGAGCGGCGGGCTGTCAGCGGTACGGCTCTGCATGGTCACGGATGGGCTTCTGCCTGGTCGTCGGATACGGGTGGGAACTTGGGCATGATCACGGCGAAGGGAGGGGCAGGTCGGCGGCCGTTCCCGGGAACCCGTGCATGATCACGCTGAGATTAGAGGTGGATGCCGCACTCGATCTTGCCGAGGCCGGACCAGCGGCCGCTCCTCGGGTCCTCGCCGGGGGCCACCTGGCGGGTGCAGGGAGCGCAGCCGATCGACGGGTAGTTGTCGTAGTGCAACGGGTTGATCAGCACCCCGTTGTCCGCGATGTAGTTGTCGGCCTCCTCCTGGGTCCACCGTGCGATCGGGTTCACCTTGACCATCTGGCGCTTGGCGTCCCACTCCACGACCTTGGTGTTCGTCCTGGTCGGGGACTCGTCGCGGCGGATTCCGGAGATCCAGGCGAGGTACGGCTCGAGCGCCCGGTTGAGCGGCTCGACCTTGCGCAGGTAGCAGCACAGGTCGGGGTTGCGGCCGAACAGGCGGGGGCCGAGGTCGCGCTCCTGCTCGGCGACCGTCCTGGACGGAGTGATGTTGATGACGTTGACGTCATAGACCTGCTGGACGGCGTCGCGGGTGCCGATGGTCTCGGCGAAGTGGTAGCCGGTGTCGATGAACAGCACGTCGACGCCCGGCTTCACCCGGCTGACCAGGTCGATCAGCAGCGCGTCGCTCATCGAGGAGGTGAGACAGAGGCGGTCGCCGAACGTGGCCGCCGCCCAGCGGATGATCTCGCGGGCGGGCGCGTCCTCCAGGAACTCCGCCGCGGACTCGACGATGCTCTGCAGGTCGAGCGTCGCCCGCTGCCGATCCAGATTGGCCTCTATCTCCACCAGGGTCATTGCTACTCCTCACACGTCAATCAACGGATCATGAATTAAGTGGTTCAGGAACGGACGCCGAGGCCGAGGAACTTCACCCGGAAGGCGCGGGCGCAGGAGCGGCAGTACCATCCGTGGCTCTCCTCCTCGGTGACATAGGGCTCCAGGTCTTCCTCGCCGCAGTAGGGGCAGTAGAACGGCGCGGCGCGTTCAGACATCTCGGCTCGCCTGGAGGGCCGGCTTCACTTGAGATCCGCCTCGTCGGCGCGCTGGACCCACTCGCTGAACGTCTCGCCCTCGTTCTTCTGCTTCTCGAAGTTGCGGACGACCCGCTCCACGTAGTCCGGTAGCTCCTCGGCGGTGGCCTTCAGCCCCCGGACCTTGCGGCCGAAGGTCGGGTTCAGCCCGATCGAGCCGCCGAGGTGGATCTGGAAGCCCTCGACCTGCTCGCCCTTGTCGTTGACCACGAGCTGGCCCTTGAGCCCGATGTCGGCGACCTGGATGCGGGCGCAGGAGTTCGGGCAGCCGTTGACGTTGATGGTCAGCGGGTCGGTGAAGCCGGGGAGCCGCTTCTCCAGCTCGTCGATCAGATTGGACGCGGTGGCCTTGGTCTCGACGATCGCCAGCTTGCAGAACTCGATGCCGGTGCAGGCCATCGTCTGGCGGCGGAACGTCGAGGGGTTGACCCGCAGGTCGGCCGCCTCCAGCTCCCTGACGATCGAGTCGACCTGGTCGGGCGCGACGTCGAGGACGACCATCTTCTGCTCGACGGTGGTCCGCACCCGGGTGGAGCCGTGGCGCTCGGCGATGTCGGCGATCTCGTGCAGCTTGTCGCCGTCGACCCGGCCCACCTTGGGCGCGAAGCCGACGTAGAAGTTGCCGTCCTTCTGCGGGTAGACGCCGACGTGGTCGCGCCGGCCGCCCCGCGGCTGCGCCGGAGCCGGGCCGTCGGGCAGCGCGTACTCCAGGTATTCGGTCTCGAGCACCTGGCGGAACTTCTCCGCGCCCCAGTCGCTGACCAGGAACTTGATCCGGGCCCGGTGGCGCAGGCGGCGGTAGCCGTAGTCGCGGAAGACCCCGCAGATCCCCGCCCACACCTCGTGGACCTGGTCGGGCCGGACGAAGGCGCCCAGCCGCTTGCCGAACATCGGGTTGGTCGACAGGCCGCCGCCCACCCAGACGTCGAAGCCCTGCTCGCCCCGCTCGCTGACGACGCCGACGAAGGCCACGTCGTTGATCTCGTGGACGGTGCAGTGCGCCGGGCAGCCGCTGACCGCCGACTTGAACTTGCGCGGCAGGTTCGAGAACGCCTTGTCGCCGATGTACCGCTCGGTGATGTCGTGGATCTGCGGGGTGCCGTCGATCACCTCGTCGGCGTCGATCCCGGCCAGGGGGCAGCCGAGCACGACGCGCGGGGTGTCGCCGCAGGCCTCCATGGTGGACAGGCCGACCGCCTCCAGTCGCTCCCAGATGTCGGGGACGGCCTCCACCTCGATCCAGTGGAGCTGGATGTTCTGCCGGTCGGTGATGTCGGCGGTGCCCCTGGCGTACTCGTTGGAGATGTCGGCGATCACCCGGAGCTGCTCCAGGCTGAGCTGGCCGCCGTCGATGCGCACGCGGAGCATGAAATAGCGGTCGTCGAGCTCCTCGGGCTCCAGGATGGCGGTCTTGCCGCCGTCGATCCCGGGCTTGCGCTGGGTGTACAGCCCGAGCCAGCGGAACCGGCCGCGCAGGTCGGCCGGGTCGATCGAGTCGAAACCGCGCTTGGAGTAGACGTCGACGATCCGCTGACGGACGTTGAGCCCGTCGTCGTTCTTCTTGTTCTCCTCGTTCTTGTTCAGTGGCTCACGGTAACCGAGAGCCCACTGACCTTCGCCGCGCGGGCGCTTGTGGTGGCGATTCGCCGGGCGGGCCGGGGTGCTCATGGGCACGTCCTTTTCCGAGGATCGGTCTTCTGAGGATCGGTCTACGGCTCGGGACGCGCTGCGCAGGCGGCCTCCCACCTCTTCGCCGAGTGTGGGGGCAAAGAAAAAGACGCCTGTCACGCGCCCGATCTCAACAGCGGAGGGCGGCGATCAGCTGGCGTCGATACAGATGGCACTGCGGACACGCAGAAGGTCGACGTGGCGTCGCACGACGAGCAATGGGTCCGCTGGCATGTCCCAAACGATACCCCGGAGAACCTGGATGTCCAAGTTCGCGTCCAGGATTCGGGACTGTAATCGGCCGTTCACGCTTTCCGCGGACCTGACCCGTGGCGGCTACCCCTGGCGGACCCAGTTCTCCGGCGGCTCGGGGCGGCGTCCCTCCGGCGGCTCCTGGTGCTGGCAGTCGCACCACGAGCCCCCGCGGCAGTCCTCGTGCCTGCGGTCTTTGCATGCTTCGCAGATCATGTACCTATTGTTCTCCTTCGGTTACGCTGGCGTGAGCCGTACGTCACCGGGAGATGTCATGGGCGTTACCATGTCCGAACTGATCGCCGACCTCCGGGCCGAGACGGCTGAGCTCACCGCCATGATCGAATCCCTCGACCCGGCCGGCTGGGAGCTGCCGACCCCCGCCGAGGGCTGGGCCGTACGAGACCAGATCAGCCACCTGGCCTGGTTCGACGACGCCGCGACCGGCGCCGCGGCCGATCCGGGGGGCTTCCGCGCCGCCCGTGACGCCCTGCTCGCCCGAGGCGACGGCGCGGTCCACGAACTTGTCCTCGCCTCCCGCGGCCTCACCCCGCGACAGGTCCTCGAGTGGTTCGGCGCCGCCCGCGCCCGCATGACCGAGGCGCTGGCGGGGCTGGACGCGAAGGACCGGCTGCCGTGGTACGGGCCGGACATGTCGGCCGCGTCGTTCGTCACGGCCCGCCTGATGGAGACGTGGGCGCACGGGCAGGACATCGCGGACGCGCTCGGCATCGTCCGGGTGCCGACCGTCCGGCTCCGCCACGTGGCGACCCTCGGAGTGCGGGCCATGCCGTACGGCTTCGCGATGCGCGGCCTGCCGATCCCGGCCGGCCCGGTGCGCGTCGAGCTGACTCTGCCCGGCGGGACCGTGTGGGCCGCGGGGCCGATCGGCGTGCCCGACGTCGTGCGCGGCCCGGCCCTCGACTTCTGCCTGCTCGTCACCCAGCGCTGCCACCGGGACGACACCGCCCTGGAGGTGACCGGGGAGACGGCGGACGCCTGGATGGAGGTCGCCCAGGCGTTCGCGGGCCCTCCGGGGAAGGGCCGCGCTCCCGGCCACGCCCCGGCCCTCGCCGGATAGGCGTTCCGGCCGCTCGTTCACCGTGCTCCTTTTACGCGTGCCCGCCCCTATTCTGGGCGTCATACGACGGCGGCTTCTGGGCGTCATATGACGGCGGCGAGGATCCGGCGGAGTCCGGCGCGGACGCGGTCCGGCCGGATCCGTACTATCCGGCCCGCCAGCGGGTAGTTCTCCAATCCTGACAATTCGGTGTTTGTGTCGTGATCGCGTTCTGCGCAGACACCTTGACTGTGCGAATACGGTTGGGTGCCATGACGTCCACGGACGCTTCGACGCGCAGGCGGAGGCATGACTCGCGCCGCGGGATGGCGCGCGCCCGGGCCCGGATGAGCGCGGTGCAGCAGACGAGCGCGTGGGAGCTGGTCAAGGCCACCACTCTGGCGGGCGTCAACTACCGGGTGACGGGGCTCGCCGGCGAGGCGGCCTTCTTCGCCCTGCTGTCGCTGCCGCCGTTCGTGCTGGGGCTTCTCGGCGTCATGGGCCACCTGAGCGGCCTCCTGGGCCAGAACAACGTCCTCGAGATCAAGCAGTGGGTCCTCGACCAGTCGGAGCTGCTGTTCACCGGCAACACGGTGGACAGGGTCGTCAAGCCGCTGCTCAACGACGTCCTGAACGGCGGGCAGGCCTCGCTCATCTCCGTCGGCTTCCTGCTGTCGCTGTGGTCGGGGTCGCGGGCGCTGTTCGTCTACGTGGACCTGATCTCCATCGCGTACGGCCTGGGGGAGACGCGGGGGATCATCCGCACCCGGGTCATGTCGTTCGCGCTGTACGTCGCGGCGCTCGTGATCGGCCTCGTCGTGATGCCGATCCTGGTGATCGGGCCGACCCTGCTCTCCAACGCGCTGTCCCGGTACGGCGTGCTCGTCGCGGTCTTCTACTGGCCCGTGGTGATCCTGGGGTCGGTGCTGATGCTGACGCTGCTCTACCACGTGAGCGTGCCGCACCGGACCCGCTGGTGGCGCGAGACCCCCGGAGCCGTGCTCGCGCTCATCATCTGGATCCTGTGCGCCGCCGTTCTCCGCGAGGTCCTGGCCGCCTGGTTCACGCCCCTGTCCATCTACGGCTCGCTCGCCGCGCCCATCGCCGTGCTGCTGTGGCTCTACATCACCGCGCTGGCCGTGCTCATCGGCGCGACCCTGAACGCCGAGGTCGACCGCCTCTGGCCGCTGAACGGCACGGCACGTCCCCGTTCCTGATCCCTATTTCCCGATCGGCCGGGACGGCTCCCGGGGAAGCCTCCGATAAAGTGGGGTGGTCGCGACTGGCGCTGGCGTGCCCATGGGCGCGTCGCTAGGTGGGGCACCACCGGGGAGCGAACTCGCGGAGGCCGTGCGCCTGGGTCGCCGCCGAAGTCGACGTGGACAAGGAAGGCGCCAATGGCCGAGAACTCGCTGAACGTCGTCGATCCCGAGATCGCCGAGCTCATCAGGGCGGAGGAGCGGCGGCAGGCCGACACCGTCAAGCTGATCGCCTCGGAGAACTACGTCTCCCGCGCCGTGCTCGAGGCGACCGGGACCGTGCTCACCAACAAGTACTCCGAGGGCTACCCCGGCAAGCGCTACTACGAGGGCCAGCAGGTCATCGACCAGATCGAGACCCTCGCCGTCGAGCGGGCCAAGACGGTGTTCGGGGTGAACCACGCCAACGTCCAGCCGTACTCGGGCTCGCCCGCCAACCTCGCGATCTACATGGCGTTCCTCAACCCGGGGGACACCGTGCTCGGGATGGGCCTGCCGTTCGGCGGCCACCTCACCCACGGCTGGTCCGTCTCGGCCACCGGCAAGTGGTTCAACGCGGTCCGGTACGGCGTGCGCAAGGACACCGGCCGCATCGACATGGACGAGGTCCGCGCGCTGGCGCTGGAGCACCGGCCCAAGCTGATCTTCTGCGGCGGCACGGCGATCCCGCGCACGATCGACTTCCCGGCGTTCGCCGAGGTCGCCCGCGAGGTCGGGGCCGTGCTGGCGGCCGACATCGCCCACATCGCCGGCCTCGTCGCCGGCGGGGCCCACCCGTCGCCGGTCGGTCACGCCGACGTGATCTCCACCACCACGCACAAGACGCTGCGCGGCCCGCGTGGCGCGATGCTGATGGCCACCTCGGACGAGCACGCGACGGCCCTGAACAAGGCCGTCTTCCCCGGCCTCCAGGGCGGCCCGCACAACCACACGACCGCCGCCATCGCCGTGGCCCTGCACGAGGCGGCCCAGCCGGACTTCAAGGCGTACGCCGCGCAGGTCGTGAAGAACGCCCAGGCCCTCGCCGAGGAGCTGGCCGGCCGCGGCTTCGACCTGGTCTCCGGGGGCACGGACAACCACCTGATCCTGATGGACCTGACCCCCAAGGGGGTCGGCGGCAAGCCCGCCGCGCAGGCCCTCGACCGGGCCGGGCTGGAGACCAACTACAACACCGTGCCGTTCGACCCGCGCAAGCCGTTCGACCCGTCCGGGATCCGGATCGGCACCCCGTCGGTCACGTCGCGCGGGATGGGCGAGGCCGAGATGCGGCAGATCGGCGCCTGGATCGACGAGGTCGTCACCGCCGTGGCCAAGGGCGACGCCGAGGACGTCATCACGCGGGTCCACCACGAGGTCAGCGAGCTCACCGCCAAGTTCCCCGCGCCCGGCCTCTCATAAGAAGCATCGTGGGTGATCACGCCCCCATCCCAGCGTGATCACCCCAGCCCCGCGTGATCATGCACCCTTTCCCGCGTTGTGCCCGGACCCTGGCCCAACACCGGACGTGATCATGCATCCTTTCCCGGATGTGGCGGTGACCTGAGCCGATGCCATTCGTGATCATGCGGAAGCGGCGTTGGAGCGCGCGCATGATCACGAGCGGCGTTTCGGCTGCTGAGGGGACAGCCGGGGAAGGTCTGCATGATCACGATGGAGAAAGTTGCCGCTCGGGGCGCGCGGGCGGGAGGGCGTGCATGATCACGCCGGGACAAATGGGTTGCGGGGGTGAGGGTGGCGTGCGCTACTGTTCGAGCGTCGCCGCTTGAGGAGGCGGCCACGGAATCCGGGAGGTGACGACTATGCGGGTCTTTCTGACGACCATGCCGTCCGTCAACTCCCGGGTGTCCGCCTAGACCGCGCTGAGGCACCCGGTTTCCGAAGGGTGTCTCACCGCAATGTCTTTCGATCTTTCCCTTCTCGGCTGGCAGCATTTCCTGGGCGGCCGGGACCTCGACGCCGAGCTTCCGACCGGCACCGTCCCCGCCCGCGTGGCCCGGGTCGACCGGGGCGCCGCGGAGGTCATCGCGGCCGACGGCCAGCACCAGGCCCGGTACGGCTCCCGCATCCGCCGGGCCTCCGCCGCCGACCCGGTCGCCCTGCCCTGTGTGGGCGACTGGGTGGCGCTGACCTGGCTGCCCGAGGGCCGCTACGAGCTCCACGAGGTCCTTCCCCGGCGAACCGCGTTCGTCCGGGGAGGGGTCAGCCGCCATTCCACGGGCGGCCTGTCCGGCGACGGGCAGGGTCAGGTCCTGGCGGCCAACGTCGACATCGTCTTCGTGGCCGAGCCGTCCACGACCGACACCGCTGGGGGGCTCCGGGGGGAGGTCCCCCCGGGAAGACACGGCGCGGATCTCGGCAGGATCGAGCGCCTGGTGGCGCTGGCCTGGGAGAGCGGCGGTCAGCCGGTCGTGCTCGTCACCAAGGCCGACCTGTTCGTCCAGGGCCTCGACGACCTGCTCGCCGACGTGGCGTCCGCCGCGCCGGGGGTGGACGTCCATCCGGTCTGCTCGCTCACCGGCGAGGGCGTGGACCTGGTCCGCGGCTACCTGGGCGGCGCGAAGACCGCCGTGGTGCTCGGCCCGTCAGGCGCCGGGAAGTCCACTCTGGTCAACGCGCTCGCCGGGGACGGTGTGATGGAGACCCAGCAGGTCAGGGCGGCCGACGGACGGGGCAGGCACACGACCGTCCACCGGGAGCTCATTCCGCTGCCGGGTGGCGGGCTCATCATCGACACCCCCGGAATCCGCCGGGTCGGCCTGTACGAGATGAGCGACGGAGTCGACCTGGTCTTCTCCGACATCGAGGAGCTCGCCGAGGGCTGCCGGTTCTCCGACTGCGCTCATGGGGACGAGCCCGGCTGTGCCGTACAGGCCGCGATCGGGTCGGGCGAGCTGCCGGAGCGGCGGCTGGAGAGCTGGAACAAACTCCAGCGCGAGGCCGCCTGGATGGCCCGCCGCACCGACGCCCGCCTCCGCAGCGAGGAGACCCGCAAGTGGAAGATCATCCACAAGCAGATGCGGGGTAGATCTCGCCCGTAAGGATCCCCGGCGGCTTATGCCGGGTATGACGATTTTGTGAAACCGAGGCGGGTCCGGCTGCCGTTCATCGACAGAACGCAGGCGGGAACACTGCTCGCCGAGGTCCTGTACGGCATGCGGCCGAGGGACCCGGTGGTGCTGGCGTTGCCGCGCGGCGGTGTGGCGGTGGCCGTGCCCGTCTCGGAGAGGCTTGACGCGCCGCTCGACGTGCTGGTCACGAGGAAGATCGGCTGTCCGGGCCAGCCGGAGCTCGGCGTGGGGGCGATCGCCGAGGGCGGCGAGCCGGTGTTCGACCACGGCCTGCTGGACAAGCTCGGCCTGGAGCCGGACGACCTCGCGCCGACGGTCGAGCGCGAGCGGCGGGAGCTGGCCAGGCGGGTGAAGGTCTACCGGGGGGATCGGCCGCTGCCGGAGCTCACCGGCCGGAACGTGATCGTCGTGGACGACGGCCTGGCGACGGGGGGCACCGCGAGGGCGGCGCTGAGAGCCGTGCGGGCACGGCAGGAGGGAAGCGGCACGGTGACGCTGGCGGTGCCGGTGGCCGCGGCCGACACCGTCGAGGCACTCAGGCGTGAGGCCGCCGACATGGTCGTCCTGGCGACGCCGTGGGGTTTCCGGGCGGTCGGGCAGTGGTACGAACTGTTCGATCAGCTCACCGACGAGGACGTCCTCGACCTGCTCGCCGGGAGAGCCAGGGGACCCTGACAGAGGGCCAGGGGACCCTGACAGAGGGCCAGGGGCCATGACAAAGGGCCAGGGGGCCACGACCAGAAGGGTGTCCCGCTGCCATGATCGGCATGCGGAACACCCTACGGTCTGCTGAAACGTGCCGGGGAAAGGGGGGAAGCCAGCTCAGGCGACTGCGCTGATGCCGGCGCTCGCCGCGCGGCGCATGCGGCGACGACGCTCGGAGGCCCGCTCGTCCTCGTTCAGGCCGCCCCAGGTCCCGTACTTCTCGGGCCGGGAAAGGGCGTAGTCGAGGCACTCGGCCCGCACTGGACACTGAGCGCAGATGGCCTTGGCCTTGCGCTCCCGGATGTCGCGCTCCGGCTGACGCTCACCGTCAGGACCGAAGAACAGCACAAGGTCCTCTCCCCGGCACGCGGCATCATCCTGCCAACCCCAGCTGGGGCGCGGGCGGGCGAGCTGCCGACGTACCTGAGACATGAGAAACCACCTTTGGTGAGAGGTATTTCAGTGTTTGTGCCGCTTTGGACGCTTGTGGCATCCCTCGATCCAACGCCGGGATCGGCCGTGGTGTTCCCGGCTCCAGAGGAGCCCTTCAGGTCAAAGCCGGGGTGAGCTGCCTCAACTCGGCCAACCTGTAGGTCGAGATCTCTTCGGCACAGGTCGTACCACACGGTGCCGTGAACACCGCGGGTTCTACCACTACCCGAAATCGCGACGTTCCACGCTGTGACGTGCATCGCACAACGCACACCGTGGTGTCGCTTTCCGACCGGGAGGATTCCACGGCCACCCCGCCGACCGAGAGCTCGCCGGTGTGGGACCGGACGAAATGCTCGGCGGCTTGCAGTGGCTCAGGGATACCCGCGCGTCCCCGGAAACGGTCGAGGACGACCTCGCCGTGCCGGTACGCGTTTGCCGCCGCGATCGCAGCAGCCTGAGACATGCTGCCGTAGTAAAGCCCGTGTGGCAAGCATACGAGGTTAGCGGCGTATCGATCGCCGCCGACATGTGTGGTTTCCCACACCTCGCCGGGAAGGTTCTCACCGAGGAACCGGGCCAGCGGAAGGCCGAGGCGGGCGCAGCACGCGTTGCGCTTGCCGTGCGTGCACACCAGAAACATCGGCTCGTTCACCAGTATGCAGGACGCCGGAACCACTCCGTGCATCACCGAGGCCAGGTCAAGATCGTCCGGACGTTCGAAGAAGCCCTCGGCCAGCCATGGCTCGTCGCCGGTCGAGGAGGCCACGAAGACGTGCAGTGGCCCCCCGTGGTCCCGGCGGTGACCGGGGCGGCGGATCAGCTGGGGCCGGATCCCGAGCGAGGTCGCGCGGTCGATCAGCGCGTGCACCTCGTCCGGCAGCCGGGACTGGTCGAGGTAGGCCGCCCATGGGCCGGAGTGCTCGATGAGCAGCCAGAACCGCGCGCCGACCGTCGCGCTCGCGAGGATCGGCGCCTCCCCGGTGTGGCAGGCGGCGAGATGGTCACAGCCGTTGGCCATTCGGTCCCGCCTCCTCGCGTAATTAGGTAAGACTTACCTTATCCAATGGCGTCAAGCGGCGCGCGATCAGGCCCCCGCCAAAGCTTCACGGCGCCGCCAGGGCCGCCTCGGCGGCGGGGAGCGCGGCCGCGCGGTCCTCGGGGACGAGGCCGATCCTCGTCCGCCGGTCGAGCAAATCCCCGGCGTCCAGCGCGCCCTCGTGGCGGACGGCCCACACCAGCTCCGCCCGGGTGACGCCCAGCGCCACCGGCTCCGCCAGCGCCGGATCCTCCCGCATCAGGTCCTGTACGGCCTCAGCCTCCCCGCCGTAGCGCTCCACCAGCCGGCGGGGCGCGTTCACGGCACTCGTCGTGGCTCCCACGAGGGGGAGCCGTGCCGTACGGCTGGGGCGGGCGTGCGGGCAGGCCGCGTCGACGGCGTCCTCGGCCATCCGGCGGTAGGTCGTGAGCTTGCCGCCGACGACTGTCACGACACCGCCCGACCGGAGGACCGCGTGCCTGCGGGAGACGTCGGCGGTCCGCCCGCCCCCGGCGTCGATCAGGGGCCGCAGCCCGGCGAAGGCCCCGGCCACCTCGTCCCGTCGCACCGGCTCGGCCAGCACCGAGCCGAGCACGTCGAGGAGGAACGCCACGTCGGCTTCCGGCGCCTCCGGCACGTCCGGCACGGCCCCTTCCAGGGGCTCGTCGGTGAGGCCCACGTAGATCCGCCCGTCGGCCTGCGGCAGGACGAGCGCGAAGCGGTTCCGCTCGCCGGGGATCGGCACGTGCATCCCCGCCCGCGGCCCGCCGAGGGCGCCCGGCCGGAGCACGAGATGGGTGCCGCGGGACGGCCGGAGCCGCACCGAGGGGACGAGCTGCCCGGCCCACACCCCCGTCGCGTTGACGACCGCCCGCGCCCTGATGCCGAACTCGGCCCCGGTCAGCTCGTCGCGCACCTGGGCCCCGTCTCCGGACAGGGTGAGCGCCCGGCACCTGGTGAGGATCCTGGCTCCATGGGCGGCCGCCGTGCGGGCGACGGCCACCACGAGCCGGGCGTCGTCCACGACCCGCCCGTCCCACGACAGCAGCGCGCCGCGCAGGCCGTACCGGCGGAGGGACGGCACCAGGGCGAGCGCGCGCTCCGGGGTGACGCGGGACGGGCCGGGGAGGGCGGGGCGCGGTGTTCCGGCGCCGGCGCGCAGCGCGTCGCCCAGCCGGTAGCCGGCCATTACCGTCGCCGCCTGCGCGGGCGTCACGGCGGACGTTAGGGGCAGCAGGTACGGCTGGGCGCTGACCAGGTGGGGAGCGGTGCGGCGGAGCAGGATGCCGCGCTCGGCGGCGCTCTCGTGGGCCACGCCGACCTGCCCCTTGGCGAGGTAGCGCAGGCCCCCGTGGATCAGCTTGGAGCTCCACCGGGACGTCCCGAAGGCGAGATCGTGGGCGTCGACGGCGGCGACGGACAGGCCCCGGGAGGCCGCGTCGAGGGCCGCTCCCGCGCCCGTCGCGCCCAGGCCGACGACGAGCACGTCCACCACGACGTCGCGAACCTCGTGAAGCTCGCGGGCGCGGCGCCCGGCGTTCAGAGAAGAGTTCATGCCGTTTCCAGAATCGCCCATTACTCTTGAGTAACCTACCTGGAGGCGTGCTGGCCGTGGAGACTCCGACGACCCCCGTGGAACCGATGCTATGGTCGGGCTGGGGGGACCCCGCGAAGGCCGCCGAGCTGCCCGAGCCGGTGCGCAGGCTGCTCGGCGAGGTGCTCGGCATCCGGGAGCCGGCGGCTCCCGCCGCGACGTTCGGGGAGGTGCGGCTCCCCGCCCCGGCGCTGTCCCCACTGGTGCTGACCTCGCTGGGCGCGATCGTGGGCGGCGACCACCTGCGCTTCGACGACGACGCGCGGATCCGCCACACGCGCGGCAAGTCCACGCCCGACCTGCTGCTGATGCGGGCGGGGAACGGCTCCGACGCGCCGGACGCGGTCGTGCTCCCCGGCACGCACGGCGAGGTGGCCGAGGTGCTGCGGCTGTGCGCCGAGCACCGGGTGGCCGTCGTGCCGTTCGGCGGCGGCACGTCCGTGGTCGGCGGCCTCGTCGCGTCCCGCACCGGCTTCGCCGGGGTGGTGGCCCTCGACCTGGCCCGGCTGAACAGGCTCGTCTCGGTGGATCCCGAATCGATGGTCGCGGAGCTGGAGCCGGGCCTGCGCGGTCCCCAGGCCGAGCACCTGCTGGCCGGGCACGGGATGACGCTCGGCCATTTCCCCCAGTCCTACGAGTACGCGACGCTCGGCGGGTTCGCGGCGGCCCGGTCGAGCGGGCAGGCGTCGGCCGGATACGGCCGCTTCGACGACCTGGTCGTCGGCCTCACCGCCGCGACGCCGCGCGGCACGCTCGACCTCGGCCGGGCCCCGAAGTCGGCCGCCGGGCCCGACCTGCGCCAGGTGATCCTCGGGTCGGAGGGCGCCTTCGGGGTGATCACCTCGCTCCGGCTGCGCGTCCGCCGCGCTCCCGAGCTGCGGGTCTACGAGGGCTGGCGCTTCGGGGCCTTCCCCGCCGGGGTGGCCGCGCTGCGGCGGCTCGCGCAGGAGGGGCCGCTGCCGACCGTCCTGCGGCTGTCGGACGAGGCCGAGACCATGGTGGGCCTGGCCAAGCCGAGCGATCTCGGCTCGCTGTCGTCGGACTCCGGCTGCCTGGTCGTGGCGGGCTACGAGGGCACGCCCGGCGACGTGTCGTACCGGCGGGAGCGGACCGCCGCCACGCTGGCCGAGATGGGTGGCGTCTACCTCGGCCCCGAGCCGGGGGAGAAGTGGGCGCACGGCCGCTACGCCGCGCCGTACCTGCGCGACTCGCTGCTCGCCGCCGGGGCGACCGTGGAGACGCTGGAGACGGCCTGCTTCTGGTCCGGCGTGCCGCGACTCTACGACGCCGTGCGGAGGGCGCTCGCCGCCTCCCTCGGCTCGCCGCTCGTGATGTGCCACGTCTCCCACGTGTACGGCACGGGCGCGTCGCTCTACTTCACCGTGGTGACCGCGCAGACGGACGATCCGCTGGGCCAGTGGGCCGGGGCCAAGCGGGCGGCCGGCGAGGCGATCGTGCAGTCAGGAGGCACGATCTCGCACCACCACGGGGTCGGCCGCGATCACCGGCAGGCGTACGCGCTGGAGATCGGCGAGCTGGGGGCCGAGATCCTGCGCGGGATCAAGGAGCGCCTCGACCCGGCGGGCATCCTCAACCCGGGCGTCCTGATCCCGTAGACCCTGACAGACAGAGGGGGCTGATCCCGCGGACAACCGTGTGCTGATCCCATAAAACCGTCAAGATTGTTCCATGGTGGATGGCGTGGTGGATGTCGGCGCGGCGGCGGCGCGCGGGAAGCAGGTGTCGTCCAGGGTCTCCGAGGAGGGGGCCGGGTGGAACTGCCAGGAGATCGGCACGTTCGCCGCGCTGCGGCCGAACACGAACAGCTTCACCTGGCTCAACCCGAAGACGCTCTGGCGGTCGCGCAACGAGATCCTCTCCGGGCTCTTCGGCGACCCCTCGGCGCAGGTGCGCCGCAGGTGGGTGGCCGCGCAGCGCGAGCGGGGCGTCGATCCCGACTTCCGGATCAGGCGCGAGATGGGGGAGGAGTACTCGTTCCTCGTCCTCGGCGACACCGGGGAGGGCGACGCCTCCCAGTACGCCGTGATCCCCGGGCTGCTCAAGCTGGGCTCGGGCACGTCGTTCGCGGTCGTCGCCAGTGACCTGATCTACCCGACGGGGTCGGGCAACGAGTACTGCGACAAGTTCTTCCGGCCCTACAAGGACTACCGGGCGCCGATCTACGCCGTTCCCGGAAACCACGACTGGTACGACGGGCTCGGCGGCTTCATGCGGGTCTTCTGCGACGCGCGGCCCCTCAAGGTCGAGCGGCAGGGGTTCCGGCTCTCGCCGGGCGGGCTGCGCGGCCTGCTCTGGAAGAAGCCGGACCCCGTCGACGAGGCCGCACTGGCGGAGGCCCAGAAGATGCGGCCCGCGCCCGAGCAGAGGGCCGTGCAGCCCGCGCCGTACTGGGTGCTCGACCTCGGCAGGCTGCTGCTCGTCGGCATCGACACCGGGATCAGGGGCGACATCGACCGCGAGCAGGGGGAGTGGCTGCGCCGCGTCTCGGCGGACCCCCGGCCCAAGATCCTCATCACCGGGAAGCCGATCTACGTCCGCAACGACTACCACCCCTGCGCGATCGAGGGCGGCGGCACGGTGGATGAGATCGTCCGCGACCCGGCCAGCCACTACGTGGCCGCCATCGGCGGCGACGTCCACAACTACCAGCGCTTCCCCGTGCGGGTGGACGGCCGGACGATCCAGTACATCGTCTCCGGCGGCGGCGGAGCGTTCATGCACGCCACGCACACGATCCCCAGGGTGGACGTGGGCGGCGTGCACGAGGACGAGTTCAAGTGCTACCCGCTGCGCGGCGACTCGCTGTCGTTCTACAGCCTGCTGTACAGCAGGCGGCTGCGGATGCGCTGGCTCTACATCACCCCCGAGCAGGGGCTCGCGCTGATGTCCCGGCAGATCGGCAACAGACCGCCGAGGCCCACGCCCGGCGCGGCGATCACCGCGCGGATGCGGTGGGCCGCCCGCCTGCTCGGCGGCTGGCCGATGCCGTTCCACCTGCCGGTCGGCCGTGTCTTCCACCGGTACATCTCCGAGCTGTCCGACTGGGACACCCCGCCGTTCTTCAAGAGCTTCCTGCACGTGTCGGTCACCGGGGACCGGCTGAAGATCCGCTGCTTCGCCGCCACCGGCTGCCTGCCGCAGGAGATCGAACCCCCGCTGGAGGACGAGGTCGAGATCCCCCTCTGACCGGGCCCTCTGACCGGCCCTCTGACCGGGCCCTCTTGACGGGAATTGTCGGTCTCGCCTGGCACCCTGGAGGCGTGCACGTGGTGGTGGCGGCCGACCCGGACGGCGGCGGGACGATCCGTCCCGTCGGCGGCGCCCCCGCACGGGCCGCCGACCTGGCGGCAGCCGTACGGGACCTGGAGGCACTGGCGGCCCAGGCGCCGCCCCGGTGGGTGTGGGCGGACGCGCGGCGCGCCTACCCGCCGCTCCTCGACCGAGGGGTACGGCTCTCGCGCTGCCACGACCTCGCGCTGACCGAAGGGCTCCTGCTGGCCGCGGAGGGCCGCTACGGCGAGCCGAGACAGGCGCGGGCGGCCTACGCCCGGCTCCACGGCCTTCCCGTGCCCGAGGACGCCCACGAGCCGCCTGAGGGGGCTCAGGCCACGCTCTTCGAGCCGGTCACCGGGGCTTGGTGGGGCGGCGCCTCGGGCGGCGTGGGGGCAGGACCTTCGGGCGGCGTGGGGGCGGCGGCGCGGCCCGGCGGGGCGGGATCGGACGGGCCCGAGGTGGCCGAGGCCGACCTCGTCACCGAGGTGTTCGAGGACCAGCGGCGGCGGATCGCCCGGACGGCCGATCCGGGGCGGTTCCGGCTGCTCGTGGCCGCCGAGTCGGCGGGGGCGCTCATCGCGGCGGAGATGGCCCACGACGGCATGCCGTGGCGCGAGGACGTCCACGACGCGCTGCTCACCGAGATGCTCGGGCCGCGCCCGGCTCACGGCATGCGGCCCGTCAAGCTCCAGGCCCTGGCCGACGAGGTCGCCGCGGCCTTCGGCCAGCCGATGAACCCCGACTCCCCGCAGCAGATCGTCAAGGCGTTCAAGAGCGCCGGCATCTCGATCCCGTCCACCAGATCCCATGTGCTGAAGCAGGTCGAGCATCCCGCGGTCGGCCCGCTGCTCGCCTACAAGGAGCTGGCCCGCCTCTACAGCTTCCACGGCTGGGTCTGGGCCGACCAATGGGTCAAGGGCGACCGGTTCCGGCCTGAGTACGTCGTGGGAGGCGTCGTCAGCGGCCGGTGGGCCACCAGCGGCGGAGGAGCGCTGCAGATCCCCAAGGTCATGCGCCGGGCGGTGGTGGCCGACGACGGCTGGACGCTGGTCGTGGCCGACGCCGCCCAACTGGAGCCCCGCGTCCTGGCGGCGATGGCGGGGGACGGCGGCCTCGCGAGGGCGGCCGGGGAGATCGACCTCTACGCCGCGCTGGCCCAGTCGTTCGGCGGGTCCCGCGACTCGGCGAAGATCGCCATGCTGTCCGCGATGTACGGCGGGACCAGCGGCGACGCGCCCAAGCTGCTGGCCGTCATGCGGCAGCGGTTCCCCCAGGCGTACGCCTTCGTGGAGGACGCGGCGCGGGCGGGGGAGGAGGGGCGGCTGGTCAGGTCGTGGCTCGGCCGGACGTGCCCGCCGCCGTCGGCCCGGTGGCGCGAGCTCGTGTCGGGCCCCGAGGGCGGCGGCGCGGCCCGCAACCGGGGCCGGTTCACCCGCAACTTCGTCGTCCAGGCGACGGCCGCGGAGTGGGCGCTGACGCTCATGGCCGTGCTGCGGGGCCTGTTACCCGGCCGGGCCCGGCTCGTGTTCTTCCAGCACGACGAGGTCATGGTGCACTGCCCGCTTGAGCTCGCCCCCGAGGTCCAGGCCGCGGTCGGACGGGCGGCGGAGGAGGCCACCCGGCTCCTGTTCGGCCAGACCGGCGTCCGCTTCCCGATGGAGGCCGTCCCGGTCACCTGCTACGCCGACGCCAAATGACGCCCGCCCCCGACCAACCCTCGGCGTGATCACGCACGTGTTCCCGCTCGCACCGTGCTACCTGCGGCTTTGCCGGGCGTGATCATGCACTGTGAGGACGCGTCCGTCGGAGGGACGCTGCATGATCACGAAGAGGGGAGGTGCTGGTCAGACCGAGTGTGGAGGAATCCGTGCATGATCGCGTTTCGGGAAACCGCACGTCCGGGAGTTTCCCGGGAAGCCCTGCATGATCACGGCGACGGGATGGGCATGGCGACGGAGACCAGGCCTTCGGCTTCTACGCGGGGGTGAAGGTGCTCCAGAGGGCCTGCCGTACGGGCGCGGCGGACTCGTTCCAGTCGTAGTCGGGCGAGCTGAACGTGATGGCGTAGGCCTGCCCCTTGGCCTCCAGGTAGCGGGTCACCGTGTGGACGGTCACCTTGCTGGAGTTCGTGTAGGTGTACTCCCAGTCGGCCGCGGGCCAGCGGTAGTTCGCCTCGCCGAGCTGGACCTGGGTGTAGTCGGGATAGTCCTTGATGTTCAGGTTCTGCTCGGCGGCCTGGAGCGCGGACAGGCTGCCGTCCGGGATCTTCTGGACCTTGATGCTCTGCGCGCTGTCCTTCGGCCCGGACAACGTCACGGCGTCGCCCTGGGCCGTCGCCGTCCACTCCTTGGGCACGGCGACCGACACTCCGCCCTGGCTGACGCTCTTGAAGCCCTTGGGCACCTCGACCGCCGTCTGCGGCTGCTGGAACGGCGACTGCGTCCTGGGAAGCGAGACCGCCGGCTGCCGGGCGGTGCTCTGGTCGTCGTCCGGCCCGCTGGGCAGCACGACGAGCAGGACCGTCACGACGACGCCGATGACCGCGACCGCCGCCACCGCCATGAGCACCACGGAGCGGGATCCGCGCTCCTCGACCGGCGCGGCCTCCTCCTTGCGCCGGCGGCCGCCCGTGCGCGTGCCCCCTGTGCGCGTTCCTCCCGTTTCCGTGCTTCCTGCCCCTGTGCGCCCCGTCCCCGCACCCGCGGAGGAGAGGCTCCGGGTGGGGCCGTTCGACGCGTGGCCGCCGGAGCCGTCCCTGGCCGGCTCACGGGGGAGGTCCCTGGCGAGATCGCCGGGAAGGTCGCTGGGCGACGGCGTGGGCCAGATCGCCTCCCGTGACCGCTCGGGCGCGTAGCTGGACCCCGAGGGGCCCGAGTGGGAGGTCAGCGGGTCGAACGCGGGGAGGGCGTGCGGCCCCGACACGTTCATCCCCGACCTGTCGGCCTGCGGCCCCGGTAGGCCTGCCACCTGTGGCCCGGTCAGGTGGGGCCCCGGCACGTGCGGCTCGGTCAGGTTCCCGTGCGGCCCGGACGCGTTCAGCGAGTGGCCGCGGAAGGGGTCCGACAGCTGCTCCGGCGTGTACGGCACGCGGACGGGGCCCGACGGCGTCTCGATGATGCGCGACGGCAGCGGCCCGGACGGCAGGTCGAAGGGCGGCAGCAGCCGCACGGGCGTGGAGTCCTGCGGAGTCGGCATCGACGCCTGAGCGGGGCCACGGCCGGGCAGGCCCGTGCCGTTGCTGTGCAGCACCCGCTCCAGCATGTCGGCCACCTGGGCGGCCGGGATCCGGTCGGCGGGGTTCTTGCGGAGCAGGCCCTCGATCACCGGGAGGAGGGCGCCGGCCCGCTGCGGCCGGTTCGGCTCCTGCGTCAGCACCGCGCCGAGGACGGCCACCGCGTCCGGCCCCTCGTACGGCGGCCGGCCCTCGACGGCGGCGTACAGCGTGGCCCCGAACGACCACAGGTCGGCGGCGTGTGTGATCGGGCGGCCCTGGAGGCGCTCCGGCGGGATGTACGCCGGGGAGCCCATGAGCAGGCCCGTCTGGGTGATGTTGACGTCGCCCTCGATCGCGGCGATGCCGAAGTCGGTCAGCACCACGCGGTCCGCGGTGAGCAGCACGTTGCCCGGCTTCACGTCCCGGTGGAGGATGCCGGCGGCGTGCGCGTGGCGGAGCGCGTCCAGCACCCGGATGCCGATTTCGGCGGCCTGGACCACGGGGAGCGGCCCGCTCTGCCGTACGGCCTGCTCAAGGGACCAGGCGCGGACCAGTTCCATGACGATCCACGGGCGACCGTCCTCCTCGACGACGTCGTGGACGGTCACGATGCCCGGGTGGGAGAGCCTGGCGGCCGAGCGCGCCTCGCGGAGCATGCGGCGGTGGGCGACCTGGGTGCCCGCGTGGTCGAGGCCGAACGGAAGGAGCAGCTCCTTGACCGCCACGTCGCGGTCGAGCAGCACGTCGTGGGCGTGCCAGACCATGCCCATGCCGCCTCGGCCGACCGGCGAGAGCAGGCGGTAGCGCCGGCCCACGAGACGTCCCTGCCCTTCGGGCGTTCCCCCCGGCGGGACGCTTCCCGGGGGCCTCTGACCCTCTGGCATAGGGGGGACCATACCGAGCAGGCGATCGGTCGTCATAGGAAGGTCCCCAATTCACGCTAGATTCGCACGATCCCCCGACTGGATCCTGCCAATTCCACTGATATGTGAGGCTGGCCACCGATATTAGGGTCAAAAGCGGTTCAAAGGGAATTCAAGCGTCGGCCAATGCCTCCAGGGCGGCGGTGAACGCCTCGGCCGGCGGGCTCACCAACCCGGCCCCGACCTGCCCGGTTCCGGCCACGCGGCCGGCGATGCCGGTGTTCACTACCGGCAGCACGCCGGTCCGCGCGACCAGCGTGACGTCGATTCCCACCGGCGTGCCGCGGAAGCCGAGCCCGGGGATCTGGTACGCCGGGTGCTCGGCCAGGGTGATCTCGTACATCGACGTGGTGGCGGCGACCGCGTCGGACACGTCGCCGCCGACGAACCGCACGATCGCGGGGGCCGCCGCCATCGCGAAGCCGCCCAGGCCGGACGTCTCGGTGATGGTCGAGTCGCCGATGTCGGGATTGGCGTCGTCAGGCCCGTACGCGCCGAGGTAGAGCCCGTCCGGCACCCCGGCCGGCCCCGTGAACCACCTATTCCCGAGCCCGGATACCTGGATTCCGAAATCGGTGCCGTTGCGGGCCATCGCAACGACGAGACTCGACCCGGGAACGTTCCGCGCGGCGTCCGCGCTGACTTTCGCGGCCGCCATTCCCGCGTTCAGGAAGAAATGATCATTTCCATTGACGAAACGCAGCACCTCGGCCGCGCGCTCCGGCGCGGCGTCCACGATGGCCGGGGCGATCTCGCGGACCAGCAGCGAGGTGGCCGCCCGGTTCCGGTTGTGGAGCTCGTCGCCCATCTGCAGCGCCTGGGCGATGAGCGACCGGAGGTCCAGCGGTCCGCTCCGCTCCAGCGCCGCCTGGAGCACCGGCCCCAGCACCTCGCCCATCCAGCGGAGCCGGTCGATCACCTCGGGTCCGTACGCGCCGTAGCGCAGGACCTTGCCGAGGCCCTCGTTGAGCGAGCAGTAGGCCGTGCCGCCGTGCTCGGCGTCGACGACCTCCAGCATCCACATCGACGGGCTGACCACCCCGGCCATCGGACCGACCGTGCGGTGGTGGTGGCAGGGGTCGAGCGTGATTCCGCCGGATGAGAGCCTGCGCTCGGCCTCCTCCGGGGACGCGGCCAGGCCCTCGAACAGCATCGCGCCGATGAGCGCCCCCCGCATCGGGCCGGAGGCCCGTTCCCAGGTGATGGGCGGCCCGGCGTGGAAGAACGTGCCGGGCTCCAGCCCCAGGACATCACGGGCCGGCCGTACGCCGACAAGATGGGGGCGGGCGGACAGCAGCCGGCCCACGGCGACCTCGTTGGCGCGCTCCCGGCGCGGGTCCGCGAGCAGCCTGGCGAGCACCTTGGCCAGCGCGGGGGCGGTGCCGGGAAGCGGCGGCCGCCAATCGACGCGGGCCTGCGGCACGGCCTGCGCGTCCAGCGCCTCGCTGAGGACCGACGCCCCCACCGTGATCACACGCGGCTCGCCGTTCAGCATCGACAGCGTCATCGAGCACCCCCCCTTAGGTTTGTGATCATGCACATGTTCCCCGCTCTCCGGCATGACCACGGCAGACACGGTTCGTGATCATGCGCACATTCCCCGCGCTCCGGCGCGACCTGGGCGAACGCGTCTCGTGATCATGCGCCCGCGAGGAGGCGGGCGTGGCGGGCGGCCGCCGCGTTGGACGTGAACACCGCGGCTCCCGTCGCGTTCAGCCGGGCGGCCTGATCCCGCAGCCCCTGCGGGTCGCCGTCCGTGCCCACGAGCGCGACCACCACGGCGACGCCCCTCGCGCGGGCGTCCCCCACCGCGGGCGCCAGCCAGGCGGACGGGTCCGGATCGGCCCCGTGGCCGAGCACGACGTCGAGCAGGACGACGCCCGAGCCGACGGCGGCGAGCGCCTCCAGGCGCAGCGCCGGGTCGATCATCGGATGCGCCCGCCCCCGCGTGTACTCGTCGTCGCCGAAGTCGGTGAACTCCCCGGACACGTCGCCGCCGGCGAGGGCGATCAGCTCGGCCTCGGTGCAGAGCGTGCCCCCCGAGTACAGCCCGTGAAGCACGCCTCCCCCGGACCGCGCCGCGCCCGCCTGCCCGGCGCCGTCGGCCTGCTCGGCACCGGACCGCTCGGTGCCCGGTTGGTCAGTGCCCGGTTGCCGCCTGCCGCCGGACTGCTCGGCGGGCCATGACGGCCAGCCGGGGATCTGCCTGCCGAGCGCGCCGAGCACCTTCTCGGCCGCCGTCGTCAGGTCGTCCTGCCCCGGCCCGAGCAGCGCCGCGATGAGGGGCTTCGACAGGCCGAGCTCCCGCACGGCCGCGGCCACTTCGGGGGCGGGCGGCTTGGAGATCAGCACGATCAGCTCGGTGGCCGGGTCGGCGTCGAGCGCCCGCAGCGCCTGAACGGCCGATCGGCCGCCCACCTCGGCGGACAGGTCCCTGCCGCCGACACCGAGCACGTGGCTGACGCCGACTCCGGCGAGGTCGAGCAGGCTCGTCACCTGCTGCGCGCCGGTGCCCGAGGCGGCCACGACCCCGACGGGACCGGGCCGCAGCACGTTCGCGAAGCCAAGGCCCGCGCCGCCGATCACCGCGGTCCCGCAGTCCGGGCCCATCACCAGCACGCCCTTCTCCCGGGCGCGCTCCTTGAGCAGGATCTCCTGCTCGACCGGCACGTTGTCACTGAAGATCATGACGGAGAGCCCGGCCTCCACGGCGTCGGCCGCCTCGACGAAGGCGTGCTCACCGGGAACGCTCACGAGCGCCACCGTCGCGTCCCACGACCGGGCCGCCGAGCGTGTGGTGCGGGGGAGCGCCGCGCCGGCTCCCGCGCCACCGCCGCCGGACGCCTTCGCCGCGAGTTGCCGCTCCAGCTCGGCCGCCGCCGCCGCGAGCTCCTCCTCCGACGAGGCTCTGATCGCGACGAGCAGGTCGCCCGCCGTCGCCGCCGGTACGGCGAAGCCGACGTCGCGGGCCAGTTCGACGTTGAGCTCGGTGGCCATCGCGACGATGGCGACGGTGACCCCGGCCCGGCCGGTGAGGGACCGGCTCACGCGCATCAGGCTCACCGAGTCGTGGTAGACCCCGGCGCGCACCTCGACCAGATCGTTCACGAGCGCTCCCCATGAGACAGGACGGCACTGTGCGAAAGCAGGGCACTTTGGGAAAGTACGGCCGAAAGGCCGATGTGGACGCCCCAGGCCATGTCGGCGCCCGAGGTGTGGCCGAGGCGGAGCAGCCGGTGCGCGGCGGGCTCCAGGGGCTGATGGCCGGCCACGCCGCGCAGGACCCCGAGCACCTCCTGGCTGGCCTCCCCCCGGGCGGCGCAGTGGAGCAGCGTGGCCGAGATCGGCGTCGTGCGGGTGCGCGCGTCGTAGGTCACGGTGGCGGCCAGCCAGTCGGCCAGCCATACGGCCCTGGGGACGCCCGCGGCGAGTCCGAGGTGCCGCAGCGCGACCAGCAGGCCGGCCAGCATGTCGTCGCCGCTCGGCGTCAGCCCCGGGCCCAGCCCGATCAGCCGCTCTGCCGCCGTGACGCTGTCGATGAGCGAGCCCGCCCGGCAGCCGTCCGCGAGCAGCCCGGGGGCTCCGGCGGGATCGAGCCCCGGCCGTCTCGGCGACGCGGCGCGGATCTCCTCCAGAAGCGTGAGCGCCTGCGTCAGCCGTACGGGATCGGTGGGGCCGAGCCGCGGGGCCGGGTCCCACCAGCGGCGGACCTGGATGCCGAGGTGCTCTCGATGCCCGCCTATCTCTATGGACCCGTCGCCGACCCAGCCGTCGTCGCCGGCGGAGAAGCCGTCGAGGGGCTCGCTCAGCACGACCGCGTTCGGCAGCCGGGTCGCCTTACCCGTGACGACGGCGATGACGTGCGGCTCGGTCTCGCTCCTGACCTCCAGGTAGACGGCGAGCGGGAAGGCCGCCAGCACGCGGGCCGGGCGGCGCGGGGACTCCAGGGCCGGGCGCAGCGCGACGCTGGCCGCTCCGCTCGCGTAGACGGGATTCCCCGTGAACCGGGACGCGGTCGCGGTCGCCCGCCGTGCTCTCGGGCGCGTGCCAACAGTCACCGAACCTCCCGACACCTCCCCGGCAAGCAGGGTCGCTGCCGACGCTAGAGCGCCGTTGGCACGGTCCGTACGGAGAAAGATGCCAACAGTCGGCCAAATGCTTGGCTCTTCCTGCCAGTCAGTTTGATCCTGCACAATCTGCGGGAGAAGCACGACTCTCGGAGCGCACGATGACGACGGACCCCGCCCCCCCGGCGATGCGGCTGGCCAGCACTGGAACAATCCTCCACGGCGTGTCGGTGGGCGAGGTGCTCGGGGTCTCCACTCTCGCGGACGCGCGGCTGATCGCCGGCAAGAGCGGCCTCGACCGCATCGTCCAGCGGCTCAACGTCATGGAGGTGCCCGACATCCTCGCCTGGGTGAAGCCGCACGAGTTGCTGCTCACCACGGGCTACCCGCTGCGCAACACGCCCCAGTCGCTGGACCGGCTCGTGGCGGACCTCGACGAGCGCGGGCTGGCCGCCCTGGCGATCAAGCTGGGCCGCTACCTCGACGAGCTGCCGGGCGAGATGGTCGAGCAGGCCGACCGGCTCGGCTTCCCGCTGATCCTGCTGCCCAACGACGTGGGGTTCGACGACATCCTCAACCAGGTCCTCACCGACATCCTCAACCGGCAGGCCGCGATCCTCGCGCGGGCGGAGGAGGCCCACCGCGCCCTGGTCCAGATCGTCCTCGCCGGGGGAGGCATGCGCGAGGTGACGGCCGAGGTGGCCGGGCTGCTCCACGTGGCCGTCGGCGCGGTGGACGCCTCCGGCCAGCTCCTCGCCACGGCCGGGGAGGCCGAGCAGGTCGCGACGCTGCGTCAGGCCGGCGTCGCTGCCGCCGGGGCCGAGGGCCACCACGCGGCCGTGCCCGTCGTCGCGGGCGGCCACCACCACGGCAGGATCGTGGCGTACAGCGCGGCCGGCACGCTCACGCCGAGCGACATCGGCATCCTGGAGCGCGCGGCGACCGTGGCGGCGCTCGTGATCACCAAGCAGGAGGCCGTCAACGCGGTCGAGAGCAAATATCGCGCCGACTTCCTGAGAGACGTGCTGACCGGCCGGGGCGGCGGCCGGGTCGTCGAGCGCGCCAAGGCGTTCGGGTGGGACCTGGAACGCCCGGTGAGCGTGCTCGTGGCGGAGATCGACCCCGACGCCGAGGAGCGCTCCACCCATGACCGCCTGCTCGCGGCCTGGCAGGCGGCCGTCCGCAGGTACGACCCGCGCGGCGCCGTGGCGGGCTTCTCACACGAGGTGGTCGCCATCGTCGGCGCGGCCGTCGACGCCACCAGGCTCGCGCGGGACGCCCTGTCCGCGATCTCCGACGGCACCTTCTCCACCGGGCTCAGCCGGGTCGCCCCGGGGGCCGACGCCCTCCCCGGCGCGTACGGCCAGGCGCTCAAGGCCGCCAGGGTGGGCCGCCAGCTGCACGGCTCGGGGGCGGTCGCCCACTTCGACGAGCTGGGCGTCTACCGGCTGCTCTCGCTGGTGAACGACACCGACGAGCTGCACGCCTTCGTGCGGGAGACGCTCGGCTCGCTGGCGGGAGACGACGACACGGAGAACGCCGACCTGCGCCGGACGCTCCAGGTGCTGCTGGAGACCAACCTCAACGTCGCCGAGACGGCGCGCAGGCTGCACTTCCACTACAACACGCTGCGCTACCGGATCGGGAAGCTGGAGCGGCTGCTCGGTAACTTCACAGAGGACGCCCATCTGCGGCTGAACCTCACCCTGGCGCTCCACGTGCTCCGCATGCGCGGCATCTGAACCTAAGCTGGCGGCGTGAAAGAGACGTTCGAGCTGAATAGCGACTACATCCCCCTCTGCGACCTGCTGAAGTACTGCTACGTCACGGAGAGCGGAGGCGCGGCCAAGCACTTCATCGCCGAGGGAAACGTCCGGGTGGACGGCGAGGTGGAGCTGCGCAAGGCGTGCAAGATCCGGGCCGGGCAGGTCGTCAGCGGCGACGGCTTCGAGATCCGCGTGGTGTGACGCCGGGACCCCCGCCGCTTTGGCAGATCATGCCCATGTCTGGCGGGGACGGCGGTCCTACAGTGCCCCAAACGGCCGACGGCTTCGGGGCGGCCACCGGCCCACGGTCCGTTAGCTGAAGGGGCTCACATGGCTCTCAGATGGACACCGCACGGCGACGGAAAGGCCCTGGCACCGGGCGCCGTCGTCAAGCCGGACGAGCGGCTGAGCTGGCCGCGCATGGTCGGATTCGGCGCCCAGCACGTCATCGCGATGTTCGGCGCGACCTTCGTGTTCCCGATCGTGATGGGGCTCGATCCGAACGTCGCCGTGATGATGTCCGGCGTCGCCACGATCCTGTTCCTGCTGATCGTCCAGGGCAGGATCCCGAGCTATCTGGGCACGTCCGCGTCGTTCGTCGGCGGGGTCGTCGCGATCCGCGCGGCGGAGGGCGACAGCGCCACGGTCACCGGCGCGATCCTGGTCGCCGGCCTCGTCCTCGCCGCGGTCGGCGTCGCGATCCACTTCCTCGGCGTCGGGGTCATCCACCGGATCTTCCCGCCGGTCGTGACGGGCGCGGTCGTCATGCTGATCGGCTTCGGCCTGGCCTACGTCGTCGCTCAGTTCTACTGGCCCAAGGACCAGTGGGTCGCGCTGGCCACGATGATCGCCACCGCCGTCTTCCTCGTGCTCTTCAAGGGCTTCCTCGGCCGGATCGGCATCCTCCTCGGCCTGGTCTTCGGCTTCGCGCTGTCCTGGATCCTGGACCTGACGGCAGGGAAGATCACGGCGCCCACCGCCACCGGCGAGGTCACCTCGCACTTCCGGATGAACTTCGACAACGTGGCCAAGGCCGACTGGATCGGCCTGCCGCACTTCCACGCCCCGAGCTTCCAGGTGTCGGCGATCGTGCTGGTGCTGCCCGCCGTCATCGCGCTGATCGCGGAGAACGTGGGCCACGTCAAGGCCGTCGGCTCGATGACCGCCACCGACGTGGACCCGTACATGGGCCGGGCGATCATCGGTGACGGCGTCGGCACCGCCGTCGCGAGCGCGGTCGGCGGCTCCCCGACGACCACCTACGCCGAGAACATCGGCGTCATGGCCGCCACCCGCGTCTACTCGACGGCCGCCTACTACATCGCCGCCGTCATCGCGATCCTCTTCGGCCTCATCCCCAAGTTCGGCGCGCTCGTGTCGGCCACGCCGGACGGCGTGCTCGGCGGCGTCACGGTCATCCTCTACGGCATGATCGGCCTGCTCGGCGCGAAGATCTGGATCGAGAACCGGGTCGACTTCTCCGACCCGGTCAACATGGTCCCGATCGGCGCGGGCATCATCCTCGCGGTCGGGCCGGTGACCCACCAGATCACCGGCGATTTCTCGCTCGCGGGCATCGCGCTCGGCACCATCGTGGTACTTGGTGGGTATCACCTGCTCCGCGCCGTGGCGGGCAGGCCCGTGAAGGAGGTCTCCGGTGGCGAGATCGGATTCGAGCGAGATGCGAGCGGCTGACCGCCGGGCGGCGGCCCCAGGCCGGACCGGGGCGCCGCGCTGGTGAAACCACCCCCGTTCGACTACCACGGCCCCGCGAGCCTCGGCGAGACCCTCCAGGTCCTCGCCGAGGTGGGGCCGCACGGCAAGGTGCTGGCCGGCGGCCAGAGCCTGATCCCCCTGCTCAACATGCGCCTGGCCGCGCCGGCCCACCTCGTGGACATCAACCGCGTCGCGGAGCTGGACACGATCGCGGCCGGGCCGGGCGGGGTGCGCGTGGGCGCCCTGGCCCGGCACGCCGCCGTCGAGCGCTCGGCCGCGGCGAGAGCCGTACAGCCGCTCCTGGGTCAGGCGCTGCGGCTGGTCGCCCACCCGGTGATCCGCAACCGCGGGACCGTGGTGGGCAGCCTCGTCCACGCCGACCCGTCGGCCGAGTTGCCCGCGGTCCTCGCCCTCCTCGGAGGTTCCGTACGGCTCGCGCGCCTCGGCGGCGAGCGGGAGGTGGGGGCGGCGGAGTTCTTCACCGGTCCGCTGGAGTCGGACCTCGCGCCGGGCGAGCTGGCGGTCTCGGCGTTCTTCCCCGCGCTGCCCGAGCGGTCCGGCACGGCGTTCTGCGAGGTGGCCCGGCGGCACGGCGACTACGCGATGGCCGGCGTGGCCGCCGCCGTGACGCTCGACGAGGACTTCCGGATCGCCGCGGCCCGGGTGGCCTGCGTCAGCGTCGGGCCGGTCCCCGTGGTGGTCGACGTGACCGAAGTGTGCGGCCCCCGCCCGGCTGCGTCGGCCGACTGGGACGCGGTCGCGAGAGCCGTACAGGATCGGATCGACCCTGAGGAGGACATCCACGCGACGGCCACCTACCGGCGGCACCTGACCGGCGTCCTCGTGACCCGGGCACTGAGGAGCGCCGCGGACGAGGCCGGGCAGGGGGCACTGTGAATCACACTGTGAATCATGCGATTACGCTGGTCGTGAACGGGGTCGTGCGGGAGGCGTCCGTGCCGGCGCGGCGGCTCCTGTCCGACTGCCTGCGCCACGACCTCGGCCTGACCGGCACGCACGTCGGCTGCGAGCACGGCGTCTGCGGCGCGTGCACGGTGCTGCTCGACGGGGAGCCGGTCCGGTCGTGCCTGACGTTCGCGGTGACGGTGGACGGCCGCGAGATCACCACGGTCGAGGGGCTCGCGACCGGCGGGGAGCTCTCGCCGGTCCAGCGGGCCTTCGCCGAGTGCCACGGCCTCCAGTGCGGCTTCTGCACCCCCGGCTTCCTGTGCACGGCCACGGCGTTCCTGCGGGACAACCCGGCGCCGGACGACGAGGAGGTGCTGGAGGCGATCTCGGGCAACCTCTGCCGGTGCACGGGCTACCAGAACATCATCAAGGCGGTCCACCGCGCCGCGGAGATCCAGGCCGAGGAGGCCGGATGAGCGAGCGAAGCGAACCGACGAGAGAGCACGTGACGGGGGTGTTCGGGGAGCGGGTCCAGCGGCGCGAGGACGCCCGGCTCATCACGGGCCGGGGGCGCTTCCTCGACGACCTGGGCGGGAACGCGCTGGCGGCGGCCTTCGTGAGGTCGCCGCACGCCCACGCGAGGATCAGGGACATCGACGTCGCCGCCGCCCTGGACGTGGACGGGCTCGTCGCCATCTACACGTGGGAGGACCTGCCGGGCGTCCTGGCCGAGCCGCTGCCGCTGCTGATCCCGCATCCCGCGCTCACGCACGGCCGGACGGCCTACCCGCTGGCGCGGGAGGTCGTGCGGCACGTCGGCGAGCCCGTCGTCATGGTCGTCGCCCGCGACCGCTATGTGGCCGAGGACGCCTGCTCGCTCATCGAGGTCGACTACGAGATCCTCAAGCCGGTCGTCGGCGTGGAGGAGGCGGCGCAGGCCGCGCACCTGGTCCATGAGGACGTGCCCGGCAACGTCGCGGCGCACATGGTGCAGGAGGTCCCGGCGCCGGACGGGCGGTCGGCCCGCGAGGCCATCGAGGCCGCTCCGCACACGCTCGCGTTCCGGCTGGACATCGAGCGCAGCGCCTGCACGCCCCTGGAGGGGAAGGGCGTCTACGCCCGCTGGGACGCCGACGACGAGTCGCTGCGGGTCTACTCCTCCACGCAGACGTCCACCAGCGTGCGGATGGCGATCGCGGCCAAGTTCGGGCTCCCGCTGCCCAAGGTGGAGGTCATCGCGCCCGACGTGGGCGGCGGCTTCGGCGTCAAGATCGTCCACCCCTGGCCGGAGGAGATCCTCGTCCCGTGGGCGGCCCGTCTGCTGGATCGCGAGATCAAGTGGACGGAGGACCGGCGCGAGCACTTCATCTCCTCGGCGCACGAGCGGGCCCAGGTGCAGTACGTCCGGGTGGGCTTCGACGACGACGGACGGGTCCTCGGCCTCGACGTCAACATCCTGCACGACAACGGCGCCTACACGCCGTACGGGATCATCGTGCCCATCGTCACCTCGACCCAGCTGCTCGGGCCGTACAAGATCGGCGCCTACCGGGTGGAGTTCTCCTCGATCTACACCAACACCGTGCAGGTCACGCCGTACCGCGGCGCGGGTCGCCCGCAGGGCGTGTTCTGCATGGAGCGGACGATGGACCGCATCGCGGCCCACCTCGGCCGGGACAGGACCGACGTGCGGGCGGCGAACTTCATCCAGCCGGACGAGTTCCCCTACGACCAGGGCATGACCTTCCAGGACGGCAGGCCGCTGATCTACGACAGCGGGGACTACCCCGAGTCGCTGCGGATGCTCAAGGAGCTGATCGGCTGGGACTCCTTCCCGGCCATGCGGGCCCAGGCGGCCGCCGAGGGGCGGACGATCGGCATCGGCGTCGGCTGCTATGTCGAGGGCACCGGAGTCGGGCCTTACGAGGGCGGCCACGTGCAGGTCACCTCCGACGGGCGGGTGCACGTCTCGACCGGCCTCACCTCGCAGGGGCAGGGCCACGAGACGGTCTTCGCCCAGATCGTCGCGACCGAGCTCGGCGTGCCGTTCGAGAAGGTGTCCGTCGTGACCGGCGACACGCGGCGGTTCGGGTACGCCGTAGGGACCTTCGCCTCGCGGGCGGCGGTCGTCAGCGGCAACGCCATCGCGCTCGCCTGCCGCAAGGTCAGGGAGAAGGCCCTGAGGATCGCGGCGGACGCGCTTGAGGCCGACCCGCGCGACCTGGAGATCACCGACGGCGTCGTCCACGTGGTCGGCGCGCCGTCGGCGTCGATCCCGCTCTCGACGATCGCGGTCCTGTCGAACCCCCTGCGATACGCGTTCGACGACGAGACGCGGCGGGCCACCCAGTTCGCCTCCTCGCCCTCGCCCGATCGGCCGCCGGTCGGCGAAGGAGAGGAGCCGGGCCTGGAGGGCAGGGACTACTACTCGCCGATCCGGTCGACCTTCGCCTCCGGCATGCACGCCGCGATAGTCGAGACCGACCCGCTGACCGCCGAGATCAAGATCCTCCGGTACGCCGTCGTGCACGACTGCGGCAAGCTCATCAACCCGATGATCGTCGAGGGGCAGATCCACGGGGGAGTGGCCCAGGGCGTCGGCGGCGCGCTCTACGAGAAGATGGTCTACGACCAGCACGGACAGCTGCTGAACGCCTCGTTCATGGACTTCCTGATGCCTTACGCCACCGAGGTGCCGCGGATCGAGACGGCCCACCTGGAGACGCCCTCACCGCTGAACCCGCTCGGGGTCAAGGGCGCGGGGGAGGCGGGGGTCATCCCGGTCTCCGCCGTCATCGCCGCCGCCATCGAGGACGCCGAGGGCATTCCCATCGACCGGATGCCCATCTCCCCCTCCGACCTCCACGCCCTCCGCCTCGCGCGGTGATATTCAGAATCCCAGCACAAGCCGGAGCCCGTCCAGCACAGTGCGGAACTCGGCGTCGCGGGCCTCGCCGGTCTTGCGGGTGAACTCCGCCTTGCTGACCACCGAGAGCAGCGCGCAGTGCGCCAAGCGGTCGCCCACTTTCGGCAAGGTCGCGGCGGTCAGCCCGATGTCGGGAATCAGAGGTACGACCGCGATGTCCTCGCGGACGTCGTATACCTCGGTCGCGCCGACGGCCAGGACGTGATACTCGCCGAGCGCCTGCCAGATTTCGCCACGCCTCACGCTGCGCCTTCCAACGCTCGCGCCAAGGCTGCGCGGCTCGCGGCCCGATGCTGGTCGAGCAGCTCCCGCATCCGCGGCTCCGCCGCCACCACGGCGGCCGCCTCGGCGGCGAGCGCCTCACGCTTCATCGTCCGGGTGACCCAGGCCGACAAGGAGAGCCCTTCGCGAGAGGCCGCCGCGCGGGCCTGCTCGACGACCGTCTCCTCCACCGAAAGCGTGATCTTCTTCGTGCGTTCCATACTGTCAGTATGGAACGTTGGTATGGCCTCTCTCAATGACATCCTCATGCGAGAAAGGTAGCCATTTCTTATGGCAGTTCTCAGTGGAAAGATCTAATGAACGGATATGTCCGAGACCGCTGAGGTCAGGCGCTTGCGGAAGACCCAGTAGGTCCAGGACTGGTAGGCGATGACGCCGGGCAGGGCGATGAGGCCGATCCACGTCAGGACGGTCAGGGTGTAGGGCGCCGACGCCGCCTCGGCGACCGTCAGGCCGGGCAGCGGAGCCGGCCACAGGGCGCCGAACAGCGCGGCGGTGGTCGCCGCGATGGCTGTCGCGGTCGCGGTGAACGCCATGCCCTCGCGCCGCCGCCAGACCAGCGCCACCCCGGCCGCCAGGGCCGACACGGCCACCAGCGCGGCGGCCCACATCCACGCCGACCCGTGGTCGGCCGGGATGGCGGACAGCGCCGCGATCGCCGCCGGGACCGCGCCCACCGAGGCCAGCAGGGCGGCCATGCGGGCGCGGGCGCGGACCGGCCCGGTGGTCTTGAGGGCCACGAAGACCGCGCCGTGGAGCACCGCCAGGGTCAGGGAGAGCGCGCCGCCCAGGATGGTCGCGAAGGCCGTGCCGTACAGCAGGTTGCCGAAGATCGCGCCCCACAGGAAGGCGGTCAGCACGCTGCCGGTCACGATCCCGGCGTCGCAGAGCGCCAGCTCCCTCCGGGAGGAGACCTTGCCGCGCCACTCCAGGCCGACACCGCGGACGATCAGACCGGCGACGATGAGGAAGAGCGGGAGGTAGAAGCTGCTCAGCAGGCCCGAGTACCAGGCCGGGAAGGCGGCGAACATCGCGCCCACGGCCGTGATCAGCCAGACCTCGTTGCCGTCCCAGACCGGGCCTATCGTGCCGATCACCTGCTTGCGGTCGGCCTCGTTCCGGGAGAGCAGCGGCATCAGCGCGCCCACGCCGAAGTCGAACCCCTCCAGCACGAAGTAGCCCGTCCAGAGGAACGCGATCACTGTGAACCAGAACGTCGTCAACGTCATCGGGGGGCTCCTCAGTACATGAGGGTGGGCGTGAGCCGCACCACGTCGGGGTCGGAGTGCACCGGCTCGGCCGGCGCGGGCTCGGGCCCGGCCTTGATGTGGCGGAGCATCAGCGCGCCCTCGGCCAGGGCCAGCACGCCGTACAGGACCGTGAAGGCGGCCAGGGTGATCGCCACCTCGGCGAGGCTGACGCCGGGCGACACGCTGGCCGCCGTCATCAGCTCACCCTGGACGGTCCACGGCTGGCGGCCGATCTCGCTGAGCAGCCAGCCCGCGATGATCGCGATCGTGGGAAGGGGGAGCGCCAGCACGCACAGGCGGGCGAACCAGCTCGGAACCGGCCTTTCCGTACGGCTCCCGCGACGCTTCTTCGGACGCCGAGTGAGCCACAGCCCGAGCACCGACAGGCCGACCGTGGCCATGCCGAAACCGACCATCACGCGGAACGACCAGAAGACGACCGGCAGGTTGGGGGTGTAGTCGGCGGGGCCGAAGGACGTGGCGTACCGCCGCTGGATGTCGTCGATGCCCTGGACCCGCGCGTCCGGGTCGTGCGCGGCCAGGATGCTGAGGAGGCCGGGGATCTCCACGCCGGGCACGGGGCTGAAGGGCGCGGCGGCGGTGTCGTGCCGCAGGCCCTCGGCCGCGGCCAGCTTCATCGGCTGCTGCTCGCGCAGGAGCTGCCCGGACAGGTCGCCGCTTCCGGCCACCACGACGCCCGCGATCGCCGTCATGACGAGCGCGCCGCGCAGGGCGGTCCGCCACATGCCGGGCGGCCGGCGAAGCGGCACGGTCGCGTCCGGGTCGGCCATGCCGGCGGGGACACGGCGGTGGGGCGTCAGCGGGAGCCCACGCTCGCGCAGGATCCGATAGCCGCTGACCGCGATCACGAAGCCGCCGGCCACCACGAAGGCCGCGGCGACCACGTGGGGGACCTGGGCGAGGGCCGTCGAGTTCGTCAGCACCGCCCACAGGTCGGTCATGCGGGCACGGCCGCCGACGACCTCGTATCCCACCGGATGCTTCATCCAGGCGTTGGCCGCGAGGATGAAGTACGCCGAGAGGTTGGACCCGATGACGGCGGCCCACAGGCAGGCGAGGTGCGCCTTCTTGGGCAGCCGGTCCCAGCCGAAGATCCACAGGCCGAGGAAGGTCGACTCCAGGAAGAACGCCAGCAGCGCCTCCATCGCCAGCGGCGCCCCGAAGACGTCGCCCACGAAGGTCGAGTACTCGCTCCAGTTCATGCCGAACTGGAACTCCTGCACGAGTCCGGTGACCACGCCCATGGCGAAGTTGATCAGGAAGAGCTTCCCGAAGAACTTGGTGAGCCGCAGGTAGTGATCTTTGCCCGTGCGGAGCCACGCGGTCTGCAGCCCGGCGACGAACACGCCGAGCCCGATCGTCAGGGGTACGAAAAGAAAGTGGTAAACGGTGGTGACCCCGAACTGCCACCGTGCCAGGTCCAACGCGTCCATGTCCCCCTCGCGGGTGCCGGAGCTCTACAGCGCGTAGTTCTACTTCCAGTAGTACTACGAGTTGTAGAGCAATGGGAGAGTGCGGTGCCGCGAGGGAGTGCGATTTCGGTCACAGGACGTCGTCGCGGAGCCGGGAAGCCCCCAGGTCCCCGGCTCGCGGCACCGGAGGTGCTCAAGCGTGCGGTGCTCAGAATGCGGGTCGAGCGGTCCCGGCCGCCAGGGACCGTCGCCCCGTCCCGCCGGGAGTGCCCTTCGCGAGCACGCCACCAATAGTGGGCGGATCTCATCGAATCTTCGTCCGTCGCTCGGCTGATTCCCCGGTACGCCGCGCGATTGACGGAGCGAGCACTCGACGTCCTCCGCGCAGGGCCCGTGTCCTTCCGCGCCGTGCCCGTGGGTGACGACGACATGACCCTGGAGGAGACCGTCGACCTGTTCTGAAGGGAGCGTCCGCCCGATGAACGGCTGTGGACTCTGCACGACCGCGACGGAAGCGGGAGGCAGATGTTGCCGTTCTCGCCGGTCTCCGTGATTGTCTAGTGTGCTCGGCATCGGAGGTGGCCCATGAAGGTCGTTGGCAGTGCGCTGCTCGGGGTGGAGCGCGATCGGGTCTGGAACGCCCTGCAGGACCCCGGCGTCCTGGTCCGGACGATCCCCGGCTGCGAGCGCCTGGAGGAGGTCGGGGACGACGTCTACAAAATGACGGTGACCGCCGGGGTCGCGTCGATCAAGGGCGTCTACCAGGGCGAGGTCGCGCTCGCCGACCCGGAGGAGCCCGAGCGGTTCGTGCTCAGGGCGCACGGGCAGGGCGCCCCGGGCACCGTCGAGGCCACCGTCCTCGTGCGGCTGAGTGAGGTGGACGGCGGCACCCGCGTGGATTACGACGCCGAGGCGGTCGTGGGCGGCATGATCGGCGGGGTGGGCCAGCGCATGCTCGGCTCGGTGGCCAAGAAGACGGCGGGCGAGTTCTTCTCCGCCGTCGAGCGGCATCTTCTCTCCGCCCCGGCGACGGCGGCCGGGGATCTGACTCCGGAGCTCGCCGGGCCCGCCGCCATTGACCAGGCCGCCCCTCAGGTCTTCGTCCGTCCCGGCGAGACGCTTACCCGTGTCCGGCAGGGCGTGCCGGCCTGGTCGCTGCTGGCCGCCTTCGGGATGGGCGCGGGCATCTCACTCGGCAGCGCCGTCATCGGCTGGGTCCTCGGACGCCAAAGGTCTCGCCGTTAGCGATCTAGCGGCGTACCTTGACCGTATGCGCGAGGCTCATGCGGAGGACGCTCGATCCCAGGCCAGACGGCTGATACGTGACCTTCTGGGCGAGGACCGGCCCACGGCGGCGAGGCTGCTCGGCCAGGCCCGTGCCGTACTGGGCGGTGACCGCGCGGAGCGCGCCGCCGGGCTGGCCCGCGAGGCTCCGCTGACGCGGCGGTCGTCCGAGCTGGCCGCCGTGGCCGCGCTGCACGTCGGGACGGCCGACCTCGGCGGCGAGTGGTGGACGAGGAGCCGGGGAGGGAAGCAGCCGCCGCCGGACGAGGTGCTCGCCACCGCCATGGCCGTCGAGCCGTGGAGCGACCTGACCGTGCTGGAGATGCTGGCCGCCTGGATCTCCGACGACGTGGCCGACGCGTTGTGGGGTCCCCCCGCCGGCTCGGCGGACCTGAACTCCTGGCAGGCCGAGGACCGCGTCGAGGTCCCCGGCGACGCGCGGGCCGGTGAGCGCCTGGTCGTGGCGTTCGATGCCGGGGGCCGCCTGGACGCCGTGGTCGTCGCCCGCGGGGACGGCCGGCTCGGGTCCAACCTCGACTTCGGCTCCCTGCGCTACTCCCGCCCCGCCGAGGCCCAGTGGAGCTGGGGCGTGGCCGCCGGGCTCGGCCCCCACCCGCTTCCGGGGGAGAACCCCGACCCCTACGCCGAGCCCGTGGACGCCGCCGTCTCCGCCGCCCTGCGCGACTGGGCCGTACGGCACGGCGCCACCGGGGAGATCGCCGGGCCGGATTGGGAGGTGCGCGGCGACGTGGTCGCCGCCGTGGAGCGGGTGGACTGGATGTGGCGCAGCGCCGAGTGGTTCGCCTGGTGGCGGGTGGCCGCCGCGCTGATCGACGGGGACGAGGAGCACCTCACCGCACGCCTCATGGACCTCGCCTCCGCTCCGTAACCGCCGGGGCCCGTAAGCGGCGGGTTCCGGCTTCTTTCCGGGTCTTTCCGGCTCAGGGCATGGACAGGAGCTGCGCCGGTTCCGAGGCGCCGAGGTCGCCGCTGCGGTGGTGGCGGCGGCACAGAACGCGGTAGTGCACCTCGGAACCGTCGGTGTCGGCGATCATGACCTGCTCACCGGTCCGCGCCATGACCCCGTTGACGACGCGGGCGTTCAGCCTGCCCTGGCGCCCGCACCAGCACAGCACCTCCACCTGCAGCCGGAGCACCTCGTCGGCCAGCTCGAACAGCCGCTGCGCCGCGGGGAACATCTGGGACCGGAAGTCCGAGGCGAGGCCGAAGGCGTAGACGTCCACGCCGTGGTCGTCGACCAGATCGGCGAGCTGCTCGATCTGCGCCACGGTGTAGAAGCACGCCTCGTCGCAGATGAGGTAGTCGATTTGGTCGTGGGCGCGGACCAGGTCGAGCAGGTTCAGCTCGTCCACGACCTCGATCGCGTCGAGGCCCAGGCCGATGCGGCTGGTGACCTGCGGCCCGCCCGAGCGGTCGTGCTTCGTGAGCACCAGACCGCGCCTGCCCTGACGGCCGTGGTTGTAGTTCATCTGGAGCGCCAGCGTGGATTTGCCGCAGTCCATGGGCCCGTGGAAGAACCGCAGCACGCCGTCCCGGCGGGGATGCGCGGGCGCGCCGAGCAAAGCATGGGACAAACCCACGGACACGGCGCTGGGCGTGGCGTCGGACAGGGCGTCGGACAGGGCGGGCGTTTCAGTCACGGCGGGTCAGCATACAGTTCGACCCCCTTGGTGACCTCGCGGACGGAATTCGGCGACCTTCGTCCGGGAGTGGGGAGCACCACACCTGCCGACTAATCACCGATACGTTGGCGAACGTTGCTGGTTCCGAGGACCGGAGGTGTTGAGTAGACACTGGAACATGCCCAACGTCCGCATCGGGGTCGACACCGGAGGCACGTTCACCGACGTTGTCCTGGTCGACGAGGAAACCGGTCAGATCATCACGACCAAGACTCCCTCGACACCTGCCAATCCGGCAGACGGTTTCATGGCAGGAGTTCACAAGGCGCTGGAGACGCACAGCGGCTCCCGTGACCTGGGCGGAGTGTCCGCGCTCGTCCACGGCACGACGGTCGCCACCAACCAGCTGCTCGAGGACCGGCCGGACGGCACGTCACACCTCGGCTTCGTCACCACCGAGGGCTTCGAGTTCATCCTGGAGATCGCCCGGCAGAGCGTCCCGGACGGCTACGGCAACTCCTACTTCTGGGTGAAGCCGCCGAGGATCGTCCCCGTGCACCGGGTGAAAACGGTCGGCGGGCGGCTCGACCACCTGGGGCAGGAGGTCCGGCCGTTCGACGAGGCCCAGGCCGTCGAGGCGGCGCGGTGGTTCCGGGCGCGGGGCGTCACCGCGATCGGCGTCTGCTTCCTGCACTCCTACGCCAATCCCGCCCACGAACTGCGCATGCGGGAGGTGCTCGAACGCGAGCATCCCGGCGCCGTCGTGTCGCTGTCGAGCGACGTGCTCCGGGAGTACCGCGAGTACGAGCGCTCGGTCACCACACTCGTGGACGCGGCCGTCAAGCCGATCATGCGGCGGTACATCGGCAACCTCTCCGACAGGCTCGGCCGCCAGTTCTCGGTCATGAAGAGCAACGGCGGCGTGCTGTCGGCCTCAGAGGTGGTCCACCAGCCGATCACCACGGTCCTGTCCGGACCGGCGGCGGGCGCGCTGGGGGCCGCGCTCATCTCGGGCACCGCCGGGCACCCGAGCGTGATCACCCTCGACGGCGGCGGCACCTCCACCGACGTCGCGGTGGTCGTCGACGGGGAGCCCTCGCTGACCACCGAGGGCAGCATCGGCCGCTACCCGTGCAAGATCCCGATGATCGACATCGTCACCGTGGGAGCGGGTGGCGGCTCGATCGCGTGGATCTCCCCGGAGGGGACGCTGAAGGTCGGCCCCCGGTCCGCCGGAGCCGACCCCGGGCCGCTCTGCTACGGCAGGGGCGGCACGGAGGTCACCGTGACCGACGCCCACGTGTTCCTCGGCCGCGTCCCACCGCACCTGCTGGGCGGCGAGATCCCGCTCGACGTCGCCGCCGCGCGGGCGGGCATCGAGGCGCTCGCGGGCAAGCTGGGCTTGACCCCGGAGCGCTGCGCCACCGGCATCCTGGAGATCAGCGCGTTCAACCAGTCGAACGCGATCCGCCAGATCACCGTCAAGCGCGGCCTCGACGTGCGGGACTTCCCGATGGTGGCGTTCGGCGGCTCGGGCCCGCTGCTGGTCTGCCGGCTGATCGACATCCTGGGCCTGCCCGCCGCGATCGTCCCGCCGAACCCTGGCAACGTCTCGGCGTTCGGCCTGCTCACGGTCGATGTGAAGAACGACTACGTCCGCACGCACGTCTCCCGCGACCCCTCGCTTGAGACCCTCGGGGAGATCTTCGCCGAGCTGGAGGGCCAGGCCGCCGCCGCGCTCGACCGTGAGGGCTTCACCGACCATGTCTACGCCCGGAGTGCCGACCTGCGTTATTACGGCCAGGCGTACGAGGTCCGGGTGCCCGCTCCGGCCGGCCCTCTGGACGGCGGGTGGCGGGCGGCCGTCCTCGACCGGTTCCACGAGGCCCACGAGAAGCTCTACGGGTACGGCTACCGCGACGATCCCCGCCACGCCGTCGAATGGGTGAACCTGCGGGTCTCCGGCATCGGCCCGATCACCCGTCCCTCGATCGCGCCCCTGCCGTACCAGGAGGTCGAGCCCAGCCCGGTGGCCAACCGCGACGTCTTCTACGAGCAGTGGGGGAGAACGGTGATCTACCGCCGGGGCGATCTCGGCGCGGGCGCCGTGGTCACCGGCCCGGCGGTCATCGAGGAGTACGGCTCGACCCTCCCCGTGCATCCCGGCTTCACGGCGACCGTGGACGACTACGGCAACCTCGTGGTGGTGAGCGACCTGTGACGCGGAGCGAGGTGGTGAGCAACCGAATGAGCACCGTTGATCCGGTTCTGGTGGAGATCGTGGAGGGGACGCTCGCGTCGGTCGAGATGGAGGTGGAGACCGCGATCGCCCGCACGGCCCGCTCTCCGATGATCCGCGACGCGCACGACTTCCGTGCCGGCATCCACGACGTACGGCTGCGCAAGCTGACGGGAAGGTCCTACTCGGCGCTGGTCCAGCCGATCGTGCGGGACTTCCCGATCGAGACGATGCGGCCGGGCGACGTCTTCTTCCACAACGACGTCTACCTGTCCGAGGGCGGGATCGGCCACCTGCCCGACCTGTGCGTCACCGTGCCGGTGTTCCATGGCGGCGAGGTGGTGGCCTTCGTCCAGGCGTTCGGTCACCACGACGACATCGGCGGCGCCGTACCGGGCTCGATGCCGTCGCACGCGCGCAGCGCCTTCGAGGAGGGACTGATGGTCCCTCCGATCAAGCTGTGGGACCAGGGCGTGCCGAACCGGGCCGCCTTGACGATCATGACACGCAACTCCCGGATGCCCGACTCACTGGCCGGAGACCTCGACGCGGAGTGCTCGGCCTGCCTGATGGGGGCGCGGAGGCTGGGCGAGCTCTTCGGCCGCTATGGGCGGGAGGCCGTCGAGGCCTGCTTCGACGCGATCATCTCCAAGACGACGGAGACCTTCCGGCGGGAGCTGCTCGCGAAGATCCCCGAGGGGGTCCACGTCTGGGAGGACTACGCCGAGCACGACGGCGTGGACGAGCCCCGGCTGCACGCCCAGCGGATCACGCTCACCGTGGACCACTCCGCCGACGCGCCGCTGACCATCGACTTCACCGGCACATCCCCGCAGGCCAAGGGGCCGATCAATCACGCGGGCGACTACGCCGACGGGGTCTTCCTGAAGAAGTGGCTCGCCCCGATCCTGCGCAACCTCGCCGACACCCCGGACCGGATGGCCGAGCTCGACGTCAACGAGGGCGTCGTCCCGCTGATCAGAATGGTCTTCCCGGAGAAGGGCACGCTGCTCACGCCCGTCTTCCCGGCGCCGACCAACGCCCGGACGTTCGTGATCCTGCGTCTTCTCGGCGTGCTGGCGGGCGTGCTGGCCAAGGCCACAGGGGGCCGCATGCCGGCCGACCAGGAGACCATCCGCTACACCGGCGTCTACGGCGAGTCGGACGACGGTCCGTACCTCATGCGCGAAGTCCTCGGCGGAGGCTCCGGCGGCCGCTGGTACGCCGACGGCGAGGACACCATCCATGTCGTGCCCGACTCGCGCAACATCCCGGTGGAGTTCGCCGAGGCCCGCTGGCCGTTCCGGGTCGAACGGCTCGGCCTGGCCGTCGACAGCGGCGGCCCGGGGCAGTTCCGGGGCGGGTTGGGTTACGACAAGCACATCCGGATGCTGCGCGACGCCTCGTTCATGTCCATCGCGGACCGGTCGATCCTGGCCTGCTGGGGTGTGAACGGCGGCCGGGCGGGCCGTCCCTTCCTCGTCACGGTGGACGGCGAGGAGATGGAGGGCCTGGTCGACGACTTCCCGGTGAGGGCCGGTGAGGTCGTCAGGGTGCGGACGACCGGGGGCGGCGGCTGGGGCTCGCCGTACGACCGCGACCCCGCGCTGGTGGCGGCCGACGTCCGCGACGGCAAGGTCTCGCCTGAGGCGGCGCGCGAGGCCTACGGCGTCGTCCTGTACGGCTCCCGCGACGACCTCCAGATCGACGTGGCCGCGACCGAGCGGCTGCGGGAGAGCCCGCGGCCCGCCGCGGAGGCGTTCTTCGACCGCGGCCCCGGATACCCGAAGCTCTCCGGCGGCCTGCCGTACGCCGAGGTCGACCGCGCCTAACTAGGGCCGGTCAGGCAACCGCCGCCGTGATCATGCAGGGTTTCCCGGGAAGCTCGGGGACGTGGGATTTCCCGGGTCGTGATCATGCATGGATTCCGCCGTACGCGGTCTGATCAGGGCCGACACTGTCTGTGATCATGCGCGAGCACCAGGTGCTGCTCTGTCGCGGGCATTCCCGCCACCGCACCGGTGTGCGGCGGCGGGTGACCCGCCGCCGCACACCCGGACTTCAGCGGTCCGTTTTCATGGCGTCTTCGGAGACTGTGTAGCCCACCTTTAGTCGCTGTAGCAGACGGTGTTGCTCCCGTAGACGGTGACGCCGTTCGGGCCGCTGGTGCTGACAGTCGTGGTGACGCAGTAAATGGTCTCGGTGTAGATGAAGTTGGATATCCCTCCGCCGCCTGAGAAGGGCGATCCCACGACGACGACGCCGTTGGGGTAGGTCGCACCGCCGCCACCGCCGCTGGGCGTGGGCACGCCCTTCGGCACGTCCTTGGGATCGCACACCGCGCCCTGTTGCATCAGGTTGGCGTCCCGAGTGGCCCGACCCTTGACCTGCGTCGCCCAGGTCGAGTTCTTCATCTCCAACCCGGCACGGTAGAAGTCGCCGACGTTCACGGCGCCGATCATGCGAGTGAACTGCCGGAACTTGCCCGGGCCCATGTTGTACATCATGTCGATCAGAACGACCTGCCTCGACGACGTCAGACGGTCGAAGTTGTAGATCACCGTCTTGACGTTCGCGATGGCGGCGTAGAAGTCGCCCTCGAACAGGGTGGTGATCTGGAGGGGAGTCAGGTTCTGGGTTCCGGCCCGGACCGCGGCGTAGTTGGCGCCGACACTCTGCAGGAGGGCCGGCGCGTCGGCGCGGTCGAGGTTGAAGCCGACGCCCACTGTGGGGTGACCCTTGCTGTCGGGGTATACGTGCGGATCGCCGGCGAGCCCATGGGTGCTCTCGTTGTTGGCGACGTACGCCTTCATCTCGAGGGGCGTGAGCTGCGGCCCCTGCTCGGCGGGGTCGGGCGCCTCGGGGTCGTAGCCCCCGCCACCGGGACTGCCGCCACTGCCGGGGACGGTGGCGCAGGGGTCGGTGGCGTAGGCGGGGGTGGAGGTGAGCGTGACGGTGGCGAAGGAAGACAGGGTGAGCGACACCGTGAGGAGCGCGGTGCCGAACAGCTTGCGCCGCAGGGTTCTGCGAGTGGTCATGAACTTCCCTTGTGCTTGGATGACCAGCACATGATCACTTCGCGGGAGGTGCCGTGATAACCCCAGATATCTGGGATATTCCGTGCATGCGGTTAGGCTGCCGCGGTGACATCCCGCCGGGAAGCGGAGCGCCGCGCGATCTCCGATCTCCAGGACTTGGCCAATGCCGGGCTGACCGCCTCAGACGTGTTCAGGCAGGCCGATCCGGTGCTGCGTGACCTGCTCGGATTCGACGCGGTGTGCTGGCACGCGAACGATCCCGCGACCGGCCTCGTCACGTCGGTGCTGACCGACGACCTGGAGCTGGACGACTTCCGCCAGGCGGTGCAGCTTGAGATCTGGGGCGACGACGTGGCGAGGTTCCCCGAGATCCGGCTCAGCGGCCGTGGCGCGGACACGCTGAGCCGTGCCACCGGCGGCGTTCTCCACCGCAGCCTCCGCTTCCGGGAGCAGATCGCCCCGGCGGGTTTCGGTGACGAGCTCCGTGCCGTGTTCGACGCCGGAGGCGGGATGTGGGGCTGCGCGGCGTTCATGCGGGCACCCGACCGGGGCCCGTACCGGCCGGGCGAACTGGCCCTGGCCCGGCGCGCCGCCCGGCACGTCGGGGTCGCGTTGCAGCGCAGCCAGCATCTGGAAGCGCAGGCCGCACAGAAGCCTCTCCCGCCCGCCGTGGTCCTGCTGGGGCCGGACAACCACCTGCTCAGCGCGGACGAACGGGCGGAAGGGCTGCTCGACGAGTTCGCCGACGACTCGACCGCCATCTTCAGCGTGCCGACGCCGTTCGTCATGGCGGCCGAGCAGGCCAGGGCCGCGGTGTCCGGCTCCCGGACCCCCGCTCCGCTGCGGGTGCGCGGGCGCGGCGGGCGATGGTTCGTGCTGCACGCCTCATTACTGAGGGGGCGGCCGGAGGGGCCCGCCGCGGTGGTGATCACCTCGGCCTCGCCCGCCGAGATCATGCCCGTCGTGTTCGCTTCCTACGGACTCACCCACCGGGAGCGCGAGGTCGCTCTGCGGGTCGTCCAGGGAAACGGCACCGGCGACATCGCCCAGGCGCTCTGCATGACGCCGCTGACCGTTCAGGATCACCTCAAGTCGATCTTCACGAAGGCCGGCGTGCGGAGCCGCCGCGAGTTCGTCGCCCAGCTTCTCGTGGTGCACCCCCCAGAGGTGTGGACCTGAATCTCAGGGCCCTGGGACCGGGACATCCCGCGTTGGACATGATCCCTATGGAGCGAGAGCGAACCACACGACGCAGTGCGGGCTTTCTTCGATGAACCCCCACTGGCTGGACAGGGCCCGGAGCAGACGAATGCCGCGTCCGTACTCCGCCAGGTCGTCACGAGGATGACCGCACACTGAGGGCAATGTCTCCGATCCCTCATCGATGACCTCGACTTGCACGCGGCCGTCCCGCTCGACGAGGACGACGGCCCCGATCGCGGCCGATCGGGTGTGGACCACGGCGTTGGTCATGGTCTCGGACAGCAACAGCACGGCGTCGTCGCGGCGTGGATGGCCGTCGAGCAGCTTCCGGACCCATCGCCGGGCCTTGCCGACCGACGCTTCGGTGGCCGGAAAGGTGGCTCTTTCGAGAAGCAGGATCTCCGGCACTGTGGTCATCGTGTCGTCGCGCATGGATTTCAGGTGTCCTTCTCGGAACGGCGGCTCAGAGCGGCGACATTAAGCGGAGGGGCATGTCCTCAGGCAGAGGGCCGGTGTGTCACGCCAGGTCGCGTTCCTGCCGCGTGCCTGTCGTCCCGGCGTCATAGAGGCGTCGTTGAGCGAAAGGCCAATCCTGGGAGCGCCGAGGCGTCTAATTTACCGAGGGTAACCATGGTGATTCGAGGAGTGAGTCGGATACGTGTCGAGCCAGCCGACGTTGTTGAAGGCGCTGCTGCTCAAGCGCCACCAGGAGACGCACAGGGCATTCTGCGCCGAGTACGACAAGGTGGCGCGGAGCATCGACCGGAGCCTCATTGGTTCGTCTCCCAGTCGCGAGGCGTTCGGCCGGTGGCTCAAAGGACACCTGAAGACCAAACCCCAGGCGCACCACTGCCGTGTCCTGGAGCGCATGTTCCCGGGCCATACCGTTGCGGAACTGCTCGCCCCGTATGACCCTGTGACCAAGGACTCCGGCGTTCCCCAGACGCGCCCCGAGCACCGGGAGGCGGCGACGAACAGGCGAGAAGTGTTCCACCTCGGCGCGGCGACCATGGCCGTAGGCCTGGCCGAAGCCGTCTGCCGCGGCCCTGACCTGCTTGAGCAGGTTCTGGACTCCGGCAGCGTCAGCGAAGCGCGGCTGCTGTTCCTGGAGGCGGAAGCCGACCGGCTCGGCCGGAAGGTGCCACCGGCCAGGTTGCTGCCCGAAGCCCTCACGCACATGGCCAGCGTCCGTGAGTTGCTGACACAGAGGCAGCCGATCGAAGCCCAACGCCGGTTGGCAAGAGTCGGCGCGAAGCTGTCAATCGTCGTGGGCGAGATCATGTTCTGCGCGAACCATTTCCCGCTTGCTCGCAGGTGGTACGCCGCTGCGGCGAGAGCAGCGGACGAGGCCGGAGACCGCTGCCTCGCCGATCTCACGCTGGCCAGCGCCGCTCTCATGCCCGCCTATTCGGGAGACCCTCGCGGCGTACTGGCTCTGGTCACGTCCCGGCTGGAGCAGGCCGTGGGTGCCACTCCAGCGATCGCGTGGATGTGGGGGCTCGCCGCAGTCGCGTACGCCTCCCTCGCTGACCGGACTGCTTTCGAACGTGCCATCAACAGGTCTCGCACCACCCTGGAGCGATGCCCGTCCGAAAGTGTGGTCCCGGGAATCTTGTCCTTTCAGCCAGAGAGGCAAGCCTTCTATGAAGCGCGCGGGCGAGCCGATCTCGGCGATCTGCATGGTACGGCCAAGGCGGTGGCCAGGACTCTGGAGGCGTCTCAGGCGGACGATTCCAACGACCCGGTGCTGGCACGGCTCGCGTACGCGAGCGCATTGGCCAAATCAGGCGACGTCGACGAGGCATGCGGAAACGCCATCGCCGCCATTCGAGGGGCACGCACCTTCCGTAGCATCACCGTCGTCATACGCGCTCACGAGTTCGATGCGTTGCTCGGGTCCGGCGGCGCGGCGACGCGCGACTGGCGAGAGGCGCTCGCCGAAGTTCGCGCACCCGACCCGGCAGCACTTTTCGCCCCGGCGGGCAGGACGGTGTGAGGTTCAGGGCGCGTAGTGAGAAGGACACGGAGGCTTGCTCCGCCGCCGCAGGGCCGCACCGGCCGGCCTGCAGGGCGCAATCCTGCTGGCCGACTGCGCTATCCCCAGCCGCTCATGGCGGAGGCGGCCGTCCGGGAGACCTTGGTAGGCGTGGCGCGAAGCTCGGCTTCCAGCTCTGCGAGCACGTGCTGGGCGGCCATCTTCATGCGGGCCCGGCGGCCGTTGAGCTCCTCGCCGAAGGCCCGGGCGGTCGGTCCTACCCACACGGCCTGGCCGCCGAACTGCGCGCATGCCGGGTCGAGCGCGGTCTCCAGCACATGAATGTGGGCACGCACGGCCGCGAGCGCCGTTTCCAGATCCCGATACCGGGGATTCGGCACCAGATCGTCGTTGACGGACAACGCAGGACTCCTGCTGCGGTGAAAGCCTTAATGGCCATGTGGATACTGGGGTGGCGCAGCGGTTCTCATTGAGATTATGTGGGCTGAAAGTGATTCCGGCCAGACGCGGAGGCGAAGACGATGCTCGGTCAGCCCAGTCCTGTACGGCTTCGCAGCACTCTAGCCGTGCTGGCGCTCGCTGCACTCGCCCTGACTGGCTGCACTTCCGACAAAGGCCCCACCGCTGCCCAAGCAGGTCAAACCCTCAAAAACCATATCCTCCAGCTACTCAAAGAGCGTAACGCCCAGGACATCACCATCACCGACCCCGGGGGCAGAAACATCCCCTGCCCAGACGGCAAAGCAAAACAGACTTTCGCCGCCACCGGCAAGGATCTTCCTCAACGGCGGCCAGATGTTCTGGTCGATTCCCTGGTCGGTGCATTGAAGCGGGTCGCGCCATACGAAATCGTGTCCGTCGCCGACCCCGGGGGATCTGTGCGGGTCCGGAACACGGCCGCTCAGACCATCCTGCTTCTCGGTTCGCCCGCCAATGGTCAGTACTCAGTCAGCGGTGAAACCCAATGTCTGGCGGCTGGCTGAATTAGTCCGGATACAAAGGCGCGCGGCGCGACGCCACATCTTTACGGCCGTCAAAGCTGTCGGCGAAGAAGCGGGAGAGATCGCCGATAGAGTTCTTGTCCGAGCCAAGGCCGTTAAGTGTGAACCACTGGTCCAGGGCTGCCATACCGCTCTCGCCGGACTGCAGAATGTCCGGGAAAGGGCGGAGTCGGCCGTTGCCGTCGGCGATGGCGACGCCGGGCGGGCAAGTCGCCAGGTATTCGCGGAGTGGGACCTTGGGAGTAAAACCGGCGTCCATCATGGCTTGGGTGATGGTGTGCTGGCGTCCCAGCGTTTCCAGGGTATTCGCACGATCCTCCTTGTCTTCTTCTGCCTCCGGTTCGTCCTTGTACGTGTCGTAGAAAGACCAGGTACTGCTCAACGCCGTCCAAAATATAGCACCGCCTGTGCCGGGAATGGCGAGGCCGGCCACGCCCAGCACGGTCCCGAAACCAAAACTCCACGCGCTGCGTGCGTCCTCCGCGGCCTCGTCTATGACTTTGCCGAGCGCTTTCGCAGCGCCCAGTTCGAGGCCGCGGACATTTCCGAGGGCGGCGAAGACGTCGTCCAAGCGGGTGGAATCCTGGCTCTTGATCATCGCAGGGACACCTTCGTTTATCAGGCGTCGGGCGAGGGTGCCCATGCCGTCCTGAAACGGTCTCCGGTTGGCGGGGCTGTCGGCGAAGGCCTTGATGAAGCGATAGGTGTCCGCCGGGCTGAGCCGGAAGACGGACTTCAAACCCAGAATGCGGCTGTTGACGACCTCGAACGCGCTTGGGAGGAGATGGTTGGCGTCGGCAAGGTTGGCGCCCTCGGTCATCTCCATTGCATAGGCCCCCGCGATTTCGGACAGATGGACTCGTGTCGGTTCGGCGATCGTGAATTCGTCAACTGCCGTGATGACGGTGAAGGCGAACCGAGCGGCGGCGTCGCCGTGTTCGCCGTCCCTTTCGTCATAGGCGCCCGAGGCGGAGGCGAGGAGCTTTCCGAACGCGTCGGCCGACGAGTCGTCCACTGACGCTCGGCTGCTCAGGTTCTTTAGAAAAAGCACCAGATCAGGCCGCCGGTCCACCTTGTCGTATGGCAGTGCGAGCGACAGGTGGAAGGCGTCGGCCAGTCTGTTTCTGACCAGGGGGCTGCCTCGTGTCACGAGGCTTACGGCCAGCCGTGCCGCGGCAGAATCGTGGGCGAGCGCGTTGAGATACGGCGTCAGCGACGCGCCTCTGAGCGTGTTCCCGGGCGTGAAGACACGCATGGCTACGAGTTGGGCGAGCCACTCGGTGGGGAATCGGCCTGCCGATATCAGATTTCCGATGCCCTCCACTTCGTCGGCATCCATCGCCTCATCCTTCACGGCTTTCTTGATCGCCCCGAAACCGGCTGCGGGTGAACTCCCGCTGACCGCAGTGCCGAACGCTCGGCTCACGGTCTCGATGGCTGACTGCACGCCCTCCTCCAGGCCACGCCGGAGCCTTTTTGGTAGCGCGAGGGTCCGCCGCAATCCCAGACCCGCGAAGAACGCGGCGGTGAATTCCGGGTCTTGGGTGTGCGCGGCCAGCGTTTCCACGATCTCCTGATACTTCTCGTCGAGGCCCGGGTCGAAGAAGGCGTCCGGATCGATTTCCTTGTACTTGTCCGCCAGGTCGGTGCCCAGGCGGCGGGCCTCTGCTGGGGGGAGGATCTTCTTCTCGTCGTACGGCACCAGTGCGCTCGCTGCCGCGGGGGTCCAGGTCGGGAGCTTCGCCATGTTGCGGGCGATCTGGGTACGGCGTCGCAGGTCAGGGAGGCGTTCGTCGATCCATTGTTCGACCTCGCCGATGGGGGCCAGGGAGGCCGCGGGGATGCCGTTGGCGGCGAACACGCGCCGGATCGACTCGGCGTGTTCGCCGATCATTTCCCGAGCGTGCTGCATCTGGGCGACGAAGCCGTCCATCAGACCCGGATCGATTCCCGTGAACTCCGGCGAAAGCGGTCCCGTCCCCGGCGGCACAGTTCCCATGCGTTATCGCCCCTCCGACGCCCCTGTTTGCCGGATCACCAACGTAACTCCCTACAGCCGTGCGTGCGGAGATACCGCTGGGTACCGTCCGCCTCCACCATCACGATTGGCTGTAATGCCTCGGGGTAGGCGTCGTAGGGACAAAGGAAACCAAAACGGGCGGTGAGTGGACAGATGGCTTCCATGGTTGAGCGAATCAAGGAGTTCTTCCGGAGCCCGCAGGGAAAGCGGGCCGTCGGCAGGGCCAGAACGATGGCCCGCGACCCGAGGAATCAGCAGAGGGTGCGGCAGTTTCTGGACCGGTGGCGCCGCCACGGGACCCCACACTAGCGGCCACAGGACCCACTACTAGGGAGGCGCCTCCCCGGTGGAAAGCGGGAGGGCCACCTGGCAGGCTTGCCGGTGAAGACCCGACCTATCGCCGGTGGAGGCCGACCTTGCAGGGACCTCTCAGTGACATCGTCGTTCTCGACCTGTCCCGGGCGCTCGCCGGGCCGCATGGGGCGCAGATGCTGGCCGACCTCGGCGCCCATGTCATCAAGGTGGAGCACCCATCGGGGGACGAGTCACGAGGGTGGGGCCCGCCGTTCGTCGGCCCTGATCACGATATTTCCACCTACTTTCTGGCGGCGAACCGCAACAAGCGGTCCATCACCGTCGACATGAAGTCGGACGAGGGCCGGGACCTCATCGAGCGGCTCGTACGGCAGAGCGACGTGCTGATCGAGAACTTCCGCACGGGTGTTCTCGACCGGCTGGGCTTGTCCACCGAGCGGCTGCACGAGCTGAATCCTCGCCTGGTCGTCCTGTCGATCACGGGGTTCGGCCACGACGGGCCCGAGGGCGGCAGGCCGGGTTACGACCAGATCGCCCAGGGCGAGGCCGGCCTGATGTCGCTCACCGGGCCGTCGCCAGACGAGCCGTACCGCGTGGGGGCCTCGATCGCCGACCTGCTCGCGGGCATCCACGGGGCGTACGGCGTCGTGGCGGCGCTCTACGAACGGGAGAGGACCGGCCGCGGAAAGGTCGTCAGGACGTCGCTGCTCGCCTCGGCCGTGGGCGTGCACTCCTACCACGGCACGGCCTGGACGGTCGGCGGCAAGGTGCCGAGGGCGGCCGGCAACCACCACGCCTCCATCGCGCCCTATGGGGCCTTCCGCTGCGCCGACGGAATGATCCAGATCGCCGTGGCCAACGAGGGTCAGTGGCGCAAGGTCGCCCACCTCTTGGACATCGACCCAGATATCCCGAAATATGCGACAAATGGGGAGAGATTCGCCCATCGGGAGGAGTTGATCTCCGACATGGAGAAGGCTCTGGCCCGACACGACCGGGCGCACTGGCTGGCCGCGCTCGGCGGTCTCGGCGTGCCCGCCGGGGCCATCCGGTCGATCGACGAGGTCTACGCCTGGGACCAGGTGCGTTCCCAGGGACTTGTGGTGACCGTGGATCACCCTGCCCTCGGCCCCATCGAACTGCCCGGCCCGCCCCTGCGCTTTGACGGCGATGTCCCCGCGAATCACACCGCGCCGCCCGCGCTGGGACAGGACAACGACGCCGTCCTCGACTGGCTGAGCGAGCGCGAACGATGACCCCGCGCCCGGACGCGCGGGCCCTCATCGGGCGGGTGCTCGACGCCCATTCCTGGAAGCCCTGGGACGAGCCGCCGGTCGACCGGGCCTCCCCGGGATCCGAGTACGCCGAAGAGCTGGCCGCCGCCCGGGCCAAGACCGGTTACGACGAGTCGGTGATCACGGGGGAGGGGACGCTCGCCGGACGCCGGGTCGCGGTCGTCGCCTGCGAGTTCTCGTTCCTCGCGGGGTCGATCGGGGTGGCGGCCGCCGAGCGCCTGACGCGAGCGGTCGAGCGGGCCACCGCCGAGGGGCTGCCCCTGCTCGCCGCCCCGGCCAGCGGCGGCACCCGCATGCAGGAAGGCGCGCTGGCCTTCACCCAGATGGTCAAGATCACCGCCGCGGTGGCGGCCCATCGCGCCGCGGGCCTGCCGTACGTCGTCTATCTGCGCCACCCGACCACGGGCGGAGTGTTCGCGTCGTGGGGCTCGCTCGGCCACGTGACGGCGGCGGAGCCGGACGCGCTGATCGGCTTCCTCGGGCCGAGGGTCTTCGAGGCGCTGCACGGCTACCCCTTCCCCAAAAGCGTGCAGGTCTCGGAGAACCTCTTCGCCCACGGCCTGGTCGACGCCGTCGTCTCCGCCGAGGACGCCAGAGAGATCGCCATCCGGGCGCTCGCCGTCCTCTGTGCTCCGAGAAGCCTGGCCCGCGAGCTTGCGGAGTCCGGGGGGAATCCGGATCGCGGTCCCGAGCCGGAGGAGGCCGACGCGACCGTCGAAGCGTGGGAGGCCATCACGCGCTCCCGCCGGGACGACCGCCCCGGCGTGCGGAGCCTGCTCAAGTTCGGCGCCTCCGACGTCACCCCGCTGAACGGCACCGGCACGGGCGAGAGCGACCCCGGTCTGCTGCTCGCCCTCGCCCGGTTCGGTACGGCTCCCGCCGTCGTTCTGGGCCAGGACCGGCGGCGGCAGCGGGCCGATGGGGCGCTCGGCCCGGCCGGGCTCCGGGTGGCGCGGCGCGGCATGCGGCTCGCGTCCGAGCTGGGCCTTCCCCTGGTGACCGTCATCGACACGGCCGGGGCGGCCCTGTCGAAGGCGGCCGAGGAGGGCGGCCTGGCCGCCGAGATCGCCCGTTCGCTGGCCGACCTGGTCATGCTCGACGCGCCGACCGTGTGCCTGCTGCTCGGTGAGGGGGCCGGCGGCGGGGCTCTCGCCCTGCTGCCCGCGGACCGGGTCGTCTGCGCGCAGCACGGCTGGCTGTCGCCGCTCCCGCCGGAGGGCGCCTCGGCGATCGTTTACCGTACGGTCGACTTCGCCCCGGAGATCGCCCGGTCCCAGGGCGTACGGGCGGCCGATCTGAAGCGGGACGGCATCGTGGACCGCATCGTCCCGGAGCGTCCCGACGCGGCCTACGAACCGGCCGCGTTCTGCCGGCGTGTGGCCGAGACGCTCGAATACGAGATCATGGGCCTGCTCGGCCGGGCCTCAGGCGAACGGCTCGCCGCCCGCTTCGCGCGTTACAGGTCGCTGGGCTCCTGATCGCGGGTGGTCGGGACCGGCACACGCTCGACCCGGATGGAATGGACCTCGTCGCGGGGCACCACGACCTCGTAGGCGCCGTGGTCGACGAGCCAGTAGCCGAGGGCCTCCGCCTTCATGCCGCTGTGGCCGGTGTAGGCGATGTGCAGCCCGCCCCCCTCGTCGTCCTTCCCGCCGTCCGAGCCTTCCCCGCCGTTGTCCCCGCCGTTGTCTTCGTCCAGCACGAGGCACGGCTCGCCGCCGAAGGCGCCCACGGTGCGCAGCAGCGTCAGCCACTCGAGGTCGTAACGGCTCACGCGGAGCCGCCAGTAGCCTCCCGCCTTCGTGAAGCCCTCGTCCGGGGACTCGCTGAAGAGGATGACGTCGTCGCTGTCGGGCCCGATGGCCGCGGCGTAGGTCTGGTCGCGGTAGCGGGCGATGAACCCCAGCCCCACCGGCTCGATGCCGGTCATGATGCCGGCCGCCAGGTCAGGCCGTCGTACCCGGCGAAGGGCCGCTCTCCGGCCTTCGTGAGATGGACGATCTCCGCGCCCGCCGGGATCGGCATGGGCATCGTGTGGAACTGGGGCACGACGTGCTCACGGGACGCGGTGAACCCGTTCCCGGTGAACGGCGGTGAATCGCTCCAATCCCCGCCCATGTGCGGGCCGTACGGGACGACATAGGTGTCGATGTCCCGCGCGAACCACCGCATGATGTACAGCTCGGGCACTTTGGCTGTCAGCTCCGATCCTTCGAACCCCAGGTCGAGCGCCTCGACGAGCGACCCGGGGGTGGTGAGACGGCCACAGTCCTGCACGCGGTAGACGTACCCCGAGATGATCGTCCGCTTGCCTGCGAGGTAGGGCACGAGCAGCCTCGGCGGGATCACCTTCTGCATCTGCGTCCTGCGTCCCGGCTCACTCATGGGGCCAAGTTTACGATCTGGTGACTCCAAGCCGTCGATGTTCCAGTGACGGAAGGGTCGTCCGCACGATTTCCGTGAGGCTGGAGTCGATCTCTCCGACCTGTACGGCAGGCCCGGGGCCGAGATCGTGCCGGACGACGCCCATGGGGTCGATGAGCATGCTGCGGCCCACGCCGAAACCGTCCTGGACGGCCGGGTTGGGCGCCTGGCCGACCGCGATCGTCCAGGTCGTGTTCTCGATCGCCCTGGCCTTGACCAGCGTCGCCCAGTGCTCCTCCTTCATCGGGCCGGAGCCCCAGGCCGCGATGACGGCGAACACGTCGGCCCCCTCGTCCACCAGCGCGCGCGCCAACTCGGGGAAGCGGACGTCGTAGCAGGTGATCAGCCCGACCCGGAGCCCGGCGAGCCGTACGACCGCCGGAGCGTCGCCGGGGGCGACGAGCTCGGACTCGCGGGCGCCGAACGAGTCGAACAGGTGGATCTTCCGATAGGCCGCGACCAGCTCGCCCGCCTCGTCGATGGCGACGGCCGTGTTGTGGACCCGGCCGCCCTCGGCGGGCTCGAAGACGCCCGCGATCACCGCGGTGCCGTGCTCCCGCGCCGCCTGCGCCAGCCCCGTCACGAACGGCCCGTCGAGGGGTTCGGCCGTCTCGATGACACCTCTGCCGAAGCGGGTGAGCGTGGCCTCCGGGAACACGGCGAGCCGCGCGCCCTCCGCACGCGCGAGGGCGTCACGAACGCTCTCAAGGTTCGTCTTCGGATCGTGGGCGACGGGGATCTGGCAGAGGGCTACGCGTGTCACGGGTCCCAGTCTGCCGGTTGCGGACCGGTTCCCACCAGGTGAGGCTCCGCCAGACCCATTCAAGGGGCCCGTAGCGGTAGCGGGCCAGCCACCACCGGCTGAACGCCGCCTGGGCCGCGAGCGCGACGGCGCTGAGGCCCACGATGGCGGCTCCCGTGTCGTCGGCGGCGAGCAGTGGCGTCGCCGCCAGGATGACCGCCGTGCTGGTCAGGTAGTTGGTCAACGCCATCCGGCCGAGCGCCTCGAAGATCGCGGTCTTCCGGGTGAACAACAGGAAGCCGGTGCCGTACGCGGCGGCGCCGCAGAGGGCGGCCGCCTGGTAGACCCCGCCGCTCGGCGGAGAGTGATTCCACCACCACGTCAGCACGATCGTCAGCGCCGCGCTCACCCCGAACGTGACCGGTCCGGCGAGTCGGTCCGCCCTGCCGTACCGGACCGTGGCCAGGCCGAGCAGGAACAGCGCGGCGATCAGCACGTACGGCTTGCCGGTGAGCAGGGCGGCGACCGTGGTCCCCGTCCCGAGGAGCAGCACCAGCGGCGCGGGAAGGAAGCTCGCCGGGAGGAGGACGGTCGCGCCCAGCAGGGCGTACGGCAGGAGCACGTCGCCGGGATAGAACGACCAGTGGGCGACGCCGAGCAGCGCGAGCACGGCGAGCCGCCTGAGCAGCACCAGCCGCGGACGCGCCGTCCGGGCCCGCGCCGACCGCGCGGCCGCCGATTTGAGGAACGCCGATTTGAGGAACGCCGATTTGAGGAACGCCGATCTGAGGAACAGCGCGAAGCCCATGCCGAAGAGGAACGAGAAGATCGGATAGAAGCGGCTCTGGAAGAGGTTCGTCATCACCCAGTCGATCTGGGTGGACTTCCGCTGCGCGAGCGTGTGCTGCCAGGTGTTGACCAGCATGATCCCGCAGATGGCCAGCCCGCGCAGGGCGTCGAGCGCCCGGATGCGGCCGACCGCGGGAGAGCCGTCCATGACGGCTATTCCATCAGGGCCCGTGCCGATCACCAAACCTCCACGCGCGGGCCCTGTCATACGGGCCGGATATGGTGGCCGCTGTGAGTGAGCCGCTGGTGGAACGGATGCGCGAGTTCGGCACGACCGTCTTCGCGACGATGACGAAGCTCGCCGTGGAGACCGGTTCGATCAACCTCGGCCAGGGCTTCCCGGACACCGACGGGCCGGAGCGGATGCTGGAGCGCGCCGTCGAGGCCATCCGGAGCGGGGCGAACCAGTACCCGCCGGGACCGGGCGTCCCCGAGCTCCGCCAGGCGGTGTCCGAGCACCGCAAGGAGTGGTACGGCCTGGCCTACGACGCCGACGGCGAGGTGCTCGTCACGGTCGGTGCCACCGAGGCCATCACGGCGACCGTCCTCGCCCTCTGCGAGCCGGGCGACGAGGTGATCGTCTTCGAGCCTTACTACGACTCCTACTCGGCCGCCATCGCGCTGGCCGGAGCCGTGCGGAAGCCGGTCACCCTGCGCGTCGACGACGGCCGGTTCACGTTCGACCCGGCCGAGCTGGCCGCCGCGGTCGGCCCCCGGAGCAGGGCGATCCTGGTGAACTCCCCGCACAACCCCACGGGGACCGTCTTCACCCGCGCGGAGCTGGAGGCCATCGCCGCGCTCTGCCGGGAGCGCGACCTCATCGCGATCACCGACGAGGTCTACGAGCATCTGACCTTCGACGACGTGGAGCACATCCCGCTCGCCACGCTGCCCGGCATGCGCGAGCGCACCGTGATGATCTCCTCGGCGGGCAAGACGCTCAGCGTGACCGGCTGGAAGACCGGCTGGATCTGCGCGCCGCCGTCGCTGGTGCGGGCCGTGCAGACGGTCAAGCAGTTCCTCACGTTCACCTCCGGCGCCCCCTGGCAGCTCGCCGTGGCGTACGGCCTGCGCGAGGAGATGGGCTGGGTGGCCGCGCAGCGGGCGGCACTGGAGGCCAAGCGCGACCGGCTCATGGCCGGTCTCGAGGCGGCCGGTTTCGACGTCCTCCGTCCTGCGGGCACCTACTTCGTCCAGACCGACATCCGGCCACTGGGCTTCTCGGACGGCCTCGACCTGTGCCTCCGGCTGCCCGAGCTCGCGGGCGTCGTCGCCATCCCGACGCAGGTCTTCTACGACCATCCCGCCCGTGGCAGCCATTTCGTCCGGTTCGCATTCTGCAAGAAGGACGACGTCATCGACGACGCCGTCACCCGACTCCACCGCCTGTCCGGCCTCGGCGGAAAAATCACCTGACGACTTACGGTGACTGACCTTGTACTTCTCGTCACTGGTATCACTCTGATACTAGTCGCGTAGTATGGAGGTATGGCCATGACGCTTCGCTTGAGTGACGAGCAGACTGAGGCCCTTCGCCGGCGCGCCGAGGAGGAAGGCCGTAGCATGCAGCAGGTCGTCCTCGCTGCCGTGGAGGAGTACCTTGCCCGGCACAGTGCCGACAAGGAGGTCCACCGGCTGGGAGTGGACGCGGTTCGCCGGTGGAAGCCCGTTCTCGACCGTCTCGCCCAGTGATCCGCTACCTGACGGTCGAGCAGGTTCTTGATCTGGCCGAGCTGGCCATCGAGGGAACCCCGCAGCTACGTGATTTGGGACTGCTCGACTCGGCCGTGCATCGTCCCCAGGCGCGGATGTTCGGCCATGAGGCGTACCCGGATCTCATCACTAAGGGCGCTGCGCTGCTGCACTCGCTGGCGGTCAACCACCCATTCCTCGACGGCAACAAGCGGGTGGCCTGGGTGTCCACCGTGGTGTTCCTCGCTTACAACGGCGTGGAGATGGACACGGACGATGACTCGGCCTATGACCTGGTGATCGCCGTCGCGTCGGGCAAGCTCGACGACGTGGGTGAGATCGCAGAGGTCCTGGCGACATTCGTGCGCGCCTGAGCCTCCTATCAGGCTGATCAGCCTGGTTCTGGTGGCGTCAGTCGCGGCGGTGGTGGAGGGCGCGGCTCAGCACGTAGGCCAGGTTGACGAACGCGACGACGCCGAAGACGAGGATGAGGCCGACAGTGCCGCCGCCCTGGGTGATTGTGACAGCCGACAGGGGGACGGACAGCGCCAGCGAGCCGAGCCCGAGGGCCATCTGCGCCCAGTCGAGCGGCGGACGCCTGTTCCTCTGTACGGCCAGCCGCGAGTCGATCACGGCGTTGACCCGGTCGACGAGGGACTCGGCGAGCTCAAGCTCGTACTGGGGGCCGAGTTCGCGGTGGGCTGCGAAGGCCGCGCCGACTTCGTTGGGTTCCAGCTTCTCGGGGGGCACGTCCCCGATTCTGCCGCCAATCGGCCCGGTATGGACACATCCGCCGAACCGAGGGGAAGGCTTGCCGAAGTATGGGTGGCTGATAGGCGACATTCGCCAATGAAGGGCCGGGACCCTGTGGATAGTTTCGCGATGTGGGCGGACGCGTACTGATCGCATTGGGCGGCAACGCCATGACGGCTCCGGACGGGAGCGCGTCGCCGGCCGACCAGCGGCGTGCCATCGGGCGGGCCATGACCCATGTCGCGAGCCTCATCAGGGCCGGGCACGAGGTGATGCTCACCCACGGCAACGGCCCGCAGGTCGGGAACATTCTTCTGAAGAACCAGCTGGCCGCCCATGTGCTGGCGCCCGTCCCGCTGGACTGGTGCGTCGCCCAGACGCAGGGCACGCTCGGCACCCTCATCATGAACGCCCTGGAGCGGGCGCTGGCGCCCGAGCCCGTGCGGGTCGCCACCGTCGTGACGCGGACGCTCGTCGATCCGGACGATCCCGCGTTCCGCGAGCCGGTGAAGCCCATCGGGCAGTACTTCGGGGAGGACGAGGCCCGCCGGTTCGAGCGCCACGGCCAGACCTGGCGTCGGTTCGAGCGCGGCTGGCGCCGGGTGGTCGCCTCCCCGTGGCCGGTCGAGATTCTCGACGCGCCCGCCGCGATCGCCCTCATGGAGGCCGGGTACACCGTGGTCGCCGCCGGAGGCGGGGGAGTGCCCGTCGTCCGGGCGGAGGACGGCACGCTGAGCGGGGTCGAGGCCGTCATCGACAAGGACCTGGCGGCAGCCGCGCTCGCGAGAGCCGTACAGGCGACCGAGCTGGTGATCGCGACCGACGTGCCGCACGCGCTCGTCGGGTACGGCACGGCCGCCGCCCGGCCGATCGAGGAGATCACCGTGGCCGAGCTGCGGGTGCTGCAGGCGGCGGGCCACTTCGCGAGCGGCAGCATGGGCCCCAAGGTCGAGGCGGCGCTGCGCTTCGCCGAAGACGGCGGAAACAGAGCCGTGATCACCTCGCTGGAGCACATCGGCGAGGCGCTATCAGGAAATATCGGTACAAGGGTGTCCAGAGGGGTGGAGAGATAGATGCCGTATCCGATCGAGGTGCGGAAGGTCGCCATCGAGAGCGTCACGGACGCGTCCGGGCTCGCGCGGCTGATCGACGACGGAGTGATCGAGGCCGACCGCGTGCTCGCGGTGATCGGCAAGACCGAGGGCAACGGCGGCGTGAACGACTACACGCGGATCCTCGCCGACCGGGCGTTCCGCGAGGTCCTTGTGGCCAAGGGCACCCGGACGGAGGAGGAGGTCAAGCAGGTGCCCCTCGTCTGGTCCGGCGGCACCGACGGCGTGCTGAGCCCGCACGCCACGATCTTCGCCACCCTCGACCCGGCGAAGGCCGTACAGACCGACGAGCCGCGGGTGAGCGTCGGCGTGGCGATGAGCGAGGTGATCCTCCCCGAGGACATCGGGCGACCGGCGATGGTGGAGAAGGTCGCCGCCGGGGTGCTGGAGGCCATGAAGATCGCCGGCATCGACGACCCGGCCGACGTCCACTACGTGCAGACCAAGACGCCGCTGCTCACGCTGTCCACGATCACCGACGCCAAGGAGCGCGGCCAGACCGTCGTCACCGAGGACACGCTCAAGTCGATGGACATCTCCAACTCCACGACCGCCCTGGGAGTCGCCGTGGCGCTCGGGGAGATCGAGATGCCGTCGGCCGAGCAGATCCACAAGGACCTGTCGCTCTACTCGTCGGTGGCCTCGTGTTCGAGTGGCGTCGAGCTCGACCGGGCCCAGATCGTGGTGGTCGGCAACGTCCGGGGGATCGGCGGCCGCTACCGGGCCGGCCACTCGATCATGAAGGACGCCCTGGACGCCGACGGCATCTGGGAGGCGATCCGCGACGCGGGCATCGAGCTGCCCGAGCGCCCCCATCCGAGCGACCTCGGCGACCGGCTGGTCAACGTGTTCATGAAGTGCGAGGCCGACCCCTCGGGGCGGGTCCGCGGGCGCCGCAACATCATGCTCGACGACTCCGACGTCCACTGGCACCGGCAGATCAAGGCCACCGTGGGCGGCGTCGCGGCCGGCGTGACCGGCGACCCGGCGGTGTTCGTGTCGGTGGCGGCCGTTCACCAGGGCCCCTCCGGCGGCGGCCCCGTCATCGCTATCGCCGACCTCTCCCCCCGTGCATGATCACGCGGGATTGGGGTGGGGCACCGGGTAGGCTCGTGGAACGTGCCCGCGATTCCACAGCCTCTGCGCCCTGATGACGACGGCGGCGTCGACACCGCCGTGGGGTCGGCCCTGTCGGCCTTCCACGCCGGTACGGCCACCGCCGCCGACGTGCTGACGGCCCTCGGCCAGGCCAGGCTCCTGGTGCCCGTGGTCGCGCTCCTCACCGAGTCCGAGGTGGGCGAGCACGGGCTCAAGCAGGAGAAGGAGAGCGAGATGGCGCTCCCCAAGCTCGTCGGCAAGGACGGGCGGGAGGCCGTTCTCGCCTTCACCGGCGTGGAGCCGATGCGGATGTGGCGCCCCGACGCCCGGCCCGTCCAGGCCACGGGCCCCCAGGTCTGCCAGGCGGCCAAGCACGAGCGGGCCGCGGCCGTGGTGATCGACGTGGCCGGGCCGATCCCGTTCGTGATCGAGGGGGGCATGCTGCAGGCCCTCGCGACGGTCGAGGAGGCCAAGCGCGACGCCTCGGCCCTCGACCGGCTGGCGGAAGCCGTACCGGACCTGACGGTGGCGCGCCTGCGGGAGCGCCCCCGGCGCTGGTGGGACAGGCGGCGTCGCTGACCCCTGCGGCGACGGTTCGCTAACACCACCGCGATGGTCAGGTGAGGGCGCCACCGCCGCTAGGGTCTGCGCGTGGCCCTCCTCCTAGCCGTGATCCTCGGTTTGATCGCGGGATCGTACGTCCGTGAGCTCGCGGGTGGTTTCGGAATCGACCCGGAAGACACCCGTAAGGAGGCCAGAGAGGCGTACGCGCACGCGATCCGGATCGTGCCCGTGCCCCGCCCGCCGTACCTGATAGAAGCCGCCACCGCCATCGCCGCCGGGCTCGTGACCTGGGGGCTGCACAGCCACTGGTCTCAGAGCGACGGGCCGCACAACGGCTGGCTGCTGGCGGCCTGGCTCTACGCGGCGGTCGCGGGCGTGACGCTCGCGGTGATCGACTGGCGGACCTGGCGGCTCCCCGACGCGATCGTCGTGCCGTCGTACCCGATCGTCCTGGCCCTCCTCGCGCCCTCGGGGCATCTCCTGGGCGCGGTGACGGCCGGGTGCGCCATCGGGGGCGTGTACGCGCTGCTGTGGTTCGGGCGTCCGGCGGCGCTCGGCTTCGGCGACGTCAAGCTCGCCGGGCTCATCGGCCTGCTCACGGGCGCGCTGGGAGTCGAGGCCGCGCTGGTCGCCGGGCTCGGCGGCCACTTCCTCGGCGCTCTGTACGCCGTCGGCCTCTTGATCACCAAGCGGGCGACCCGGAAGAGCGAGTTCCCGTTCGGGCCGTTCATGCTCGTGGCGGCCCTCGTGGCGGTGCTCGTGCACGCCTGACACATGGAAGACTTGTCACCATGTTGCGTTGGTTGACCGCCGGGGAGTCCCATGGCCCCGAGCTCCTCGCGATCCTGGAAGGCCTGCCCGCGGGCGTGGAGGTGACCACCGCCCAGCTCGACGAGGCCCTGCGCCGCCGTCGCCTCGGTTACGGCCGCGGCGCGCGGATGAAGTTCGAGCAGGACGTGGTGACGATCTCCGGTGGCGTACGGCACGGCCGCACCCTCGGCTCGCCCGTCGCCATCCGCATCGGCAACACCGAATGGCCCAAGTGGGAGACGGTGATGGCCGCCGACCCGGTGGACCCCGCCATCCTGGAGGGGCAGGCCCGCAACGCCCCCAGGTCGCGGCCCCGGCCCGGCCACGCGGATCTGGCCGGCATGCAGAAGTACGGCTTCGACGACGCGCGGCCGGTGCTCGACCGGGCCAGCGCCCGGGAGACCGCCGCCCGCGTGGCGCTCGGCCAGGTCGCCCGGAGCTTCCTCAAGCAGGCCCTCGGCGTCGACATCGTGAGCCATGTCGTCTCCATCGGCGAGGCCACGGCCCCGAGTGACGTGCTCCCCGGCCCCGGCGGCATGGCGGCGGTGGACGCCGACCCGGTGCGCTGCGTGGACCCGGCGGCGAGCGCGGCCATGGTCGCCGAGATCGACAAGGCCCACAAGGACGGCGACACGCTCGGCGGGGTCGTCGAGGTCGTCGCGTACGGCCTGCCGCCCGGCCTCGGCAGCTACACCCATTGGGACCGGCGGCTGGATTCCCGCCTCGCCGGCGCGCTGATGGGCATCCAGGCCATCAAGGGCGTGGCGGTCGGCGACGGGTTCGAGACGGCCCGCCGCCCCGGCTCCCGGGCTCACGACGAGATCGAGAACACGCCCGAGGGCGTCCGCAGGATCACCAACCGGGCCGGCGGCGTCGAGGGAGGCATGACCAACGGCGAGCCGCTGCGGGTCAGCGCGGCGATGAAGCCGATCTCCACCGTGCCCCGCGCGCTCGCCACCGTCGACGTCCTGACGGGGGAGGCCGCCAAGGCCCACCACGAGCGTTCGGACGTCTGCGCGGTGCCGGCCGCCGCGATCGTCGCCGAGGCGATGGTCGCGCTGGTGCTGGCCGACGCGGTGATCGAGAAGTTCGGCGGTGACTCCGTCGAGGAGGTCGCGCGCAACCTGTCCGGTTACCTCTCCTCCCTGGTGATCAAGTGATCGTGAACTCGGCATCTCAGGGGTCTGAACGGCCCGCCGCGGTCCTCATCGGCCCGCCGGGCTCCGGCAAGTCGACGATCGGCCATCTGCTCGCCGAGCGGCTCGGCGTGTCCTTCCGCGACACCGACGCCGACGTCGAGGCCGTCGCCGGAAAGCCCGTGAGCGACGTGTTCGTCGAGGACGGGGAGGCCAGGTTCCGCGAGCTGGAGGCGGAAGCCGTACGGGCCGCGCTGGAGAGCCACGGCGGCGTGCTGTCGCTGGGCGGCGGCGCGATCCTGTACGAGCCCACTCAGGAGCTGCTCGCCGGCCACCGGGTCGTCTACCTGCAGGTCGGGCTCGACCAGGCGGTCAGGCGGGTCGGGCTCGCCTCCGCGAGGCCGCTGCTCGTGCTCAACCCGCGCAGCCAGCTCAGGAAGCTGATGGAGGAGCGCCGCCCGGTGTACGAGCGGCTGGCCGTGATCACGGTCAGCACCGACGACCGGGAGCCCGCCGACATCGTGGACCAGATCGCGGTGGAGCTATGACGGCGACGCGCATCACCGTGCGGGGCGACAGCCCCTATGACGTCGTGGTCGGCACCGGCGTGCTGGGCGAGCTGCCGGGCCTGCTGAGCGCCGGGGTGCGGACCGTGGCCGTGATCCACCCGGCGAGCCTGCCCGAGATCGCCCGGCCGGTGTGCGGGGTGCTGGAGACGGCGGGCTACGAGGTGATCTCCCTGCCCGTGCCCGACGGCGAGGAGGCCAAGACGGTCCACGTCGCGGCCGAGTTGTGGTCGGCGCTCGGGCGGTACGGCGTGACCAGGTCGGACGCGGTCGTCGGCGTCGGCGGGGGAGCCACCACTGACCTGGCCGGGTTCGTGGCCGCGACCTGGCTGCGCGGCGTCCAGGTGGTGCAGGTCCCGACGACGCTGCTGGCCATGGTCGACGCGGCCGTCGGCGGCAAGACCGGCATCAACACCCCCGAGGGCAAGAACCTCGTCGGCTCGTTCCACCCGCCGAAGGGCGTCCTGTGCGACCTCGCCACGCTGGTGAGCGTGCCCCGCGAGGACTACGTCGCCGGGCTCGCGGAGATCATCAAGGGCGGTTTCATCGCCGACCCGACGATCCTCATGCTGATCGAGGACGACCCGGCCGCAGCCTGCACGCCGGAGGGTGAGCACACCCGCGAGCTGATCGAGCGGAAGATCCGCGTCAAGGCCGACGTCGTGGGGGCCGACCTGCGCGAGAGCGGCCTGCGGGAGATCCTCAACTACGGCCACACGCTGGCCCACGCGATCGAGCGGGTGGAGGACTACCGCATCAGGCACGGCGAGGCCGTGGCGATCGGCCTGGTCTACGCCGCCGAGCTGTCCCGCCTCGACGGCCGGATCGGCCGGGACATCGTCGACCGGACGCGCTCCATCCTGACGTCGGTCGGCCTGCCCACGGCGTACCGCCGGGAGGCGTGGCCCGCGCTCCGTGACCACATGCGGGTCGACAAGAAGAGCCGGGGCGCCACGCTGCGCTTCGTGGTGCTGGACGACATCGCCAAAGTGTCCCGCCTCGAGAACCCCGCCGAGGAGCTGCTCGAGGCCGCCTACCAGGAGGTCGGCCGATGAGGCCCGTTCTCGTCCTCAACGGGCCCAACCTCGGGCGGCTCGGCGTCCGGGAGCCCGACGTCTACGGCGCGCAGACGTTCGAGGACCTGGCGGCGCTGTGCCGCGAGACCGGCCGGGAGCTGGGCCTGTCCGTTGAGGTCAGGCAGACCGACGACGAGGCCGAGCTGGTCGGCTGGATCCACGAGGCGGCCGACGCCCGGACGCCCGTCGTGCTCAACCCGGCCGCGTTCACGCACTACTCCTACGCGCTGCGCGACGCCATCGCGCAGCGGACGGCGCCCCTGATCGAGGTGCACATCTCCAACCCGAACGCCCGGGAGGAGTTCCGCCACACCTCGGTCGTGGCGGCCGTCGCGACGGGCACCATAGCCGGGTTCGGCATGCGGTCCTACGAGCTGGCACTGCGGGCCATCGCGGATACTGGTCAGTAATCAGTAAAAGCGGAGCAAGGCAGGGCTCATGGGATACACGTCGTACGTCGCGGTTGGGGACAGTTTCACCGAAGGTCTCAATGATCCGGTCGTGAACGGCCCGGCGGTTGGAGAGGTCCCGCGGTACCGGGGATGGGCCGACCGGGTCGCGGAGCGGCTGGCCCAGTTGGAGCCGGAGTTCCGGTACGCGAATCTGGCGGTGCGCGGCAAGCTGATCGACCAGATCGCCGAGGAGCAGGTGCCCCGCGCGGTCGAGCTGAAGCCCGACCTGATCAGTTTCTGCGCGGGAGGCAACGACCTGCTGCGGCCGGGCAGCGACCCCGACCGGATGGCCAAGAAGCTGGCGGGAGCCGTACGGCAGTTGCGGAGCACCGGAGCGGACGTCGTGCTGTTCACCGGCATGGACCCGCGCGACACCCCGATCATGCGCAGGGTGCGGGGCAAGTTCGCCATCTTCTTCATGCACGTCCGCTCGATCTCCGACCTGTACGGTTGCCACCTCGTGGACATCTGGTCGATGCAGAGCCTGCGGGACTGGCGGGCGTGGAGCGAGGACCGGCTGCACCTCAACGCGGACGGCCACCGCCTCGTCGCGGCGAGGATGCTCGACGTGCTGGCCGTGCCGTCCGACGACGACTGGCGGATGGCGTGGCCGCCCCGTGAGCGGGTGGACCCGAGGATCAAGCGCCGCGAGGACGCGCAATGGCTGCGCGAGCACCTCGGCCCGTGGATCGGCCGCCGCATCCGGGGCCGGTCCTCCGGCGACGGCCTCGATCCCAAGCGCCCGGACCTCACCCGCCTGCCGTGAGGCGCCCTTACGCGTCAGCTGTGAGACGTCGCAGGGCGTCGCGGACCTTGGCGGGGTCGGTGGTGCGCCAGAACGGCGGGAGGGAGCTCACCAGGAACCCGCCGTAGCGAGCCGTCGCGAGCCGGGGGTCGAGGACGGCCACCACGCCCCGGTCGTTCATCGACCGCAGCAGGCGGCCTGCGCCCTGGGCCAGGAGCAGCGCGGCGTGGGTGGCGGCGACGGTCATGAAGCCGTTGCCGCCGGTGGCCGCGACATGCCGCTGCCGCGCCGAGGCCAGTGGGTCGTCGGGACGCGGGAACGGGATCCGATCGATGATCACGAGCGTCAGCGACGGCCCGGGAACGTCGACGCCCTGCCAGAGCGACAGCGTGCCGAACAGGCACGTGGCCGGGTCGGCGGCGAACTGCTTCACGAGCTGTGAGGTGGAGTCGTCGCCCTGGCAGAGCAGGGGCACGTCCAGCCGCTCCCGCAGCGCCTCGGTGGCGGCCTTGGCGGCCCGCATCGAGGAGAACAGGCCCAGCGTGCGCCCGCCCGCCGCCTCGATCAGCTCGATGATCTCGGTCAGATACGCCTCGGGGAGGCCGTCGCGGCCCGGCTGCGGCAGATGCTTGGCCACGTAGAGGATCCCGCTGCGCGGGTGGTCGAACGGCGAGCCGACGTCGAGACCTGTCCATTCCTCGCGGCCGAGCCCCCACTGCCGGGCCAGGCCGTCGAACGAGCCGCCGAGCGCCAGCGTGGCGCTGGTCAGGACGACCGTGCGGTCCCCGAAGAGCTTGTCGCGGAGCATGCCGCCCACCGACAGCGGCGCGACCCGGAGGGTCGGCGGGATGCGCCCGCGCCCCTCCTCCAGCCACACGACCTCCGCCCGGTCGGCTTCGGACGCGGCGCCGAACGCGTCGAGCATGCGCTGGGCCGTGTCGTGCACCTCGTCGAGCATCGTGAACGCGGCCTTCCGCAGGCCGGCGTTCTCGGGATCTTCCTTGTCCTTGTTGCGGGGGCCGAGCGCGGTGACGCACGCGAAGGCGGCGTCCCGCACCAGCGCGAGAGTGAGCCCCAGCGACTGGGGCAGGTCGTCGATCCGGCCGGCCGGGGCCGCGGCGAGCAGGGCCTTCAGGTCCTCGCCGGCCTCCTGCAGCCGGTCGGCCACCCCCTGCTCGATCAGCCTCCCGGCGCGGCGGACGGCGATGCCCACGGTGCTCTCCGACAGCTCGCCGGTGACCACCGAGGTCACCCTGTCGACCAGTTCGTGCGCCTCGTCCACGATGACGACGTCGTGCTCCGGGAGGACCGCGAAGTCCTCCATGGCGTCGATGGCCAGCAGAGCGTGGTTGGTGACCACGACGTCGGCCTCTCCCGCGCGCTCCCGGGCCAGCTCGGCGAAGCACTCGGCGCCGCTCGGGCACCGCTGCGCGCCGAGACACTCCCTGGCGGTCACGGAGAACTGCCGCCACGCCTGCTCGTTGACGCCGGGGACCAGCTCGTCGCGGTCGCCCGTCTCGGTCTCGTTGGCCCACTCCTGGATCCGCTGGACCATCCGGCCGGTGGCGCTCACCTCGCGGGGGTCGAAGAGCTGGTCGTCCTCGTCGTCGGGCATCCCGGCGCCCATCTTGTAGCGGCACAGGTAGTTGCGGCGGCCCTTGAGGATCGCGAACGCCGGCCGGCTTGGCAGCGCGCCTTCCAGCGCGTCGGCGAGCCGGGGCAGGTCGCGGTCCACGAGCTGGCGCTGGAGCGCGATCGTCGCGGTGGAGACCACGATGGCGTTGCCGGTCTCGGCGGCGTGCCTGACCGCGGGCACCAGATAGGCGAGCGACTTGCCCGTGCCGGTGCCGGCCTGGACCGCGAGATGCTCGTCGCTCTCCACGGCCTGCTGCACCGCCTGGGCCATCTTGACCTGGCCCGGGCGCTCACTGCCCCCCAGCTCCGCCACCACGGTGGTGAGCAGTTCTTCGACGGGCGGAAGGTCGGGACGGTCCTTGGGCACGGGAGAACGCTACCCGCTGCCGCCGACATTCGGTGCGTGACCGGATTGACACATCCTGGCGTTCCAGGAGCCGGATTCGATCCCGCATGGCAGACTAGGGCTCACGCGCTCAAGGTCAACGGTGATCTACCGAGTGAGGTCAAGAAGGACGAAACGAACGTTTCGGTAGGGTTCCCGAGGTCGAGTGGACGGATAAGGGCAGGTAAAGGCACTATGTCTGCCATGTCGGAAGTTGTCCCATTGCCATCGTTCGGTGAGGTGTTCTTCGACGCCCGAGGGCAGGACCGGGTTCTCCGGGTCACCTGGCACGAGGGCACTCTGGTGCTGAGCCTGTGGCGGGGCGAGATGTGCACGGCCAGTTTCCGGATGCCGATGGGCGACGTGGAGCGCCTCATCGACACCCTCGACGAGGGCTTCGCCGAGGCGGGCGGCCAGTACGCCGAGGACGACGCGGGAACGGGACCGTTCCCGATGCCGGACACCGGCGAGCCCGGCGTCCGGGATCAGGCGCCCGACTACCAGGACTATCCCGACCAGTCCGACTACCCGGACTATCCGGAATACCCGGACTACCCCGGCACGGGCCAGTATGCCAGGCCCGCCCCGGCGGCGCTGGGGCCCAACGACGTGCTGGTCGCCCGGGGCGCTCCCTCCCGGGACCGGCTGGTCGCCGCCAACCACGAGCCGCCGCCCGCCGAGCCGGTGTACCAGTTCCCCTCGCCGATCCCCGGACGGCCCGCCTACCAGTTCGACCCGGAAGAGCCGGCGTACGCGCAGGAACCGGCCTACCCCCAGCAGCCCGCATACACCGGGGACCCGGCGTATCAGCAGGACCCGCAGTATCTGCAGGACCCGCAGTATCTGCAGGACCCGCAGTATCTGCAGGACCCGCAGTATCTGCGGGAACCGCAGTATCAGCAGGACCTTCAGTATCAGCAGGACCCGGCGCAGGACCTCGGGTACCAGCAGGAGCCGTCGTACCAGCGCGAGCCGGCCTACCAGCAGCAACCGGCCTACCAGCAGCAACCGGCGTACGGGCAGGAGCCGGCGTACGCGCAGGAGCGGGCGCGGGCCTACCCTCAGGAGCCGGGCTACCCTCAGGAACCGGCCTATCAGCAGGAGCCGGCCTACTCGAACGACCCCGCCTACGAGCACGACGCCGCCTACTCGAACGACCCTGGGGCGTATCAGCAGGAGCCGGCGTATCCGCCGCAGCCCGGCGTGGTCGACGTCGACCCGAACGACCCTCTCGGCCTCGGTCAGGTCCGGCCGTACGTTCCGGAGCCGATCTACACGACGGGGGAGCGGCTGCGGCCGGATCAGCACTCAGATCATCACTCGGACCAGCCCGCAGATCACCGCACCGGACGCCGGTCGGAACACCGGGAGGACCAGCGCGGCTGGTAGCCATAGGGATGCACGTGGCCGGTCATCAGCGGTCCCAGCCATAAGTACGCTCGTCGATTGATGGACACCTCGACGGCATTGCAGTTTCTTTTCCTCCCGGCGGGCGCGCTCGCGGTGGCCGCCTTCGCGAGATGGCGAGGGTGGTCGGCGCCCCTGCTGCTGGTCCTCGCCGGGCTGGTGGCCTCCTACGTGCCCGGCATGCCCAGCTACGAGCTGGACCCGCAGGTCGTCTTGTCGATCTTCCTGCCGCCGATGCTCTACTCGGCCGCGCTCGACAGTTCCTACCTGCGGTTACGTGACGCCAAACGGCCGGTGGGCCTGCTGGCCGTCGGGCTCGTCCTGGTCAACACGATCGTGATCGGCTTCGTCGCGCACGCCCTGATCCCGCACCTCCCGCTCGCCGCGGCGTTCGCGCTCGGCGCGATCGTGGCCCCCACCGACGCCGTGTCCGCCGTCGCCGTCGGCCGCAAGCTGGGCCTGCCGAGGCGCGCGATCACCATCCTGATCGGGGAGGGGCTGTTCAACGACGCCACCGCGCTCACCGCCTACCGGGTCGCGGTCGGCGCGGTCCTCGGCACCGCGGTCAGCCTGGTCGACGCCGGGACGCAGTTCCTCTTCGCCGCCGGCGGCGGCATCGTCATCGGCCTCGCCCTGGCGTACGTCACGGGGCTGCTGCTGCGGCGGCTCACCGACCCGCTGATCGCCAACGGGGTCTCGCTGCTCGTGCCGTACGCCGCCTACATCGCGGCCGAGGCGGTCCACGCCTCCGGCGTGATCTCCGTCGTGATCGTCGGGATCTACCTGGGCCACCAGCTCAGCCGCACGTCGTACGGCACGCGGCTGCTGTCGAGCGCCGTCTGGCAGGTCGTCGACCTCGTGCTCGAGTCGATCGTGTTCGCCCTCATCGGCCTGCAGGTGCGCCCGATCATCGTGGGCCTGCACGGCGAGGACCCCGGACGGGTCGCCGTCTACGCGGTCGCCCTCTTCCTGGTCGCCGTGGGGGTCCGGGCCTTCTGGGTGCCGCTCGCCAGCTACGTCCCGCGGATGCTCTCCAAGAGGATCCGCGAGCGCGAGCCGAAGAAGCCGCCGTGGCGGAGCTCCATGCTGGTGAGCTGGGCGGGGATGCGCGGCGTCGTCTCGCTGGCCGCCGCCTTCGGACTCCCGGAGGACTTCCCCGAGCGCAACCTCCTGCTTTTTCTCACCTTCGCCGTCGTGATCGGGACCCTGGTCGTCCAGGGCCTGTCGTTCCCGTGGCTGATCAGGAAGCTGGGCGTCTCCACCGAGAAGGAGGAGTACGCCGACGATCTCGCCGAGGCCGCCGCCCAGCAGGCGGCGGCCGCGGCCGCGGTGGCACGGCTCGACGAGCTGGTCGCCGACGGCGTCCTCGACGTGCACGAGGAGGTCGTCCAGCGGCTGCGCGACCGATCCGAGCGGAGGGCGCTGCACGCCTGGGAGCGGCTCGGCGGCGGCACCGGCCCGGACGGGGAGGAGACCCCCGGGACCATCTACCGCCGCCTCCGCAGGGAGATGCTTGCGGCCGAGCGTGACGTGTTCGTACGGCTCCGCGACGAGCGGCGGATCGACGACGAGGTCCTCCACCGGGTGATGCAGGAGCTCGACTTCGAGGAGGCCACCCTGGAGCGCGGCTAGGGAGCCGGCCAGCCACGCCGTGATCATGCAGGGTTTCCCGGGAAGCTCGGGGACGTGGGGTTCCCCGGGGCGTGATCATGCATGGATTCCGCCGTACGCGGTCTGATCAGTGTCGGCACTGTTTGTGATCATGCGGTGTCCGTCCGTCGGGCGCGCCCTCGTCATGCGTGATCACGCTGCGCAAAGCGCCAGGTAAGACGGTGCGTGCGGGAACACGTGCATGATCACGCCGCACAAAGCGCCAGGGAGGACGGTGTGTGCGGGAGCATGTGCATGATCACGCGGCAAGGGCGGGGGTCGGGTCAAGCTCGCCGCCGCCATGGCGCAGCGCCAGGAGCCCCAGCCCGGCAACTCCAATGAGGCGCCCTTCTAACCGGCGCACACATGTCGTCGGTGGGAGTCACTAGGGTCACCACCATGCGAAGCAGCTATCTATCCTGGGCCGCGGCAGTGGAGTTGTTCGAGCGGCGGGGCCTTCCCAGAGAGACCTACGGGAACCTGTACGAGGAGCAGTACATCCTGCACTCCGGCAGCGCCTCGATCACCGGGGAGCTCTCCCTCAACGAGCACGAGAACCGCTCTCCGTGGCGCTACGACACGCCGGAGGGGGCGACGGGCTACATCGTGGACGGTGATCTGAGCGTCGAAGGCAACATCGTCAACGACGACGACGGAGCCGCCGCGCTGGTGGTCCTGGGAGATCTGCGCGCCGCCAACATCATCCTGGAGGGGGATGCCAAGCTCCTGGTGCGAGGCGACGTCGAGGTCGAGACCTTCGTGGGCAACTGGACCGACAAACTCGTGATGATCCACGGTGATCTGCGCGCGGCGGTGACGATCTTCTGGAACGAGTTCTACCCCGACCTGATCACCGGCACCCTCCGCGGCAGGGCGCTCGCCCCCCGCTATCTGGACTTCTCCGGCCTGGACATCGGCCGGCTGGAGGACCCCGCCCCCAGCACCCCACTCGCCGATCTCCTGGTGCCGGAAGTCCTCACGAACGGCGCTCCCGAGCCGGACGACTTCACCGAGATCGGGGTTCGCGCCGAACCGCTGCGCGAGCGTCTGCGCGGTGGTCTCCCCCTGATCCGGAACGGACGCACGGTCCCCACACTGTCCCCCTGAGCCGCGCAGCGGAGCTGAGGGTCGACGGGTCGGAGGAGTGTGGTGATCGCGGCGGAATGTCCGTGGCGGCTGTTAGCTTCTGGAGGCATGACTGAAGAGGCGGGGAGCGCGGAGCACGGAGCGGCGCTCGCGGAGCGGGTGGTCGAGACGGTACGGCGGGAGCCGGGTCGGTCGATGCTCAGCTACCAGCACGTCCCGTGGGTGGCGGGGACCTCCGGGCCGATGCCGGCGGACGCGCTGGCGGAGGCGGTCTTCCCCTCAGGCCGCCCGTTGCCGCCCAGCCTGCGGGCGTGGCTGGGGTTCGACACGAGCCTGCTGGAGCGCTTCGGGTGGTTCGCCCCCGGCGGGGGTTTCTCACCCCGGCCGCTGGACCGGCTCGTAGGCGAGGAGATGGGCGGCCATTGGGGTGAGTTCTTCGCGCCGCTGGCGGACCGGTTCGCCGAGTGCTTCCTGCTGCCCGGCGGATCGGACTCCCGCCGGGTCCTGGCGGTGGGCGAGCCGGACTCCCGGGGCGAGTACCCGGTGCTCGCCGTCGATGTGGACGACCTGCCGTTCGTGGGCCTGATGTACCCGGGCTTCGACGTCTACCTGGCCCACACGGCGGGGCTCGTCCACCGCGACTTCCCGTCCTATACGGCCCTGGCCGGGGACGCGGTGTACGGCCCCCGCATGCGCGAGCACTGCGCCCACTGGTTCGCGGGGGATGTCTGCGCGGAGTTTCCCTTCTGACCCACCCCGCGCGGCACCTCCCCTCGCGCAGCATTCAACCTCGCCCCGGCACCCCACCCGCGCCGCATATCACCCCGCGCAGCGGCCGACCGCTGGCGCCAGCGGTGCTGAGGAGTGTCAAGCACTCCTAGCCCAGCGTCTGGTCCACGTAGCACCAGCGCCACTCTTCACCCGGCTCGAACGAGCGGACGGCCGGATGCCCGATGTGCTGGTAGTGGCCGGTGGCGTGGCGGCCGGGTGAGGAGTCGCAGCACCCCACGTGGCCGCATTCGAGACACTTGCGCAGGTGGACCCAGCGCGTGCCGAGTTCGAGGCACTCCTCGCAGCCCTCCGGCGTGCGCGGCTCGGCCTCGACCGGGCTGAGCAGATGTTCACAGATACCCATGAGGCAGATGCTACGGCCCACGGCAAATCAGGAATTGGGTAGGGTTTCGGCCATGCGACTCCTCCCGCTCGCTGCCGTCGCGGCGGCCGCCGTCCTGCTGGCCTCCGGATGCTCCGCCGCCGACAAGGCGCAGTCGTGCGTCGAGGCGCCGAAACTGATCGGCGAGACGATCAGCAAGATCGGCGCGGTCGCCAACGACCCCGAGGCGATGCGGAAGGAGCTCTCCGACGGCGCGGCCAAGCTGGACGATCTCGCCCAGAAGGCGGGGGACACCACGCTGAAGCAGGCGCTCCAGGGCCTGGCCGACAGCTTCCAGAAGCTGAACGTCGACGACGCCAACGCGGCGGTGGACGCGGCGCAGAAGGTCGCCACCGACGGAGCCGCCTACCTGAAGCGCGTCAGCGAGGCGTGCCTCTGACCCCGGCCTGCCGCTAACCCGGCAAATCTAGGGGAAATGGGGCAAAATTACCCTGTTTTCATGCAAGGGAACGAGCCTGACCCGCGGTTCACATTGGCCAACGAGCGGACGTTCCTCACCTGGCTCAGCACGTCTCTGGCCCTCAGCGCGGGCGGCATCGCGATGGCCGTGGTGCCGGAGAGCGTCTTCGTGCCCTGGGTCCGCACGGCGCTCGCCCTGATCCTCGTGCTGCTGTCCGCGGTCGCCGCCGTCACGGCCTACCCTCGCTGGCGGCGCATCCAGCGGGCGCTCCGCCTGGACGAGCCGCTGCCGCCGCCCGCGCTCGCCCCGCTTTTCGGGTACGGCGTGGCCATGGTGGCGATCCTCGCGCTCGTCCTCATCCTCCTGTCGCCGTGAACCCAGAGCCGTGAGCCCAGAGCCGTGAGCACAGAACCATGAGTCCCGGCCTGCACAGCGAGCGGACCCGGCTGGCGTGGGTGCGCCTGGGCACCGTACTGGCCGCGGCGGGGCTCGGCGCGGCGGGGGTGGGGCTGCGTCACCACGCCGGCGAGGGGGTGACCGTGCTGTTCGCGTTCGCCGCGCTGAGCGGCGCGCTGCTCCTGCTGCGCACCGGGATCCGGTTCAGGCGGGTCGAGCGGGCGCTCCGGGACGGGCGCCCGCTGGACGACACGCTGGACGCGCGGGTGGCGTGGCTCGGCGTCCTTCTGCTGGTCGCCGGGGCGCTGTCGCTGGTCCTGACGCTGGCGTCCTGACGGGTTCGGCGGCAGGTTCAGGCAGCAGGGTCGGGCGGCGGGTCACTCGCCCGCGGAGCGGATCGTCTCGGCGACCTCGGCGTGCCGCTCGGCCTCCTCGAGCGCGAAGCGGTCGGCGTCGAGCTTGTCCGCGATGTCCTCGTCCTGCTTCATCAGCGCGTCGAGGTTCTGCCCTGCCATGTCCAGCACCCCCATGTCGGCGTAGGCCTTCTGGAGGCGGGGGCTCCACAGGCCGATGTCCTTGACGCAGGGGACGATCCGGCTGAAGAGCAGAGACCGGAACAGCTTCAGGTACTCGGACTGGTCGGTGGCCTTCATCACCTCGGCCGTCTCCTGCTTGGACAGGCCGAGGTGCTCCCAGCTCTCGCGGCCCCGGAGACGGTCACGCATGAGGTAGCAGCCCTCGATGACGAAGTCCTCCCGCTCGCGCAACTCGGTCTCCGACAGGCTGCCGTAGTAGTCGCGCAGGGCCATCCGGCCGAAGGCGACGTGCCTGGCCTCGTCCTGCATGACGTACGCCAGGATCTGCTTGGGCAGCGGCTTGCTGGTGATGTCGCGCATGACCCCGAAGGCGGCCAGCGCCAGGCCCTCGATCAGCACCTGCATCCCGAGGTACGGCATGTCCCAGCGGGAGTCGTTCAGCGTGCTGTCCAGGAGCGCCTTGAGGTGCTCGTTCATGGGGTATGCGAGCCCGATCTTCTCCTGGAGGAAGCGGGCGTAGGTCTCGGCGTGCCGCGCCTCGTCCATCGTCTGCGTGGCGGCGTAGAACTTGGAGTCCAGGTCGGGGACCGACTCGACGATGCGGGCCGAGCAGATCATCGCGCCCTGCTCGCCGTGCAGGAACTGGGAGAACTGCCAGGCCGCGCCGTGCAGCCGCACGTCTTTGCGCTGCTTGGCGCTCAGGCGCTCCCACAGCGGCGTGCCGTAGATCGCGATCGTCTGGTCCGGGACGCCCAGCACGTCGTACGGATCGACCTCGAGGTCCCAATCGATGCGCTTGACCGAGTCCCACTGCTTGTCCTTGCCCTTCTGGTAGAGGGCGAGCATGCGATCCCTGCCGTCGTCGTACTCCCAGGTGAACCTGGCGGCTCCGGTCATCTCCACGTCCCACGTGGAGAGCTCGGCGGGGATGGTGTAGAGCTCGTGCGTGGACAACTCGGGACCTCCTCGACGTACACCGTACGTATAGCGCGAGCGTGACACGTACGCTGTACGTCCGTCAACACGTGCGGGAGAATCGACCCATGCTCAGCCGGAACCGGATCGTCGCCGCCGCCATCGACCTCATCGAGCGTGAGGGCGCCGACGCGGTGTCCATGCGCCGGATCGCCAATGAGCTGAGCGTCGGCGTCATGTCGCTCTACAACCACGTCCCCAACAAGTCCGCGCTGCTCGACGCCATCGCCGAGACCGTGCTGTCGCAGATCGAGTTCACCGACGACCCGGCGGCGCACTGGACCGACCGGGTGCGGATCCAGGCCAGGGCCTTCCGGCAGATCGCCCACCACTACCCGCGCTCGACGATGGTCGTGGTCACCCGCCAGCTCCAGTCGACGGCCGGGTTGCTGCCCGTCGAGCGGGCCCTGTCCACGCTGCGCGGCGCCGGCTTCGACGGCCAGGAAGCGGTGCGGATGCTCCGCATGTTCATCGCGTACATCGTCGGCTCGTTGCTCCGCGAGGTCGGCGTCACCCCGACGTTCGCGCCCGTCCGGCCCGACATCAAGGTGGCAGAGGCCGACCCCGCCCTCTTCCCCGAGGTGAGCGCGCTCTCGCCCTTTCTGCTGTCGTGCGACCACGACGAGGAGTTCGAGTTCGGGCTGGAGCTGCTCGTCGAGGCCATGGCCGTACGGGCGGGCAAGAAGGCCGGCCAGACACCCGGCCAGACACCCGGCCAGACACCCGGCCAGAAGGCCGGGAAGAGGAGCGCCCGGGAGTGATCCCCCGGGCGCCCTCAGGAGTGTTCCCTTCCCCTGGGCACTCCGTCAGTACCAGTTGTGGGACTGGAAGTGGCCCCACGCTCCGCAGGGCGAGCCGTACCGCCCCTTGATGTACCGCAGACCCCATCGGATCTGGGTCTGCGGGTTGAACCGCCAGTCCCCGGCGACGTATCCCATCTTGCTGCCGGGCAGCGCCTGGGGAATCCCGTAGGCGCCCGAGCCCTGGTTGTAGGCCCGGTGGTCCCAGTTGCTCTCTCTGGTCCACAGGCTGTCCAGGCATTGGAACTGCTGGCCCGACCACGTGTGCCGGGTGACGAGGCGGAAGGCGTACGCCTTGCTGCGGATCTTCGCCGGTGCCTGCCGGGTCCTCCGGGCGGGCACCTGGACGCGCATCTTCCACACCCCGAGGTGCACGCCCTTGGCCTCCTCGGCCATCACGGGCGTTACACTCGCGCCGCCGATCGCCGTGAACGCGATCACGGCCGCGACTGCGTTGCGCAGAACACTGTTGCTGTCCAATTCGGTCCTTGTCGTCGGGTCGCGTGCGGAAAGCGGGCGCACGGGTGCGCCCACCGTTCGTCCCCGCCCATGGAGTGGGCGCGGCCGTCCGCTCGGCCCGCCGGATCCATGACAACTCCCGGCAGGCACCGCGACGGGTCCTTTAGGCGGATTGAAGTACGCCGACCCCGCTCCGGCGGATCACCCGCGACACGCTGGGGGCGGTTCTTTGCCGATCCCGTCCCGATCTCTGGACATACGGCGGGGGAGCGCTGAACCGGCACGGCCGCCGGGAGACCGGCGCACCGGCCGGTGATGACCATGAATTGGGGTTTGGCCCGGGGCGCTCCGTGACAGCAGGCGTTGACCTGGCGTTTTGCCGTCGCCGGACCGGCTCGCCGAGGATCGAATCATGTTCTGTAAAGTTCGGCCATGAGCATTCTGGAGATCCCGGTGAGCACGCTCGCCGGCGAGCAGACCACACTCGGCGCCCTGCTCGGCGGCCGGGCGGCGCTGGTGGTCAACGTGGCGTCGAGGTGCGGCCTCACGCCGCAGTACAGCGGCCTGGTGAGGCTGCAGGACACCTACGCGGACCGCGGCTTCACGGTCGTGGGCGTGCCGTGCAACCAGTTCATGGGACAGGAGCCCGGCTCCGCGGAGGAGATCCAGGAGTTCTGCTCCACGACGTACGGCGTGGACTTCCCCCTCCTGGAGAAGACCGAGGTCAACGGCGACGACCGGCACCCGCTCTACGCACGGCTGACCGAGCTACCCGACTCGGAGGGGGCCGCCGGTGACATCCAGTGGAACTTCGAGAAGTTCCTCGTGAACGCCGGCGGCGACGTGGTGGCGCGGTTCCGCCCCCGCGTCGATCCGGAGGCCCCTGAGGTCGTCGAGGCGATCGAGAAGGTCACCTCCTAGGCGCGCAGCTCGCCCGCACGACGAGCTCCGTCGGCAGGGTGACCGTCCTCGGGCGGCGCCCCTGCCGCAGGACCAGCTCGGCCGCGCGGTAGCCGACGTCCTGGGCCGGCTGGGCGATCACCGTCAGTGGTGGGGAGCACAGCTCGGCCCAGGGCACGTCGTCGAACATGATGAGCGACAGGTCCCTCGGGATCCGCACGTCGAGCTCGCGCGCGGCGAGCACGGCCGCCTCGCCCAGCATGTTGCCGCCGGCCAGCACGGCGGTCAGGTCCGGCCGGTGCTGCAGCAGCCCGGCCGCGGCGGCGTACGCCGAGTCGCGGCTGGCCCGCGCGTGGACCACGAGCCCCGGGTCCGCCGGCACGCCGAGCGACGTCAGCGTCTCCGTGAAGGCCGCGACCCGCTGCGACTGCCCGTGCCTGCCGAGGAACGCGATTCTCCGGTGGCCGAGGCCGACGAGATATTCCAGCGCGGTCCGGAGCCCGGCGCGGTCGTCGGCCACCACGCCCGGAACGTCGGCCCGGACCCGGCGGTCCGCGAAGACGACGTTCAGGCCCGCGCGCAGGGCGGGCGCCCACATCTCGCCGTCGCCCGACGGGACCGCGATGACCCGGTCCATGCTCTGCTCGATGAGCGTGCCGATCAGCTCGGCCTCCCGCTCGGGGTCGTCTCCGGTGACCCCGAGCGTCACCGGCTCGCCGTACGACCGGGCGCACGAGAGCACGCCGTCGGTCAGCCTGGCGTAGAAGCTGTCGGTGATGTCCGGGACCAGCAGCCCGATCCCGCCGGTCCGCTGCTGGCGCAGGTTGCGGCCCAGAGCGCTCGGCCGGTAGTCGAGCCGCGCCGCCGCGGCCAGGACCCGCTCCCGCGTCTCCGCGCTCGCCGACCCCCCCGACAGGACGCGGGACACGGTGGCGACCCCCACGCCGGCCGTCTCCGCCACGTCCTTGATGGTCGTACGGCGCTGCCCCGGCACGAAGTTGTTCATGGAAACGATTCCAGCACGTTCCAACGCCGATGCCAACAGAAGCTTGACAGTAGAGGGCAGTTCAGGTGAGATTCATGAAAACGTATCCACCTTCCCTGTTTAGGTTCCCCTGTTTCGGAAGCACGAAGGACTGGCATGGCTTCTATCGTTCTGAGCAACGTCGACAAGATCTACGCGGGTGGCGTGAAGGCCGTGAACGGCCTCAACCTGGAGATCAAGGACGGCGAGTTCATGGTGCTGGTCGGCCCGTCGGGGTGTGGTAAGTCCACCGCCCTGCGGATGATCGCCGGCCTGGAGGACATCAGCGGCGGCGAGATCTCCATCGGCGACCGGGTGGTCAACCACCTGCCCCCGAAGGACCGCGACATCGCGATGGTCTTCCAGAACTACGCGCTGTACCCGCACATGACGGTCGAGGAGAACCTCGCCTTCGGCCTCAAGCTCCGTAAGATGCCCAAGTCGGAGATCCAGAAGCGGGTCCAGGAGGCCGCCCGGATGCTCGGCCTGGAGCAGTACCTCAAGCGCAAGCCGGCCGCCCTCTCCGGTGGTCAGCGGCAGCGTGTCGCGATGGGCCGCGCCATCGTCCGCGAGCCGCAGGCGTTCCTCATGGACGAGCCGCTGTCGAACCTCGACGCCAAGCTCCGCGTCTCCATGCGCGCCTCGCTGAACCAGCTCCACGAGCGCCTCGGCGTCACGACGGTGTACGTCACCCACGACCAGGTCGAGGCCATGACCCTCGGCGACCGCGTGTGCGTCCTCCGCGACGGTCTCCTCCAGCAGGTCGACACCCCGCAGAACCTGTTCGACAGCCCGGTCAACCTGTTCGTGGCCGGCTTCATGGGCTCGCCGTCCATGAACTTCGCCTACGCCGAGCTCACCCGGGACGCGGGCGGCGCGGCGGTCGTCTTCGCGGGCTACAAGCTGCCCGTTCCGGACTCGACCTTCGCGGAGAAGCCGGGCCTCGACCGCTACATCGGCAAGAAGATCATCCTCGGCATCCGCCCGTCGGACTTCGAGGACTCCGTGGCCGCCAACGGCAACGCGGCCGGCTGGGTGCGCGTCCCGGTCCGCGCGAACGTCACCGAGGAGCTGGGCTCCGAGATCAACGTCCTGTTCACGATCGACGCCCCGCCGGTCGAGCACAAGGACACCGTGGCCGCGCAGAACGACGGTGACGAGGAGGAGACGACCCTCCCGCTGACCGGCGACAAGTCCCTGTGGACCGCCCGCGTCAACGCCCGCAGCCACGTCCGTCCCGGCCAGAACGTCGAGCTGGTCGTCGACACGCACAACCTGCACTTCTTCGACGTCGACTCGGGCCTGTCCATCGGCCACGAGGCCAACATCGGCCGCTGAGGAACGCGTTCGGACGGCGCTGACAGGCGCCAAGAGGCGCTGAGAGACGCTGAGAGACGCTGAAAAGGTCGTGTCAGTGGAGGCCCTCGCCCATTAGCGGCGGGGGCCTTCGCCTTCCCGGGGCGGGGCCCTCGCCGTCCTCACCTGTCGCTCAGCCCTCACCTGTCACTGCCCTCACCTGTTGCTGAGTTCGGACCGCGACGCGCCGCGCAGCGAACGGAAGAGGGCCTCGGTGTCGGCCACCAGGCGCTCGACGCCGAACGAGCGGGCCGTCCACTCGCGGGCCGACTCGCCCATGCGGTGGGCGAGCGCGGAGTCGGTCAGCAGCCGGACCGCGTGGCCGGCCAGCTCGTCCACGTCAGGGGCGGCCAGAAGGCCGGTGTACCCGTCGTGGACTATCTCCGGGACGCTCCCCACGCGCGTGGACACGACCGGCACGCCGGCCATGCCCGCCTCGATCAGCGCCAGCGGCGTGCCCTCGCTGTCGGAGGTGAGCACGACCACGTCGGCCGCGCCGTACACCGTCTCGACGTCTCTCCGCCAGCCCAGCAGCCGGAACGAGTCCCACATCGGCGGGATCTTCCGCTCCACCTCCTCCTTCTGCTCGCCGCTCCCGCAGACGAGGAACCGGCAGCCCGGCACCTGCCGCAGCACGGCGTTCGCCACTTCCAGGAACCTGTCCGGCCGCTTCGCCCTGGTGAGCGGCCCGACGTAGGCCACGACCGGCGCGTCGGCGGGGATGCCGAGGGCCGCGCGGGCGGCATCCCGGTCGGGCACCGGGCCGAGCCGGACGCCCGGCGGGATCACGACGTACTGCTCCGCGCTGCCGATCCCGGCCTCCAGGAGGTCGTCCCTGAGCCGCGCGCCGACCGTGACGAGCCGGTCGGCCGTGGCGGCGAGATAGCGCTCCGACCGCAGGTGGACCGACCGCCTGACCCCACGCCCGTCCAGCAGGTGGCCGTGGAACACGTGGATCCGCGCGGCGCCGACCCTGGACAGCCTGACGGCCATCCGTCCGAGCGCGCCCGCCTTGGTGGTCCTCGTCTGGACGATGTGCGGCCGGAACGCCCGCATGGCGCCGGCCAGCCGGTAGAGGGCGCGGAAGTCGTCGATGGGCCTGATGGACCGGCCGAGGCCGGGGACCCGGTGGACCGGGACCGTCGTGCCGCGCAACTGGAGGTGGTCGCCCTCACCGCCGTCGACGTAGCCGGTATACAGGCGGTGGTCGAACTCCTCGGCGCTGAGCCGCCCGCACAGCTCCGACACCTGCGTGGCGGGGCCGCCGACATTCATGCGGGCGATTTCCATGACGCGAATCCGACTGGTCACGTTCGAGAAGCTAACCCGCCACCTGATCGGTTCGTACGCACCGTGACGGCGGTGGGCGAAATGTTTCCGCCTACTTGGTGCCGCGGATGACGTACACGCCGAAGTGGCGGTCGATCGCGACCTCGCGCAGGGCGAGATCGCGGGTCCACCGCTCCAGCCGGCGGCGCGGCTGAGGACGCAGGTGGCGCGGTGAGAGCCACTCGAATGTGGTCACCACCGCCCAGCTCCGCGCGGTCTCCCCGTCCAGGTGGTCCAGGCCGGGGATCGCGCGGAGCGCCAGCAGCTTCGGCACGGCCCTCTCCACCAGGCCGTACAGCACGGCCGGGGGAAGGTGCCTGGTGATCGGCCGCAGCGGCCGCAGCGGGTGGGTGCGGGTGACGGCCGCCGCCCGCACGTCGACGCAGAACCGGCCCCCCGGCCGCAGGTACCGGAACAGGGTCTTGAAGGCCGCCTCCGCGTCGCCGCAGTGGTGGACGACCCCCCGGCAGAACACGAAGTCGAACGACTCCTCGGGAAGCGGCAGCTCGCCGAGGCCCGCCCGCACGAGCCGCAGGTTGGGGAAGTGGCCGTTCGAGGCGGCGTTGGCGTGGACGGCGCTGGTCGGCTCGACGGACGTCACCAGCGCGCCGGTCTCGCAGAGCACCTCGGTGAACCGCCCGGCGCCGCCGCCGTATTCGAGCACGGTGCCTCCGCGCAGGTCCGCGGTGGACCAGCCGCTCTGGTTCAGCAGCAGATCGCGGTTGATCGGCTGGCCGGAGCGCGAGTCGAGCTGCTCCAGGCGGCGGCGGTTCCAGCGGTAGCCGAACCCCTCGGCGTAGTCGGCCCGTGGCACGAATCGCGGAATGCCCCCGTCCACGGGGTACGACGCCCGGCACACGTCGCACCGGAGGCTGCCCCCCTGCTGGAGAGGGCCGCGGCAACGCGGGCAGCGCAGCACGGACCACCACGGAGCCGTGACGTCCGGACCACCCGTCACTCGTTCAGAAAGAGTCATCATCCCCCCGCAGGTACGGAGGTCATATTACGGAGCGTGACCGTCCCGGGATGGCAGCGTGGCGGGCGTGTCCTCACGCCGTCGCGGGGGCGGCGCTCCTACAGTCGTGGGGCATGGGGGAGAAGCTGGTCGTCGTCGGGCAGGGCCGTACGGGCCTGACCTTGGCGATGCGGGCCGTCGAGGCGGGGTTCCACGTCGTCGGGATCGACGCGGACGAGTGGCGGGTGAAGCGGCTGAGCGCGGGCGAGTCCTGCGTCGACGAGGTCGGCGACGGCGTGCTGGCGGCCGCGCACGGCTCGGGGAGATACGCCGCGAGCGCCGACTACGCCCGCGCGGAGGGGTTCGACGTCTGCGTGATCACCGAGCCGGTCGCGGTGCGCGACGGGGTGCCGGACCTCCGGCCCATCGGCTCGGCAGGGGAGGCGGTCGCGCCGCTGCTGCGGCCCGGCGCGACGGTGATCCTGGAGTCCACCACCTATCCCGGCACCACCGAGGAGCACCTGCGGGCCCTGCTGGAGGACGGCTCGGGTTTGCACGCGCCCGGCGACTTCTTCCTCGGCTACAGCCACCAGCGGATCGACCCGGGGAACGCCCGATGGCGTCTCGACAACACGCCGAAGGTCGTCTCGGGGATCGACGCGGCCTCGCTGGAGCGAATCACGGACTTCTACGGCCGGATCGTCCGCGAGGTGGTTCCCGTCTCCTCTCCCCGCGTGGCCGAGCTCTGCGCGCTCCTGGAGAGCGCCTTCAGGCAGGTGAACATCGCCCTCGTGAACGAGATGTCGATCTTCGCGGGGCAGCTCGGGATCGACATGTGGGAGGCCGTCGACGCGGCGTCGACCAAGCCGTTCGGCTTCATGCGGTTCACGCCGGGGCCCGGCGCGGGAGGGCAGTGCCCGCCGATCGACCCGTCGCAGGTGTCCTGGAACGTCAAGCGCGGCCCGGGGCGCACCTTCCGGTTCGCCGAGCTGGCCGGCGACGTCAACCGGTCCATGCCGGACCACGTCGTCAACCGGCTGGCGCTGGCGCTCAACCGGCGCCACCTCCCGCTCAGGGGCAGCCGCGTGCTCCTGATGGGGCTGTCCTACAAGAAGAACGTCGGCGACTGCCGCGAGTCCGCCTCGATCGAGATCGCCAAGAGCCTCCGCAAGCTCGGCGCGGACGTGCGGGCCGCCGACCCGCACGCCGACGACTTCCTGCTGCCGGTGGGGATCGAGCTGGTCGAGCCCACGAGCGGGGAGCTCGCGGCGGCGGACGCCGTCGTCGTGCTCACCGACCACGACTGCTTCGACTACGAGCTCGTCCAGCGCTCGGCCCGGTTCGTCTTCGACGCGCGCAACCGCTGCCACGGTCCCAACGTCGAGAAGCTCTAAACTCAGCGGCGGCCCAGGCGGGTGGACACGCGGCCCGCCAGGTTGCCCGGGACCAGCCTGCCCAGGCCCACGATCGCCTTGTAGCGCGCGGACGGGACGCTGACGCGCAGCCCGCGGGCCAGGTCGCGCATCGCCTCGTCGACGACCCGCTCCGCCGGCAGCCACAGGAAGCCGGGAATGCCGGAGGTGTCCATGTGCGCCCGCTCGTGGAACTCGGTCCGGACGAACCCCGGGCACAGGGCCATCACCCGCACGCCGGAACCGGCGATCTCGGCCGCCGCCGACTGGCTGAAGTTCACCACCCACGCCTTGGACGAGCTGTACGTGCCGCGCGTGAAGAACGCCGCCACCGACGCCACGTTGATCACGCCGCCGCGCCCCTTCGAGATCATGTACGGCAGGGCCGCCCGGGTCAGCCGCAGCACCGCCTCGCAGTGGACGCGCAGCATCCGGAGCTCGTCGGCCACGGGGACGTCGAGGAAGGCCCCGCGGTTGCCGAACCCGGCGTTGTTGACGAGCAGGTCCACTCCCGCCCGCAGCCGTTCCTCGACGGCTTCCAGCCCCTCGTCGGCGGACAGGTCGGCGGGCAGCGCCTCGGCCTCGACGCCGTACCGCTTGCGCAGCTCGGCGGCGGTGTCGGCGAGCCGCGCGTGGTCGCGGGCGACGAGGACGAGGGAGAAGCCGTCGGCGGCGAGGCGGCGCGCGAACGCCGCCCCGATCCCGGCCGTGGCCCCGGTGATGAGTGCGGTCGGCATGACCGCAGACTATCCAGTGCCCTCAGCGAGTGTCAGAACGACCTAGCCTCGCATGAACCGGTCGATGAGCTCCTCGACCTGGGCGTTGAGCTTGGCCCCGCGCGGCCAGCCGGCGTAGTGGGTCAGAAAGACGACGATCTCGCGGAGCTCCGCGGGGGTCAGCTCCCCGGTGCGCAGGGCGGCGTCGAGCTGGAGCTCGACCTCCTCCCGCATCCCCTCGCCGACGAGCAGACCGACCAGGAGCAGCCGCCGGTCCCTGACGGTCAGCGTCTCGCCGGACCAGACCTGGGCGAACATGTGCTCGACCGTGATCCCGAACTTCATCCCCCGGGCTCGACGGTCGAGATCATCGATGCTGTCGCTCATGCGGCACTCCACGTCCGTCGGCCCAGGTTTCCCGGTATTCCTGACATGCATAGACATGTCGCGTTCTAGGGCATTACGTGTTACACGCCCTCGTGGTCATGTGCGACCGCATTGTGTCAAGAAGACCGTTGCATGGACGTTGCAGCGGTTTGCCGATCTACCTCAGAGCGTCTCGTCGGCCGCCGTCCGGTGCGGGACGTGGTCCGCCGGAATGACGCCCATGCGGCCCGCCTGGAAGTCCTCGAAGGCCTGGACGATCTCCTCGCGGGTGTTCATGACGAACGGTCCGTACCGGGCGACGGGCTCCCGGATCGGCAGGCCGCCGAGCACGAGGACCTCCCAGCCCTGCCGCGAGGCCAGCGGCTGATTGTCGGCGGCCCGCATGGTCAGAGCCCCCGCGGTCTCCTTGTGACCGCCGAAGACGCCGAGCTGGCCCTCGTGGAGCGGCCGGTTGTCGGGGCCGACGTGGCCGTCGCCGCTGAGGACGTACACCATCGCGTTGAACTCGGCGGGCCACGGCAGGGTGAGCCGCGCGCCGGGCGCGACGGTCGCGTGCAGGTAGGTGATCGGCGTGTAGGTCACGCCGGGCCCCTCGTGGCCCGCGAGCGATCCCGCGATGACCCGGACGAGCGAGGACCCGTCGTCGCTGGTGAGCAGCTTGACGTCACGCCCCCGGATGTCCTGGTAGCGGGGCGGCGACCACTTCTGGGCGCGCGGCAGGTTCACCCAGAGCTGGACCCCGTGGAAGAGGCCGCCCCTGGCGACCAGCTCCGGCGGCGGCTGCTCGATGTGCTGCAATCCGCTTCCGGCGGTCATCCACTGGGTATCGCCATCCGAGATGAGCCCCCCGCCGCCGTGTGTGTCCCGATGCTGGAAGGCGCCATCCAAGATGTACGTGACGGTCTCGAACCCGCGGTGCGGGTGCCAGGGCGTTCCCTTGGCCTCGCCCGGGGCGTACTCCACCGCGCCCATGTGGTCGAGCAGGAGGAACGGGTCGGCGAGGGAGAGGTCCACTCCGGGGAAGGGACGCCGCACGGCGAAGCCCTCTCCCTCCAGGAAGTGCTGGGCGGTGACGACGCGCGCCACGGGCCGCCACACCGTCCCGGCGTCGGGCAGCTTGGGCAGGCGGTCCAGGGTCAGCGTGTCAGCGGTGACGGCGGGCATCAGGTCTCCTCTGTCGGATGTGTTCCGCGCAACAACTATTGATATCTCAACTATTCCACGCGACGCCAGGTGTGCCCGTGTAACAAGTAGGCCCATCCTTCGGCCAAGATTCGGTCTAGATTTCCGAGCCATCACCGAACTACCGTGATATGGAGCCGTCGAAAAACGGGCACTACTACCTCGTAGACCCGCAAAGCGGAGGTTGGGCCCAAGTGGAGAGATCGCGGGTATGGCCCGGGGTTGCGGCGGCGGCTGTGGCCGCCGCCTTGCTGTGCGGTTGCGCGCAGTCCGATTTCACCTATGTCCGCGACGACGACGGGGCCACCTACTTCAAGGTCCCCTCGGGCTGGCGGAAGGTCGACCAGAAGTCGCTCGACAGCGCGCTCTTCGGCGATATGGAGTCGGTGTCCGCGCAGGCGCAGAAGCAGGGCACCTGGATCGTGGCGTTCGACGCCCACTCCAAGCCGTCGGTCACCCACCTGCTGAGCGGGTCGGGCGACGACGACCAGCCGTTCGTGATCGCGAAGGTCAAGAAGCTCAGCGAGTCGGAGCAGAACCAGGTCTCGCTGAACGGGCTGCGCAACTCGATCCTGTACGTCGCTGTGTCGGACGACGTCCGCAAGCAGCTGGAATCCAGCGAGGTCTTCCCGCTCAAGGACTTCCAGCTGCTGGCCGACCAGGTGCTGCCCATTCAGGACGGGGTGCGCGGGGTGCGGAGCATCTTCAACTACCGGGTGCTCAACGCGGTGCAGACGTTCGACGAGACGGCCTACCTGTCCGCGGACGGCACGAAGATCTCCACCCTGCTCATCCGCTGCTCGGCCGCCTGCTACCGGAAGCGGGCCGGGGAAATCAACGTGATCGCGCAGTCCTTCAAGGTGAAGCGACTCCTCAACCAATGAAGGAGCTACGCATATGAGCACGGCCCTCCCACCGCAGCACCACCCCGAGGGGCTTCGCGAACCCGGGTCCGGTCCCGAGGACCGCGATCCGGTGACCCGTAAGCGGCTGGCCCTCTGGGACCGGACGAAGTTCCTCCTCCTGCTCGCCATCGCGTACGGCGTGCTGCTGTGGAACACCACCGCGACCTATCAGGGGATCATGTCGGCGCACGACGTGTTCGCGATCACCAACGAGGGCGCCTCGTGGATCCTCTGGCTGGCGGCCATCGAGCTGCTCCGGCAGGCGCACTTCCTGATCAGCGAGCGGTCGGCGGCCTACCACCGGTTCTGGACCCACAAGGTCTTCGGCGGCTTCAACCGCTGGTCGCACCGGCGGTTCAACGACTGGAACCGGTACCGCCTCGCGCGGGCGATCAAGTGGCTCGTGTGGATCGTCGTCATCGCGCTCGTACTGGCCAAGCTGCAGAAGACGTCGCCCCTCGAAGCGCTGTTCAACGTGCCCGCCACGGTCTGGGGATACCTCCCCACGTTCCTCCAGATCGTGATGATCATGCTGATCGGCGTGCTGCAGTTCGTGGCGATCTTCTGGTTCCTGTCGCGCGGCGGCGTCGACGTCTACTTCCCGGACGACATCAAGACCCGCTTCTCGGACGTGTGGGGACAGGACCACGTGATCGAGCGGGTCAAGGAGAACATCGTCTTCCTGGAGAAGCCCGACGAGATCGAGGCCAAGGGCGGCTACGTGCCCAGCGGCATCCTGCTGTGGGGGCCGCCCGGCACCGGCAAGACCCTGATGGCCGAGGCGGTGGCGGGCTCGACCGGCAAGCCGTACGTCTTCGTGGACCCGGGCGCGTTCATCAACATGTTCTTCGGCGTCGGCGTGCTAAAGGTCAAGTCGCTCTTCCGCAAGCTTCGCAAGCTGGCCCTCCGCTACGGCGGCGTGATCGTCTTCTTCGACGAGGCCGACTCGCTCGGCAACCGCGGCGCGCTCGCGCAGGGCGGCCCCGGCGGCTGGGGCCGCGCCGTCCCCGCGCCGTTCGAGAACGCCGGCTGCAACGGCTTCGCCTACCTTGACCCGCACACCCGCCGCGTGCTCGGGCAGCGTTCGGCCGAGCCCGCCGAGCCGGCGCCCGTCTCGAAGACGGGCGTTTTCGTCAACCGCATCGTGTACGGCGCGGGCATGGGCGGCGGCGGTGGCGGCATGGGGACGCTGGAGTCGCTGCTCACCGAGATCTCCGGCCTGAAGAAGCCGCGCGGGTTCGTCAACCGGTACGTGCGGCGGCTCCTCGGCATGCGGCCCAAGCCGCCGCCGAAGTACCGCATCCTGATCATGATGGCGACCAACCTGCCGGAGGCCCTCGACGAGGCCCTGCTCCGGCCCGGCCGCATCGACCGCATCTACAAGGTCGGCTACCCGTCCAAGGCCGGCCGGATCCGGACGTACAAGGGCTACTTCGACAAGGTCCGGCACGAGCTGACCGACGAGCAGATCGACAAGCTCGCCACGATCACGCCGTACGCCACGGGCGCGACGATCAAGGACATGGTCAACGAGTCGCTGATCACCGCGATCCGGGACGGCCGCGAGGTCATCACCTGGTCCGACGTGATGCGGGCCAAGCGGCTCAAGCAGCTCGGCCCGCCCGAGGACGTCGAATACATCGAGCGCGAGCGGCACGCCGTGGCCGTGCACGAGGCGTGTCACGCGGTCGTGGCCTACCGCACCCGGCACCACCTGGAGATCGACCTCGCCACGATCGAGAAGGGCGCCGACTACCTCGGCATGGTGGCGAGCATCAAGCCCGAGGACCAGTTCACCCGGTGGAAGTCGGAGTACGAGGCCGACATCATGGTCTCGCTCGCCTCGCTCGCCGGCGAGCGGATGTTCTTCAGCGACGACAACTCGTCCGGCGTGTCCGGCGACCTCCAGTCGGCCACCATGCTGACCGGCCTGATGGAGGCCCACTGGGGCATGGGCATCGGCGTGGCCTCGCTGCCGGCGCTCCAGGATCTCGGTCTCCGCGAGGGTAAGGCGGCCCCGCTGCCCGGCGTCGGCGGCGGCGCCGGCTTCACCGGCACCCCCGTGGGCAAGCGCGACGAGATGGTGCCCGACATGCTCCCGGAGCGGATCGAGTTCAACCTCGCCCAGCTTCTGGAGAAGACCGCCGAACTGCTCAGGGAGAACCGGCGCGCCGTGCTGTCGGTCGCCCACGCCCTCGAACACCACAAGACGCTCAACGGCGACGACGTCGTCGCGGTCATCGAGGGCCGCCACGGGCCCCTCATCGACGGCACGATCTACAACGCCGACGAGTTCTACGAGGAGATCGAGGCCTACCACGTGGCCGCCGCGGAGGCCCACCGCGGCCACAGCGAGGTCCCGGTCGAGCTGCCGGTCCCCGCCTCCCGCGTGCTGGAACTGGAGCCGTCGGTCGTGGTCGCGCCCGCCGGCGGCCAGGCGCCCGTCTTCGCCCCGGCGCAGCCCCAAGGACTACACGCGCAGCCCCAAGGACTACACGCGCAGCCCCCGCCGCCGCACGTGCCGTCCCACGTGGGCAACGGGCACGTGGTCCACCAGCCGGACTTCGTCCCCTGGAACGGTGCGCCGCCCCCGCCGCCGTCCCCGCCCAGCATGGCGCCGCCCGCCGAGAAGAGGTCGTACGGCATGCTCTGGGCGCTCGTCGGCAGCGCCGTCGCCCTGGTGCTGTTCGTCCTGCTGGGCGTGGCGGTCATCGGAGGCGGCGGCGGTGGTGAGGACGCCGCGGCCGCGGCGCCGGGAATGTCGGCCGGCGTCGCGCTCCTTCTCGTCGTCGCGCTCATCGCGGTGATCGGCGGCATCGCCGTCGCGATCCTCGTCGTCCGCAGCCACCAGGCCGGTCGGAGGCAGGCAGAGGAGGCCAGGGACCGGGCGGCCGAGCGCGCCCAGCTCCTCGCGGCGGCCATGGACCCCGAGGTGGCCATGCGGCTGCTCGGCTACGACGGCCGCCGCGGCCCGGACAATCTTTAAAGGCGGAAGCCCAGGTCGGGCGTGATCTCGGCCACGTCCATCTGGGCCTTCTGGAGGCGGCCCGAGTAGTCCCAGTTCAGCGCCTGCCAGCGGGTGAACTGGTCGAGCACCCAGACCCCGCTCTGCCGGCTGCCGTTGCCCGACTTGCCGTTCCCGCCGAACGGCAGGTGGGCCTCGGCGCCCGACGTCGAGTTGTTGACGCTCACCATGCCCGCCGAGACCCCGGCCCGGAAGCGGAAGGCCGCCGCCGGGTCCGTCGTGTAGATCGACGACGACAGCCCGTATCCGGGCCTGTTGGCCAGCTCGATCGCCTCGTCGAGCGTGCGGAACGTCGTCACGCCGACGATCGGGCCGAACGTCTCCTCCAAGAAGAGCCGGTCATCGGCGCGCACGCCGTCGACGATCACAGGGTGGTAGTAGAGGCCGTCGCCGTCCATCCGGCCGGTCGGGCCGGGCAGCACGGTGTGGTGCGGCTCGATCCAGGTCAGGTAGTCCTCGTAGCGCTCGGCGAACTTGTGGTCGAGCAGCGGGCCGTACAGCACGTCGCCGTTCGGATCGCCGATCTTCGCGTTCCGTACGGCTTCCGCGAACCGGCTGAGGAACTCGTCGTGGACGTCCTCGTGCGCGATGACCGTGCCGAGCGACGTGCACCGCTGGCCGGCCGTACCGAACCCGGCGAACAGGGCGCCCTCGACGGCGAGGTCGAGGTCGGCGTCCGGCATGACGACCATCGGGTTCTTGCCGCCGAGCTCCAGGCACGGCGACTGGAGGTGGCGGCCGCACAGCTCGCCGATGGCCCGGCCGACGGCGCTGGAACCGGTGAAGCCGACCTTCTGCACGGTCCCCTCGGCCAGTGCGCGGTCGAGCCCCTCGTAGGTCCGCGGGCCGTCGGAGAAGACGATGTTGAGCACGCCGTCCGGCAGCCCGGCCGCCGCGAACAGCCGGTAGAGGGCGTGCGCCGAGGCCGCGGCGTACTCGGCGGGCTTCCATACCACCGCGTTGCCGCACAGGAGGGCCGGCACGAGGTACCACGAGGGGACCGCCACCGGGAAGTTGCCCGCCGTGATGATCGCCGCGACCCCGGCCGGGACGCGGAATGTGAACAGGCTCTTGTCCGGCATCTCCGACGGGACCGTCTGGCCGTAGAGGCGGCGACCCTCGCCGAGGAAGAAGTCGCAGGTGTCGACGATCTCCCGGACCTCGCCCAGCGCCTCGGCGTACGGCTTGCCGATCTCCTCGGTGACCAGCCTGGCCAGCGTCTCGGCGTTCGCCTCGACCAGCCGGCCGATCGACGCGATCACCCGGCCGCGCACCGGCGCCGGGACGCGCGCCCACTCCCGCTGCGCGGCGGCGGCCGTACGGCACGCGCCCGCGAACGTGTCCGCGTCGGCGAGGTGGACGGCCGCCACGGTCTCCGCGGGTCTCGCGGGGTTGATCGACTCGTACGGCACCCCTGAAGGCGCGTCCTTGCCGCCGATGACGGAAACGATCTGCCGAGTCACCGCTGACCTCCGAATGAATTGCTGCCTGGCGTCTCGATTACACAGTATTTTCGGTGGGCCCCTCCGTGGGACCGCCCACCGCGCGGAAGTCGGCGAAGTCGAAGCCGGGGGAGACCACGCAGCTCACCAGGACCGCCTCCGGACCCGCCGGCCGGGCGGACTGCCAGACCCCGGCCGAGACCAGAGCCTGCGGCACCTGGCCGTGTTCCACGCCGGGGCCGAGCGTGATCACCGACTCACGGCCGGGCGCGTCGCCGTCGCCGCCGAGGACCAGGGTGAGCGGGCCGCCCCGGTGCCACAGCCACACCTCGTCGCTGCGCACCACGTGCCAGACCGACTCCTCACCTGGGCCGAGCAGGAAGTAGATCCCGGTCGCGCTGTGCCGTACGCCGCCGTAGCCGGGCGGCTCGAACGTCACGGGGGAGCGCCACGTCTCCCGGAACCAGCCGCCCTCCGGATGCGGCAGCAGGTCGAGCGCCTCGGCCACGGGCGGCCGCTCCTCGATCGACACGAACGCGCCCGACACGTCACGGCGGACGAACCGCTTCCTGCCGTCCTCCAACGCGATGACCGGCTCGGGGCCGGTGAAGGCCCGGCCCGCCACCTCCAGCGCCTCGGCCTCGCTCCGGGCCTCGACGGACGGCCCGTCCGGATACGCGTCAAGCGTCATCAGCCGCATGTAACCCCTCCTGATGGGCGATCGCCGCGGCCTGCGTGCGGGTCGCCACGCCCAGCTTGGCCAGAATGTTCGAGACGTGCACGCTGACGGTCTTCCGCGAGATGAAGAGCAGCTCGCCGATCCTCCGGTTCGGCAGGCCCGCTGCGACATGCGTGAGCACCTCCCGCTCCCGGCTGGTGAGGCCGCTCAGCACGCCGGCGACGGCGCCGTCCACGAACCGGGCCCGGCGCCCCAGCTCGTCCAGGGCCGCCCGGAACGGCTCCGCCTCCAGCTCGCCGGCCACCTTCGCCGCCTTGATCCACTCCGTGTGGGCCGCCTCGCGGTCACCCGCTTCGAGCAGGGCCTCCGCCAGCCGCCAGCGCGACCGGGCCTGCTCGTAGACGAAGCCGAAACCGAAGGCGTCCGTGGCCTTCCGCCACACCTCCGGGTCCGCCGTGCCGCGCGCCCGCTGCCACTCGGCCTCGGCACGGGCCAGCCACGCGCGCCCCTCGGGGCCGAGCTCGGCGCGCGGGCCGGACGGGCCGTTGGCCGCCGCCCAGCGGGCCCTCTCCAGCAGGTCGCCGCCCTCCCGCCGCCGGTCGTGCCGCTGGTCGTGCCCCTGGTCGGCGAGGGCCCACAGGCCGGTGGCGGCGATCCGGATCACGCCAGGGTCGAACGGCTCCAGCACGTCCAGGATCGCGGTGACGTGGTCGAGGGCCGTGGCGGGATCGCCGCGCCAGAGGGCCTGCTCGGCGGCCATGCCGCGGGCCATGTAGGCCACCAGCTCGTCGGACAGGAAGGGAGAGAGCCACTTCAGCCGCTCGTCCGCCATCGGCCGTCCTCTGCCGACCTCGACGAACAGCGCGAACGACGACAGGCGGGCCTCGGCCTTGGCGCCGACCCGGATGCCGAACTCGGCCCCCAGCCGCTCCGCCGTGCCCCAGTCGCCCTTCGCGTAGTGGACCAGGTAGTAGAGGAACCGCAGGTCCGTGCCGTAGGTGCTCCAGGTGAGGCCGGTCTCGCGGGCCAGCCGTACGCCCTCTCCCGCCGTCCGGGCCGCCGCCTCCAGATGCCCCTGCTCGTACTGCAGGCGCGCGTGGTTGAAGTGCGCCCGCATGTCGATGGACAGGTCGCCCGACGGCTGCCGGGTGGCGCGGGCCAGAAGCTCCTGGGCGTGCTCGGCGGAGCCCGTGGCCTCCTCGAACAGCGCCAGCGAGACCAGCGCGCTCGTCTCCGCGTCCCTCGCGCCGGTCGCCCGGGCGACCTCCAGCGCGCGGGTGGCCACCGCGGTCGCCTCCTCGACGCGGTAGTTCCACCACAGGGCCCGCGCCTGGGTGGCGAGGGCCCTGGCCAGCAGGGGGCTCTCCGGCGCGAGCTCCACGGCCTCCTGGGCGGCCGCCGTCATCCCCGGCCCGTCGTCGTCCGCGTCCGCGAGGTAGTAGGCCAGCCGCTCGTCGGTCTCCGCGATGAGGAGCGGATCGCCGGCCAGCTTGCGCAGCCGCCTGAGCTGGGATATCGCCCGGTGGTAGTCGCCGCTCTCGGCGGCCGCCGCGGAGCTCGCCAGAGCCAGCCGCGCTCTCGGCTCGCCGGCCAGTTCCTCGGCCGCCGGCACCTGGTCCCACACTTCGAGCGCCCGCTCGAAATGCCGGTGCGCCTCGGCGGGCGCGCCCAGCTCGACCGCCAGCCGGGCCGCCTCCACCGAGGCCCTGAGGGCGCCGGGCAGGTCGTGGCTCGCCAGGTAGTGGTGGGCCAGCTCGGCGGGCGAGCCGCCGCGCGCGGCCAGCAGTTCGGCGAACGCGGCGTGCAGCCGGGTCCGCTCGCCGGGAAGCAGATCGTCGTAGACCGCCTCCTGTAGCAGCGCGTGCCGGAAGGCGTAGCCGTCCGTGCTCGTCGTCAGCAGCCCGCGGGACACGATCTCGCGCAGCGCGTCCTCCAGGGGGAGGTCGCTGAGGCGCGTGGCGTCCCGGAGCAGGTCGTGGCCCATCCGGCGGCCCGCCACGGCCGCGACCCGCAGCACCTGCCGGGGCGTGTCCGGCAGCGCCTCCACGCGGGCGAGCAGGAGATCCGCCAGCGTGCCCGGGACGCGCTCGCAGTCGGCCGACGCGGCCAGTAACTCCTCGGCGAAGAACGGGTTGCCCCCGGCGCGCTCCACCACCCCGCCGATCACCCCGCCGATCACGCCGCCGTCGGTCTCGCTGAGCGTGGACAGGTATTCGGCCATCTCGTGGTTCGCCAGCGGGGCCAGCTCGACGGCGGTGACGAGCGGAAGCCGGTTCAGCTCGGCCAGGACCGGGCGCAGCGGGTGGCGCCGGTGCAGGTCGTCGGTCCGGTAGGTCCCCACGAGGAAGACCCGCTCGCGCTGCAGCATGCGGGTGAGGAAGACGAGCAGGTCACGCGTGGAGCGGTCGGCCCAGTGCAGGTCCTCGAAGACGAACAGCACCGGGCAGTCGCCGGCCACTTCCGACAGCATGTCGAGCGCCGAGCCGAACAGCCGCTGCTGCGTGAGCGCGCCGGTCGCCGCCTCGGCATGTCCCGAGTCGCCGCCAGGCAGCAGGCGCTGCAGCACCGGCCTCGCGCTCACCGCCGCACCGATGGGGTTGCCCGAAGCGGCCGCCGCGCCGCGCAGGGCGTCCGCGAGCGGCAGGTACGGCAGGGCGTCGCCGAGCTCGGCGCACTGGCCCACCAGCGTGACGAACCCCCGCCGCTGGGCGTGGTGGCACAGCTCCGTGACGAGCCGGGTCTTGCCGATCCCGGCGTCCCCGCCCACGAGCGCCACCCCGGCGAGCCCCTCGGCGGCGGCGTCCAGCACGCCCAGGAGCCGATCCAGCTCTCCCGAACGCCCGATCAAAGCCTTCTGGGTCGTTCGCGCCATCACGCTCGTGAGTATTCCACGCACCCCCGACACTTCCGGCGACGCTGGTTCCAGCGCCGGGGGTGTGGACGTCGTCAGCCACACGACCGGTGTTGGCAGCGGCCAACGAAGCGGGGGTCAACAGGGATGCTGCCCACGGCGAGCGTGGTGAGGGAGTCCACCGCATGGGGATCGGTCGCCGGCCCGGCGACGCGTCCCCGGCGGATTTGTCGGAGGGGCTGGCTAGTGTGCGGCGCGTGATCGAACGTTGGAGCCGGGATCAGGTGCTCGCGCTGGCACCTGACGCGGCGTCGCGGAAGGCGGCCTCGGGCGTCAGCGCGCCCGCGAAGTGGTCGGGCGCGGGGGCGCTGCCCGACGTTGTCTGGGGCGAGTGCGCGGGCAGCGGCGCGAAGCCGTACCGGGCGTGCGTGGACCTTTCCGAGCCGGCCTACAAGTGCAGCTGCCCGAGTCGGAAGTTCCCTTGCAAGCATGCCCTCGGCCTGCTGCTCCTGTGGTCCTCGGACGGCGTGGCGGTCGCCGATGGGCCCGTGGACTGGGTGGCCGACTGGCTGGACCAGCGGCGTCTCCGGGTGGACCGACAGGCGGCGAAGGAGGCACAGGCATCCGAGGCGGCCTCGGGAGGGGCGGGGTCTTCGGGGGGAGTAGGGGCCTCAGGCGGGGTGGGCAGGTCCTCGGGTGTCGCCGCGCAGCGGGAGAGCAGGGTCACGGCGGGGTTGTCCGAGCTGGAGCGGTGGCTGTCCGACCAGATCGCGCACGGGATCGCGGGCGCCCGGCAGACCGGCCTCGCGGACTGGGACGACCTGGCCAAGCGGCTGGTCGACGCGCAGGCGCCCGGAGTGGCGGGCGCGGTGACCCGCCTGTCCCGCGTGCTGCGCGAGGAGGACTGGCCGGGTCTGCTGCTGGAGGAGTACGCGCTGATCCACCTGCTGGCCGTGGCGCATCGCCGTACGGCGGAGCTGCCCGGCGAGCTCGGGGAGACGGTCAGGGCGCGGGTCGGTTTCCCGGTCGCCAGGGAAGGCGTACTGGCGTCGCCGACGGTGCGCGACCGCTGGGACGTGATCGGCGGCCGGGACGAGGAGCAGGACCGGCTCGTCGCCCGCCGCGTCTGGCTGATGGGCCGGGAGACCGGACGTCCCGCGCTCGTGCTGTCGTTCGCGCCCATCGGCCAGGCCCTGGACGCCTCCCTCGTGACGGGCACGACCATCGACGCGGACCTCGCGTTCTACCCGGGGTCGGCCCCGCTGCGAGCCCTGGTGGCCGAGCGGCACGGCCTCGTGAGCGCGGGCCCGCCGCCGGGGACGGAGATCTCCCGGCTTCCCGGCCGGATCGCCGAGGCGCTGGCGGGCGACCCCTGGGCGGACTCCTGGCCCGTGGTCCTCGCCGACGCCGTCCCCACCCGGGAGAGCCTCCTCGACCAGGAGGGGAGCGGGCTGCCGTTGCATCCGGAGGGCGGCGTTCCCTGGCGGCTGCTGGCCGTTTCCGGCGGACGTCCGGTGACGGTGGCCGCCGAGTGGACGCCGCGGGGGCTGCGCCCGCTCACGGTCTGGAACGAGGAAGGTCAGGTGGTGAGGCTGTGAGCAGGTCATGGGAGGAGCTGGTGTCCACCGCTCTGGTGGGCGCCGAGCGCCGTGCCGTACCGCCGGCCGGTCTGCTGGAGGAGGCCGCCGTGTGCGTGACGCGGAGGCGGGCAGGGTGGCGGCCGCGCAGGGGCCGGCCGCTGCCTTCCGCCTCCGCCGAGACGCGGCCGCTCGCGTCCCGGGCGGCGGGCGACCGGCTGGCCCGGATGCTCATGGGCGAGCAGGCCCGGCTGCTGCCGGAGTGGCTGGAGATCGCGGCGGCGGGCGGCGTGCGGGTTCCCGCCGCGCTGATTCCCGATCTCCTCGACCATGGGGTGCGGGACCGCTCGATCCGTTCCCACCTGGGTCTGCTGACCGGTTCCCGGGGCCGCTGGCTGGCGGAGCTCAACCCCGCCTGGTCCTATCTCCTCGCGGAGCCTGCCCTCGTGCCGCCCGCCGAGACGTGGGAGTTCGGGACGAGCGGCGACAGGCGGGCGTTCCTGGCGGCGCTGCGCGCCACGGCGCCCGCCCGTGCCCGCGAGCTGCTCGAACAGGGCTGGAGCGGGGAGACGCCGGAGGGCCGGGCCGCGTTCGTGGCCGTCCTCTCCGACGGCCTGACCATGGACGACGAGCCGTTCCTCGAAGCGGCCCTCGACGACCGCCGCCGGGAGGTGCGGCAGACCGCCGCCGACCTGCTCACCCGGCTGCCCGATTCCCGGCTGGCCCGCCGGATGGCCGAGCGGGCAGCCCGCTGCCTCGTCCGGGGGAGGGCGGAGCCGCCCGGGGCGTGCGACAGCACGATGGAGCGCGACGGCGTCCGGGCCAGGCCGCCCGCCGGGATGGCGCAGCGCGGCTGGTGGCTCCAGCAGGTCGTGGCCCACACGCCGCTCGCCTTCTGGCCGGATCACCTGGGCCTCCCGGTCGATGAGATCACCCGGATGAGGATCGGTGACTGGGAGAGGGAGGTCCGCATGGGCTGGACCCGGGCGGCGATCCTGCAACGCGACGCCGAGTGGGCGCGTGCGCTGTTCGAGGTGGAACCGCTGACCGACCTGCTGGCCGTGCTGCCGCCGGGGGAGCAGTCCGACCGGGCGGCCGAGCTGGTCAGGCGGCAGCCGGTCGACGGACAAATGATCATGATGCTGGGCGGCGTGGCCCGGCCATGGGGCCCGCGCCTGGCGCAAGCCGCACTGCGGAAGATCGTCGAGACCTCCGGCGCCCAGCCGTGGAACGCCGGCGAGCTGATCAGGCTGGCCGGTGAGCGGCTCGACCCCGCGGTGCACGCGCACGTCCACGACGTGCCCGACCTGGCCGCCACCCTGCTTTTCCGTTATGAGATGTCGAAGGAGCTTTCGTGACGACCGTCCTGCGCCCCCACGCGGAAGACCAGTACGCCGACGAGCTGGCGATGCTGGCGAAGAGCGACGACCGGCCCCGGCCGCCGGGCTGGCGGCTGTCGCCGTGGGCGGTGACGACGTACCTTCTCGGGGACGGCGACCAGATCACCCCGAAGTATGTCGGCCCCCGAAGGATCGTCGAGGTGGCGGTGGCCACCCTGGCGACCGACCGGGCGCTGCTCCTGCTCGGCGTGCCCGGCACGGCCAAGACGTGGCTGTCGGAGCATCTCGCGGCCGCGATCAGCGGCGATTCCACCCTGCTGGTCCAGGGAACGGCGGGTACGGCGGAGGAGGCGATCCGCTACGGGTGGAACTACGCCCGCCTGCTGTCGGAGGGCCCGTCCCGGCAGGCGCTGACCCCGAGCCCGGTGATGCGGGCCATGGCCGAGGGACGGCTGACGCGGGTGGAGGAGCTCACCCGGATGCCCTCGGACGTGCAGGACGCCCTGATCACGATCCTGTCGGAGAAGACGCTGCCGATCCCCGAGCTGAACGAGGAGGTCCAGGCGGCCAAGGGCTTCAACGTCATCGCGACCGCCAACGACCGCGACAGGGGCGTCAACGACCTGTCCAGCGCGCTGCGCAGGCGGTTCAACACCGTCGTGCTGCCCGTCCCGGCGAGCGCCGAGGAGGAGGTCGAGATCGTCTCCCGGCGGGTGGCCCAGCTCGGCCGTTCTCTGGAGCTTCCCGACACCCCGGCCGGGCTGGAGGAGATCCGCCGGGTGGTCACGGTCTTCCGCGAGCTGCGCTCCGGGGTGACCGCCGATGGGCGGACCAAGGTCAAGTCGCCCAGCGGCACTCTGAGCACGGCGGAGGCGATCTCGGTCGTGACCAGCGGGATCGCCCTCGCCGCCCATTTTGGCGACGGGGTGCTGCGCCCCTCCGACATCGCGGGCGGGATCGTCGGCGCGGTGATCCAGGATCCGGTGTCCGACCGCGTCGTCTGGCAGGAGTACTTGGAGGCCGTGGTCCGCGACCGTGAGGACTGGCGGGAGTTCTATCGGGCCTGCCGCGATGCGGGCTGACGCCGTGACGACGATCCGGACAGCGATCCAGCCGGTGGTCCAGACGGCGATCCTGGGCGTCCGGCATCACGGGCCCGGCTCGGCGAGAGCCGTACGAGCCGAGCTGGAACGGCTCAAGCCTGACGTCGTGCTCATCGAGGGCCCGCCGGAGGCCGACGCGCTGGTCGCCCTCGCCGCCGACCCCGGCATGGAGCCGCCCGTCGCCCTGCTGGCACACGCCCAGGGCAAGGCCGCCTTCTGGCCGTTCGCGGTGTTCTCGCCAGAATGGCAGGCGATCACCTACGCGCTCCGGGCCGGGATCGAGGTCCGCTTCTGCGACCTGCCGGCGGCCCACAGCCTGGCCATGGAGATCGAGGCGGAGACCGCGAACGCGGGCCGCGACCCGATCGGCGAGCTGGCTGAGGCGGCCGGATACGACGACCCCGAGCGCTGGTGGGAGGACGTCGTCGAGCACCAGGCGTCCAGGCGCCAGGCCACCGAGCCCGGGGCCACCGAGCCCGAGGCCACCGAGCTCGAAGTCGCCGAGCTCGAAGTCGCCATCCACGAGGTTGCCGAGCGGGCGATCGGCGGGCATTGGGGCGGGAGCGGCGTTCTTCAGGTGGTGGCCGAGGCGATGGCGGCCGTTCGCGAGGGCCACGTCCCGGACGGCACGGAGGCGCGGCGCGAGGCCCACATGCGTAAGACGCTGAGAAAGGCGATGAAGGACGGCTTCGAGACCATCGCCGTGGTGTGCGGCGCCTGGCACGTCCCCGCGCTGACGACCCTGCCCCCGGCCGCCGAGGACGAGCGGCTGCTCCGCGGCATGCCCAAGGTGAAGGCCGGCATGACCTGGGTGCCGTGGACGCACGGACGGCTCTCCGCGCGGAGCGGCTACGGCGCGGGGATCACGTCCCCGGGCTGGTACGACCACCTGTTCGCCGCGCCGGACCGCCCGATCGAGCGCTGGCTGGCCAGGGCCGCGGCGGTCCTGCGAGAGGAGGGCCTGCCGGTCTCCTCCGCCCACGTGATCGAGTCCGTCCGGCTGGCCGAGGGCCTGGCCGCCTTGCGCGGGAGGCCGCTCGCGGGGCTGTCGGAGGTGACCGAGGCGGCCAGGGCGGTGCTGTGCGAGGGCGACGACCTCCCGGTCGAGTTGATCCAGCGCCGCATGGTCGTCGGGGAGCGGCTCGGCCACGTGCCCGACTCGACCCCGATGGTCCCTCTGCAGCGGCATCTGCGGGAGGAGCAGCGGCGGCTCAGGCTCAAGCCCGAGGCCCTCGCCCGTGAGCACGATCTCGACCTTCGCAAACCCCTCGACCTGGACCGCAGCCGCCTCCTGCATCGGCTCGGCCTGATCGGCGTGCCGTGGGGAACCCGGCGGGAAACCCGGGGGAAGGGGACGTTCAAGGAGTCGTGGACGCTGGAGTGGCGGCCCGAGTTCGACGTGGCCCTCATCGAGGCGGCCCCCTGGGGGATCACCGTCGACGCCGCCGCGACCGGCCGCGCCCGCGAGCTGGCGGCCGGGCCGGACGTGTCGCTCGCGGACCTGACCTCGCTGGTCGAGCGGTGCCTGCTGGCAGGCCTGTCCGACGCCCTGCCCGACGTCCTCCAGGCGATCAAGGACAGGGCGGCCCTCGACAGCCAGGTGACCCACCTGATGGCGGCCCTTCCCGCGCTCGTCCGCGCCCAGCGGTACGGCGACGTGCGGGGCACCGGAGGGCTCGGCGCGATCACCGACTCCCTGCTGGCGCGGATCTGCGCCGGCCTGGTGCCCGCGTTGACCGGGCTCGACGACGACTCGGCCCGCGAGATGGTGGCGCTGATCGACGGCGTCCACACCGCGGCCGGGCTGCTGGAGGGCGACCTCTGGCTCGCGACGCTCACGGGCGTTCCCGGCCGGGCCGGCGTGCCGGGGCTGATCGAGGGCCGCGTCGTGCGGATCCTTTTCGACGCCGACATCGCCGACATCGTGGACGACGTCGCCGCCCGCATGGCGCGGTCGATGTCCCTCGGCAACCCGCCGGCCCGCGCCGCCTCGTGGATGGAGGGCTTCCTGTCCGGGGGCGGCCTGCTGCTCGTCCACGACAGCCGCCTGCTGGCCACCGTGGACGACTGGCTCACCAGGCTGTCCCCGGAGGCGTTCGTGGACGTGCTGCCGCTGCTCAGGCGTACGTTCGGGGCCTTCCCGCCGCCCGAGCGGCGCATGATCGGAGACCGTGTCCGGTCAGGTACGGCCGCCGCCGCGCCCCAGGTGGACGACTACGACGACGAGCAGGCGGCGGCAGCCGTACGGACCGTTCTGGAAATCCTGGGGCTGGAAACCGTGGGGAGGGCGTGATGGACGAGAGGGCCCGCCGGTGGCGGCTGGTGCTCGGCGGCGCGGCCGAGGGCGCCCTGGACGGCGGCCTGGAGGGCGCCGACGCCGGCATGGACGCCGCGCTGGCGGCGCTCTACGAGAGAGGGGCGGGCCTCGGGGCTTCCGCGCCGAGGGTGGCGAGGTGGCTCGGGGACATCAGGGAGTATTTCCCGTCCACCGTGGTCCAGGTCATGCAGAAGGACGCGATCGAGCGGCTCAACCTGACCCGCCTGCTGCTCGAGCCGGAGATGCTCGACGCGGTCGAGCCCGACGTCCACCTGGTCGGCACGCTGCTGTCGCTCAACCGGGTGATGCCGGAGAAGGCCCGCGAGTCCGCCAGGGCCGTGGTCCGCCGGGTCGTCTCGGAGCTGGAGGCGAAGCTCGCCAGGCGGACCCGCGCCGCCGTCACCGGCGCGCTCGACCGGTCGGCCAGGACGCACCGGCCGAGGCGGGCCGCCGACATCGACTGGAACCGCACGATCCGGGCGAACCTGAAGAACTACCTGCCCGAGCGGAACACGGTCGTCCCCTCCCGGCTGGTGGGATACGGCCGCAGGCAGCAGACCGTACAGCGAGAGGTCGTCCTGTGCGTCGACCAGAGCGGGTCGATGGCCGCGTCGGTCGTCTACGCCGGGGTGTTCGGCGCCGTGCTCGCCTCGATGCGGTCGCTCAGGACGTCGCTCGTGGTCTTCGACACGGCCGTCGTCGACCTCACCGACCAGCTCCACGACCCGGTGGAGGTGCTGTTCGGCACCCAGCTCGGCGGCGGCACGGACATCAACCGGGCCCTCGCCTACTGCCAGGGCCTGATCACCCGGCCCGCGGACACGATCTTCCTGCTGATCAGCGACCTCTACGAGGGCGGTGTGCGGGAGGAGATGCTGCGCAGGATGGCGGCCATGACCGCGGCCGGAGTCCAGGTGATCGTGCTGCTCGCGCTGTCCGACGAGGGCACGCCGCAGTACGACCACGACAACGCGGCGGCGCTCGCCGCGATGGGGATCCCGGCCTTCGCTTGCACGCCGGACGCGTTTCCCGAGCTCATGGCGGCCGCGATCGAGCGCAGGTCCTACGACCAAGGTCCGATGGCGTCCCCATCTCGCATTCCGTAAGGTCCGTAACGTGACTTCAGTAGTGACCGCACCTCCTCCCGTCTTCGCGCGGCGTTACCGTGCCATGAGCGTCGGCATGGTGGCCCTCATCCTGCTCCTCGCGTTCGAGTACCTGGCCGTGGCGACCGCCATGCCGGTCGTCGGCCGAGAGCTGAACGGCTACCACCTGTACGGCCTGGCGTTCAGCGGGGGGCTGGCGGCGACCGTGATCGCCACGGTGGTGGGCGGCCGCTGGAGTGACGCGAGGGGGCCGCGCGCCCCACTCTGGACCGGGATCGCGGGCTTCATCGCGGGGCTGGCGGTGGCCGGGGCGGCCCCCACGATGGAGGTCTTCCTGGCGGGCAGGTTCCTCCAGGGCCTCGGCGGCGGCCTGTTCAACGTCGCCCTGTACGTCCTGGTCGCGCAGGTGTACCCGGCCGAGATGCACCCCCGAGTGTTCTCCCTGCTCGCCGCCGCCTGGGTGCTGCCCTCCGTGGTCGGCCCGGCGATCGCCGGGTTCGTCGCGCAGAACCTGAGCTGGCGGTGGGTCTTCCTGGCCGTGCCGGTCCTCGCCGCCCCGGCCGCGTTCGTCCTGTGGCGCGGCCTCCCCGGCGGCGAGCCGCAGGTCCGGGAGGCCATGGGCCGCGCCTTCCTGCCGAGGCTCGCCTGGGGCGCCATGGCCGCGGCCGGGGCCGCCCTCCTCCAGTACGGCAGCGGCACGACCGGCACGGGGCTGCCACTGGTGATCGCCGGCCTGGCCGTCCTCGCCTTCGCGCTGCCCCGGCTGCTCCCCTCCGGAACGCTGCGCGCCGCACGCGGGCTGCCGACGGTGGTCGCCCTCCGCGGCCTGGCCGCCGGGGCGTTCTTCGCCGCCGAGGTGTTCGTGCCGCTGACCCTCACGCGGGTGCGCGGCCTCGACCCGGCGCAGGCGGGGGTCGCGCTCACCGGCGGCGCCCTGGCGTGGTCGCTCGGCTCGTGGATCCAGGGGCGCGGGCGCTTCGGCCGGGTGCCGGTGCTCCGCGCGGGCACGACGATGATCGCGGCCGGGATCACGATCACCGCGCTGACCGTGTTCCATCAGGTGCCCGTGCTCGTGGCCTTCGGGGGATGGGTCCTTGCCGGGCTGGGCATGGGCATGGTCTACCCGACGCTGTCCGTGCTGGTCCTGGAGCTGTCGGCCCCCGGCGAGGAGGGCAGGAACAGCGCCTCCCTCGGCATCGGGGAGTCGGTGTTCTCCATCGTCGCGGTCGCGATCACGGGCGCGCTGTTCGCCGGGTTCGACGGGAGGACGCCGGTCTACCTCCTGTGCTTCGCCCTGCTCGTGGTCATGGCAGGGACGGGCACTCTCATCGCAGGGCGTTTTGAGCACGCCCGCCGAGCGGGCACCATGGAGGTCTAGCCGAGGGGGATTCACATTGCCGCGCGTCCGGGAGCTCGAAGTCTTCAGACTGACCCTGCCGTACGGCAGGCGTCCTGAGAGCGTCCTGGTCAAGGTCACCGACTACGGCGGCATGGTCGGCTGGGGCGAGGTCGTCGAGCCGCACCACGGCCACGCGCTGGAGCAGTCCCTGCCCGCCCTGATCGGCGTCGACTGGGAGCACCCCTCCGAACTGGGGGAGATCCCCGGCGGAACGGCCGGTGACATGGCCTGCTGGGACCTGTGGGGGCGGATGACCGGCGTCCCTCTGTCCCACGCGCTGGGCGGGAGCCGTACGTCCCTGATCGCGACCGTGCGCCTGTCCGCGGACCGGTCCCTGGAGAGCATGGTGGCCCGGGTCAACCGGCACGTCTGCGCGGGCTACGCGCACGTCACCATCGACGTGCACCCCGGATGGGACGTCGAGCCGCTCAGGGCCGTCCGCGCCGCCTATCCGGGCCTGGCCATCGCGGTGGACGGGCACCGCGGCTACACCGACATCGCCCAGCTCGAAGCCCTCGACTCCTACGACGTGGTGGCCATCGAGCGGCCGTTCAAGGACCTGCTGACCAGTGCCGACCTCCAGGATCGCGTCTCGGCGGCCGTGGCCGTCGAGGTGGACTCGGTGGCCGAGCTGGACGAGGCGGTCGCCGTTCACGCGGGCAGTGCGCTGCTGCTGCGCCCCGCCCGGTTCGGCTCGCTCGGCGCCGTACGGCTCGCCCACGACCGGGCCGTCGAGGCGGGCTGGGACATCGTCTGCGCGGGCGGCCTCGGCGCGGGGCTGGCCCGGGCGGCGACCGTCGCCGTGGCGAGCCTGCCCGGCTGCACGCTGCCGAGCGACGTGGCGGAGCCCCCGCAGAGCGCCCAGGTCGTCGTCCCGCCGGTCGGCGCGTCGGGCGGCGTGGTCGCCGTGCCCCTCACCCAGCCCGGTCTCGGCCACACGGTGGACGAGGCGCGGGTGCGCCGCCTCGCCCGCGAGTCGTTCCACGTCTGACAGGTCTAAGCGGTTCGCTCAGACGGCGCCGCAGCCCTCGTCGATGGGGGAGAACACGGGTTGAGGCGTGGGCGAGAGCCGGTGCCGCCGGTGTGCGGGGGACGCCGAGCGCCGGATCGCCTTGGCGGTCAGCAGGCGGATCCGCTCCCAGTCCGGGCTGGCCGTGCTGATCAGCGGCGGCACGAACTGGAGGCTGGTCACCTCGGCGTGCTTGACCTTCCACGCCAGCGGCACGAGGTGCTCCAGCATGGGCCGGGGGACGTCGGTCTGGAAGATCTTCCGCATGACCGCGGCCATCTCGGTGAACCGGCTGAGCACGGTCGCCGGGTCGGCCTGGTCCAGCAGCGCGTTGAAGACGCACCGCTGCCGCCGCATCCGGTTGTAGTCGTCGCTGCCGGTGCGGGACCGGGCGTACCACAGCGCGTCGGCGCCGCTCAGCCTGCGGGTGCCGGCCGGCACCACGCCCTCGCCGTACTTCCCGAACACGATGTCCCGGTCCACCGTCAGGACCAGCCCGCCCAGAGCGTCGACGATCTTGGCGAAGCCCCAGATGTTGACCAGCGCGTACCAGTCGATCCGGATGCCCAGGATGTAGCCGATCGTCTCCTTCAGCGTCTCCGGGCCCATGTGCCTGCGCCCGCCGAAGAGCTCGGGATGGTCGTCGGCGTACTGCCACACGGAGAACAGCAGGTCCTCCCGCCAGCCGGGCTTGGACTCCGGGAGCTGGAACCCGTAAGGAAAGCGCACCGCCATGGGGCTCCCCGGCGGGAACAGCACGTGCTCCAGGTTGCGCGGCAGGCCCAGCAGCACGGTGTTCCCCGTGTGCACGTCCACGCTCGCCACGTTGATGCTGTCGGTCCGCACGCCGATCCGGTTGTCGCCCCAGTCGCCGCCGAGCATCAGGACGTTGACCCGGTCGCGGCCCGTCCAGGGGTCGCCCGCCTCGCCCGGCCCGCCCCGCATCCCGGCGGCGGGCTCGGCGAACACCGTGTCGATCGTCCGCTGCGAGACGGCGACGTACTGCGCGGCCAGGGCGAACGGCACGGCGACCGTGACCGCCAGTGCCCCGCAGACGAGGCCGGTGACGACCTGCCCCGCCCGCGTCAGCGTCCCCGGCCGCAGGACCACGAAGGAGTGGATGACCAGGGAGAACCACGCCACGGCGCAGGCGGCGGCGGCCACGGTGATCTGGGTGAGCCAGTTGAGCGCGCGTCCCGCGAGCCCGGCGTCCGCGTTCGCGATCACCACCGCCGCGCAGCCGGCGACGACGAGGTAGCCGCCCAGCAGGGCGTACCCCGTGCGCTTCCAGCCGGCCCGCAGGTGGGCGGCGCCGGGCGCCACCGCGGACAGCGCCACCCAGCCGATCAGCGCGGCGGCTCTCCTCATCGACGCGGCGGTCGACACACCACAGGAACCCACCTAGCCCATTGAAGCGGCGGAGGGCCGGGAAACCCGTCGCCTCACGAGTCGAGACCGGCATTTGAACCAGCATTTAGACGGGGCTTGCCCCTACCAGGGAAAGGTGAACAGCCCGTAGTACGCGGCCGTGATCAGGAGCAGGCCCGTGCCGCCCAGGACGCCGGCCAGGATGTTCTTCTGCCAGCGGGTCGGCTCCCAGCCGTCGCGCAGGCCGCTCACGACCGCGGCCGCCGCGGCGACCTCCTGCGCGAGCATCGCGATCGCCAGCAGCCGCACGACGAGCCATCCGGCCTGTACGGCAGGCCACGCCCCGGCCTGGTTCACCGAGAACAGCACGATGAGCGTGATGAACGCCAGCACGGCGGCCAGCTCGCCGAGGCCGGTCCAGGCCATGCGGCGCAGGCGGCGGCGGATGGCCGGCCACAGGTCGATGTTCGTCTGGAGCCGCAGGTCGCGGCCGCGCAGCCGGATGACCATCTCCGTGACCGGCGCGGCGACGTAGCCCACGGCGGCCAGCGAGAGGGTGAGCCACAGTGTCGTGCTTCCGCCGTACCAGGGAGCGGCCGGCACGTCGCTCGCCTCGAACCGCTGCACGGGCGTCGCGCCTGCGATCGGCACGGCGGGCCTGGCCGTGCCGGGAAGGCGGGTGATCCAGTTGGCCAGGGTCGGCAGGTAGCCGGGGACGAACCCGCCGCCGTTCCCGCGCATCGCGTGGTCGGCCCCCGCCAGGAACCGGATCGTGTAGGCGGGGTTGCCGCCCTCCCTCAGGGCCGTGGTCAGCGTCTCGGTGCTCTCCACGAAGGGGATCGACGGGTCGTTCGTGCCGTACAGCGCCAGAACCGGCTGCTTGACGGCCCGCAGGGCGGGGACGCCGTCGTAGCGCAGGAAGTCGAACCCGACCCCGCCCATGGCACGGGTGAGCAGGTCGCGCACTCCGCCCGGAGCGTGCAGGCGCAGCAGTTGCTCGTTGAGCGCCCAGGCGACCTGGCGCAGGGGCGAGACGTTCGGCGACGAGACCAGCACCACGAACGCCGCCTCGGCGCTGTGGGCGGCGATCGGGACGACCCAGCCGCCCTCGCTGACCCCCCAGATGCCCGCCCGCGCCGGATCGACGTCGGGCCGCTGCCGGAGCACCCGCAGCATCCGCAGGGCGTCGTCGGCCAGCAGGGAGAAGTCGCGGCTGCGGAAGGAGTAGCCCACCGTGCGCTTGTCGTAGGCCATGGTCACGATCCCGGCCTTCGCCAGCCACTCGGACTGGACGGTGAACTCCGACCCCCTGCTCGACCCCGAGCCCTGCACGAACACCATCGCCGGATGCCTGCCCGGCGACATGGGCGACCTGATCGTGGCCGACAGCGTCTCGCCGCGCGCCGCGACCTTGACGGTCTCCGTCCGGACCCGCGCCGTGGTGGCGACGTGCCGGATCTCACCGGCGGGCTGGGCGGGCAGCGAGCGGAACTCCGGGGACGCGTACAGCGGTGGCGGATCGAAGGCGGGCGGAGAGAGCGCATAGCCCAGCACCGCCAGCACGACCATCAGCACGCCGGCGACGACTCCCAGCGTGCCCCGGCCCAATTTCATGAGGCCGCTCCCCGGTGGATCAACCAACACCGAAACCAGGCTAAGTCATTACCCGATCTCCGGAGGTGGCGGAGGAGGCCACATTTGTCGGAGGGACCTGTTAGCTTCCTGCGACATGCGCGTATTGCACAGCTCCGACTGGCATCTCGGCCGGTCCTTCCACCGGGAGAGCCTGCTGAGCGCCCAGGCGGCGTTCGTCGACCATCTGGTCGAGACGGCACGGGCGGAGCGGGTCGACGTCGTGCTGGTCGCGGGCGACGTCTACGACCGCGCGCTGCCGTCCGTCGACGCGGTGGCCCTGTGCGACGAGGCGCTCGCCAGGCTCAAGGCGCTGGGCGTGCACACCGTGCTGATCAGCGGCAACCACGACTCGGCCGTACGGCTCGGCTTCGGCGCCGACCTCATGGAGCTGGTGCACCTGCGGACCGACCCGGCGCGGGCCTGGGATCCGGTGGTCATCGGCGACGCGGCCTTCTATGGCATCCCCTATCTGGAGCCCGAGCTGGTCAGGGGTCCCTGGGAGCTGGCCGAGCGCAGCCACACCGCCGCCATCTCGCACGCGATGGACCGGATCCGGGCCCACCGGCCGGGGGGCGGGGCGCGGCGCAAGGTCGTGCTGGCCCACGCGTTCGTCACCGGTGGGGAGGCGAGCGACAGCGAGCGGGACATCAGCGTCGGAGGGGTCGCCCACGTGCCGCTGAGCGCCTTCGCGGGCGCCGACTACGTGGCGCTCGGCCACCTGCACGGACGCCAGACGATGAGCGAGACCATCCGCTACTCGGGCTCCCCGATCGCCTACTCCTTCTCCGAGGCGAACCACACCAAGGGCTCGTGGCTGGTCGATCTCGACGCCGGCCGAGAGGATGCCGCGCAGGTCGCCTTCGTCCCCGCGCCGGTTCCCCGTCCCGTCGGCAGGCTGCGGGGCCGCCTCGACGACCTGCTATCGGACGAGAGGTTCGCCGACCGCGAACAGCACTGGCTCCAGGTGACGCTCACCGACCCGGTCCGGCCCCGTGAGGCCATGAAGCGGCTCCGCGGGCGCTTCCCGCACGCGCTGGCCCTCTCCTTCGAGCCGGACGGCACGGCGGCCCCCCCGGCGCGCTCCGCCCGGATCGCCGGGCGGGCCGAGTTCGACGTGGCGCTCGACTTCGTGCGGGGGGTGCGCGGTGAGCCCGCCGACGAGGACGAGCGACGCCTGCTCGCCGAGGCCGTCGAAGCCTGCCGGATCAAGGAGGTTTCGTGAGACTGCATCGGATGCGGCTGGTCGCGTTCGGGTCCTTCCCGGGGACGGAGGAGGTCGACTTCGACGCGCTCGGCGAGGCCGGCCTGTTCCTGATCCACGGGCCGACGGGCGCGGGCAAGACCACCGTGCTCGACGCGGTCTGCTACGCGCTGTACGGCCGGGTGCCCGGCCAGCGGGACAGCGTCCGGAGCCTGCGCTGCGACCACGCGCCGCCCGGCCGGGGACCGTCCGTCGTGCTGGAGATCACGATCAGGGAGAGGCGGTTCCGGATCACCCGGTCGCCCGCCTGGACGCGGCCCAAGCGCAAGGGCACCGGCACGGTCGAGGAGAAGGCCAAGGTCCTCGTGGAGGAGTTCACCGGGGAGTGGACCGCCCGCACCACCCGCAGTGACGAGGCCGGTCACCTGATCGGTGAGCTGATGGGCATGAACGCCGACCAGTTCTGGCAGGTGGCCATGCTGCCCCAGGGCGAGTTCGCGCGGTTCCTGCGGGCCGACGGCGACGACCGGCGCAAGCTGCTGGAGAGGCTCTTCTCGGTCAAGCTCTTCACCGACGTCGAGAAATGGCTCGCCGAGCGCCGCACCGTGACCGGCCGCGAGCGGCAGGAGCTCCGGCAGAGGGTCGATTCGGTCGTCGACCGCATGAGGGGCGCCGCTGGAGACGAGCTGCCGGTGCCGGACGACGAGCCGGAGGCCGTGCTCACCCTCGCTGGCGCCGCCCTCGACCGGGCCGCCGAGGCCTGTACGGCGAGCCAGGCCGTGCTTCGCTCGGCGCGATCCCGGCTCAAGGAGGGCCAGGCGCTCGCGGAGCGGCAGGCGCGGCACGCCGCCGCCCTCGCCCGGCGCGACGAGCTCGACCGGGCGGCGGAGGAGCGGTCGGACCTCGAGGCGATCCTCGACGAGGCGGCGCGGGCCGATCGGGTGCTCCCGCTGATCCGCCAGGTCGAGCAGCGGGCCGAGGCGGCCGCCAAGGCCAGGCGGCTGGCCGCCGACGCCGTCAGCCGGGCCCTGCCGGGCCAGGAGGGGCACTGGGGGCAGGAGGAGCAGACAGAGCAGGAGCAGGCAGAGCACGGGCAGGAAGAAGGGCCGCGGGGCGCGGAGTGGTGGTGGGAGGAGCGGCTGGCCGAGCTGGAGCGGCGGCGCCGCGACCAGATCGCCCAGGTCCGGCAGCTCCTCCCGGAGGAGTCCCGCCTGAACGACGTGCGGGCCGAGCTCGCCGCCGCGGGCCGGGCGCTGTCCGGCCTCGCCGATCAGGAAACGCGGCTCGCCGGGCGGCTCGCCGTGCTGCCCGGAGAGCGCCAAGAGGCCGAGAGCCTACTCGTGGACGCGCGGCTCGCCGCGGCGAGCATCCCCGGCCTGGCCGCGGCCCGTGACCTCGCCGTCCGCCTCCGCGAGGTCACCCGCGAGGCCGAGCGGGCGGAACGGGCGGAGGCCGAGTCGGCCCGCCGTGAGGTGGAGGCCCTCGCCGCCAGGGACGCGCTGCCCCGGCTGCTCGACGCCGCGCGGGCGCGGCTCAAGGCTCTGCTGGCCGAGGCGGCGCGGATCCCCGCGCTGGAGGCCGCCTGCCAGATCGCCCGGGACCGGCTGGACGCCGCCGTCCTTCGCGACGCGCTGGCGGGCGAGCTGGAGTCGGCCGAGAGGGACCGGCGCGGGGCGATCGACCGGGCGCAGGACGCCCGCGACCGGCTCCAGGAGGTCCGGCGCGCCCGCATCGAGGGCATGGCCGCCGAGCTGGCGGCGTCCCTCGTCGCGGGGGAGCCCTGCGTGGTGTGCGGGTCGGCGGACCATCCCGCCCCCGCCCAGGCCTCCAGCGCCGCCTTCACGGAGCAGGACGAGCAGGCCGCTCATGATCACTTCGAGGTCGCCCGGCAGATCCGCGAGGAGACGGAGGCCCGGGTGGCCGGGCTGTCGTCACGGCTCGGCGACGTGACGGCCCGAGCTGGAGGGTTGCCCGCCGGCGAGGCCCGCGCCGCGCTGTCGGAGACCGAGGCCGAGCTGGCCCGGCTGCGCGAGGTCGCGGCGGGGGAGCCGGATGCCGTCGCCGAGGTGGCACGGCTCACCGCCGACCTCGACGCGGCCCGTGACCAGACCGAAGAGGCCGGTCGCCTGGTCGCCGAGAGCCGGGCCCGCCTGGCCGGGCTCCTGGCCGAGCGGGAGCGCCTCGCGGGCGACGCGGGGGATCCGGCCGACGCGGAGCGGAGCCTGCGGCGGGCGGAGGAGAGGGCGGCGCGCGAGCCCGGCCTCGTCCGGGCCGCCGCCCGGCTGACGGCCGAGCTGGAGGAGCTGACCGGACGGGCCCGCCAGATCGAGATCGAGGCGGCCCAGACCCGGGCGCGCCGGGAGCGGCTCGCGGCCGACGAGGACAGGCTGACCGCCCTGGTCGACGAGGCCCGGGGGAACGACCCCTCCCTCGCCGCCCGCCTGGACCGGCTCCTCGACGAGGCCGAGCTGATCCGGGACGCGGCGGAGGCGACGCGGACGGCGGCCACGGCCGACCGCGAGCACGAGGAGGCCCTGGAGCGGGCCGCCGACGCCGCGGCCGAGGCGGGCTTCCCCGGCCCGGGCCGTGCCGGTCTGGATCGGGCCGGCGCGGCCGTCCGCTCGGCGGCCGACCGGGAGGCGATGGCCGGGCGGCTCCGGTTCCTCGACGCCGAGCGGGTGACGGCCGACCGGCTCCTGGCCGATCCCGAGCTGGCCGCCGCGGCCGCCGAACCGGTTCCCGACCTGCCCGAGCTGGAGCTGGACCACGACCGGGCCGAGCGGGAGCACACCACGCGCACCTCCGCACGCGACCGGGCGCGGGACAGGCTGGACCAGCTGGGCGGGCTCGCCGCCGAGCTGAGTGCGGCCGTCCGGCGTTACCGCCCCGCCGAGGAGCGGCATCGTCTCGCCCGGCGGCTCGCGGAGCTGACGGGCGGCACCTCCACGGACAACGAGTGGCACATGCGGCTGTCGTCGTTCGTCCTCGGCGAGCGGCTCCGCCAGGTCGTGGAGGCCGCCAACGAGCGCCTCGACCACATGTCCGCCGGGCGCTACCGGCTCCAGCACGACATGCGCAAGGCCGCGGGCGACCGGGCCAGGTCGGGAGGCGGGCTCGGGCTGCGGGTGCTCGACGGCTGGACCGGGGTGGACCGCGACCCGGCCAGCCTGTCCGGCGGCGAGAGCTTCATCACCTCGCTCGCCCTGGCGCTGGGGCTCGCCGACGTCGTGACGACCGAGGCGGGCGGCGCCGAGATCGGCACCCTCTTCGTGGACGAGGGGTTCAGCACGCTCGACGACGAGACGCTCGACGACGTGCTCGACATCCTCGACGGCCTGCGCGAGGGAGGCAGGGCCGTCGGCATCGTCAGCCACGTGGCGGAGCTCCGCGTCCGGATCCCCGCCCAGCTCAAGGTCGTCAAGGGACGTTCAGGGTCAACACTTCTCTGACCAGCAGATAGCCGCCGGCGGCGAGCGCGGCGGCCGAGACGAGGAGGAACAGCAGGACCCAGAGGGTGCCGGGGATCCGGGTCAGGCGGGCGAGCTGGTCGGCGTCGGAGTCGGGCGCCCGGCCGCGGCGGCGCTTGGTCTGCAGCTCCAGGATCGGCCGGACGCCTCCGACCAGCAGGAACCACACCGCCAGGTAGGCCGAGACGGCCTGGATGGCGGGCGGCGCGAAGTAGGACAGCGCGAAGACGGCGCCCCCCACGACGAGCAGCGTTACCGCGCCGAAGAGGTTGCGGATCATCAGCAGCATGCAGACGAGGAACGCGAGCACGGTCCACAGCAGGAGCGCGATGTAGCCGGCGGCCACGAGCCAGGCGGCGCCCATCCCGATCAGCGACGGCGCGACGTATCCGGCGGCCGCCGTCGCGATCATGCCGAGGCCGGTGGGGTTGCCCTTGGTGAGCGTCACGCCCGAAGTGTCCGAGTGGAGCCGGATGCCGCGGAGCTTCCTCCGGGTCAGCACGGCCGCCAGCGCGTGCCCGCCCTCGTGGGCGATCGTGATCAGCCCCCGGGAGATGTGCCACGCGGGTGGGTACGCGACGATCGCGAGCGCGGCGCACCCGGACAGGACGATCAGCCACAGCGGTGGCGGGACCTGGGTCGAGGTCAGCTCGTTCCAGAGCGCTTTCAGGGGGTTCACCTCCTACTGGCAGGCTCTACCTTCTATGTGTGGCTGAGCGGCGTATGCGTGGACTGCGTGGACTGATGAGGACCAAGCCTGAGCAGGCTCCCGAGCACTCCATGGACCCCCGGAGGAGCGACGACGAATCGATCAAGCAGAGCGTCATCGACAACGCGGTCTACGTCAACGGCCGGCGGGTGGACTCCCCGCTGTCGCTTGGCGGCGCGATCGCCTCGTTGCGCTCCCGGCCCGGGGCCATGGCGTGGATCGGACTCTACCGCCCGGACGAGTCGGAGCTGATCAAGGCCGCCGAGGAGTTCGGCCTGCACGAGCTCGCGATCGAGGACGCCATCGTGGCCCACCAGAGGCCGAAGGCCGACCGTTACGGCAGCACGCTGTTCGTCGTGCTGAGGGCCGCCCAATATCTCGACAAGCCGGAGAAGGTCGAGTTCGGCGAGCTGCACGTCTTCATCGGACCGGACTTCGTCCTCACCGTACGGCACAGCGAGGCGCCCGACCTGTCGAAGGTGCGCCGCCGGATGGAATCGGACCCCGACCTGCTCCGCCAGGGCCCGCAGGCCGTGCTGTACGCGATCCTCGACGTGGTGGTGGACGGCTACGCGCCGGTCGTCGCGGGCCTGCAGAACGACATCGACGAGATCGAGGTGCAGGTCTTCGGCGGGGACCCGGCCGCGCCGCGCCGCATCTACGCCCTGTCCCGTGAGGTCATCGAGTTCCAGCGGGCGACGAGCCCGCTGGTGGGCATGCTCGACGGGTTCATCGCCGCGTCGCCGAAGTACGGCGTGGACGCGGAGCTGCAGAGCTACCTTCGGGACGTGTCCGACCACGCCATCACCGTGACGGAGCGCGTGTCAGGTTTCCGTCAGATGCTGCAGGACATCCTGATCGTCAACGCGACCCTGGTCAGCCAGGCGCAGAACAAGGAGATGGCCGCGCAGGGCGACGAGGTCAAGAAGATCTCGGCCTGGGCGGCCATCCTGTTCGCCCCGACCCTGGTCGGCACGATCTACGGGATGAACTTCGACCACATGCCCGAGCTGCACTGGGCCCTGGGCTACCCGCTGGCGATCGTGCTCATGGGGGTCGTCTGCGGCACGCTCTACTTGGTCTTCAAACGCCGCGACTGGCTCTGAAAGCGCGGCCCGCTCGGATAAGCGGCCCTAAACGACCTTGCGTCTGCCAACTATCTAGATATATCTTTCACGTATCTCGATAGTTGGGGGATCAGCATGCACGAGCACATGCACGAAGGGATGGACGAGGACATTCGCGGAGACATTCGCGGAGACATTCACGGCGACATCCATGGGGATCCCCGTGGGGACGTCTGGATGGTCCACGCGCCGTTCCCCCCGCGGGCCCCCTTCCCGCCACCGCCGATACCTTCACTGCCTCCCCTGCCGCCGGTCCCGCCGTCGCCGCCGCACTTCTCCCCACGGGTACGGCGGGGCGACGTGAGGGTGGCGCTGCTGGCGCTGCTCAGCGAGGAGCCGCGGAACGGCTACCAGATGATCGAGGAGATCTCCCGGCGCAGCGGCGGCATCTGGCGGCCGAGCCCGGGCTCGGTCTACCCGGCGCTCCAGCAACTGGAGGACGAGGGGCTGGTCAGGGGTGAGGAGTCGGGCGGGAGCCGGACGTACCGGCTGACGGAGGAGGGGCGCCGGCACGCGGACGCGAGCGCCGAGCCCTGGGCGGAGGTGGCGCGCAGCCTCCCCGAGGACAGGCACGAACTGCGCATGCTCTGGGGGCAGCTCGGCGAGGCGTTCGTCCACCTCACCCACGTGGCGGACGACCGGCAGGTGGCCGAGACCAAGAAGCTGCTCAAGGAAACCCGGAAGACGATGTTCAGAATTCTTGCGGAGGATGGCGGATGAATGCCGCGGTAGCCGTACGCGGGCTGAAGAAGACGTACGGCAAGGTCGAGGCCGTGAAGGGCGTCGACTTCGAGGTCTCCCCGGGCGAGGTGTTCGGCTTCCTGGGGCCGAACGGCGCGGGCAAGACGACCACGATCAGCATGCTGTGCACGCTGATCAATCCGACGGGCGGCTCGGCCACGGTCGCCGGGCACGACGTCGTGACCGAGCGGGACCAGGTCCGCCAGAACATCGGCCTGGTCTTCCAGGACCCCACCCTGGACGGCTACCTCACGGCCGAGCAGAACCTCCGCTTCCACGCCGAGCTGTACGGCGTGCCGAAGGAGGTGCTCGGCGACCGGATGAGGCAGGTCCTGGAGATGGTGGCGCTCTGGGACCGCAAGGACAGCAAGGTCATGACGTTCTCGGGTGGCATGAAGCGGCGGCTGGAGATCGCCCGCGGCCTGCTGCACTCGCCGCGCGTGTTGTTCCTGGACGAGCCCACGGTCGGCCTGGACCCGCAGACCAGGTCCGCCATCTGGGGATATATCAACAAGCTGCGGCACATGGAGGACATCACGATCTTCATGACGACGCACTACATGGAAGAGGCCGAGTTCTGCGACCGGATCGCGATCATCGACCACGGCCGGATCGTGGTGATCGACTCTCCGGAGGCGCTCAAGGCGAGCGTCGGCAAGGACCGGGTCCAAATCCAGACGGGTGACGACGAGAGCGCGATCGCGCTGCTCAAGGACCGGTTCGGCCTCGACGCCGCCGTCCGGGACGGTCAGGTCACCTTCGCCGTCGCGTCCGGCGAGGAGTTCGTGCCGCGACTGTTCGCCGACCTCGGCCTGCCGATCCGGTCGGTCAGCGTGTCGCGCCCGTCGCTCGACGACGTGTTCATGTCCTACACCGGCTCCACGATCCGCGACGCCGAGTCCGGCACGGGGAACGAGTGGATGCGCGCCATGGCCAGGGGAAGGTGACACCGATGGCGACCGAAGTGGTCAGGGTGAGCGTGCCGCGTGCGAGCGGATCGCACAACGCCCGCGCGGTCAAGGTGGTGCTCCACCGCGAGATGCTGCGGTTCGTCAACGACCGCACGCGCATGGTGTCCATGCTGATCCAGCCGATCCTGTGGCTGTTCGTCATGGGCACCGGCCTGGGCTCGCTGGTGCGGGGCTCGATCCCCGGCATCGACTACCGCACGTTCATGTACCCGGGCATGATCTCCATGACGGTGATCATGACGGCGATGTTCTCGGCCGGATCGATCGTCTGGGACCGCGAGTTCGGCTTCCTGCGCGAGATGCTCGTCGCCCCCGTGAGCCGGGGCGCGATCGTGATCGGCAAGTGCCTCGGCGGCGCCATGGTCGCGACCGCCCAGGGCGTCATCATCCTCGCCCTCGCGGGCCTGGTCGGCGTGCCGTACTCGCCGAGCCTGATCGTCACCCTGCTGGCCGAGATGTTCCTCGCGGCGTTCACGATCACGGCGTTCGGCGTGCTGCTGGCCGCCCGGATGAAGAACATGCAGTCGTTCTTCGGGGTCATGCAGATGGCCATCATGCCGATGATGTTCCTGTCGGGCGCGATGTTCCCGCTGGCGAACCTGCCGTCGTGGCTGCACGTGCTGACCACGATCAACCCGCTGACCTACGCGGTCGACCCGATGCGCCGGGCGGTGTTCGGCCATCTGGACGTCCCCCCGCAGGTCGACGCGGTGCTCAACCCGGGCATCACCTGGTTCGGCTGGCACCTGACGGTCGGCGTCGAGCTCGGCCTGGTGGCGGCCATCGGCGGCGTGCTGCTGAGCATCGCGATCGCCCAGTTCCGCCGCACCGAATAGCCGGACGAGACAAGCGAAACGGCCCGGGGCGAGAACGCCCCGGGCCGTCCAGTCGCGATCAAGCGTCTAGTGCTTGACCCTGACCCAGTCCCAACTGCTGGAGGAGCCGTCGGCCTCGTCGTTCCCGTGGAAGACGACCTTCCAGTAGCCGGACTTCCAGGCCCTGCTCTTGGTGTAGAAGCTGCCCGAACCGTTGGTCCAGGTGGTCTTCACGTACTTCCAGTGGCCGTGCTTGGTCTTGAACCACAGGGTGACCTTGGCGTCGCCGTAGCCTTCCCAGCCCTCGTCCCAGACCTGGAGCTTGCCCCTGAAGTACAGGAACCGGCCGTGCTTCACCGGCTCAGGAGCGGCGTCGAACCTGATGACGCGGCTCTCGAAGCTCGGCTCCGGCTCGTGCGGCGGCGGCTTCGGCGCCGAGACCACGTCGACCTGGTCGGTCTCGCTCTGCGTGCCCAGCGACTCGTCCTTGACCCCGTCGAACTCGGCCTTCCACCAGCCGGTCTTCCAGGCCTTGACGCCGACGGCGAACTCGCCCTTCCAGTTCGTGTAGTCGTAGGCGACCCGCTTGTAGGAGGAGGCGCCCGCCTCCCTGAAGGAGATGTACACCTTCTGGTCGCCGTAGCCGTGCCAGCCCTTGGAGCCGTTGATCAGGAGCCGGCCCGACAGCGTCAGGACGTTACCGGCCTTGATCGGCTCGGGGGCCGCTCCGAAACCGGCGATGTCCGTCTCCCAGATCTGGATGACCTTGAAGCCGGCGGACTTCGAGTCGGGCGTGGAGCCCGCGACGCCGTTGGCGTCGAACCGGACGGTCCAGTCGCCCGGCTTCTCGTCCCGCGTGAACTTGAGCGTCAGCGTCCACGTGTTCTTGTCCGCCGAGACGGACGTCGGGTTGAACGGAGTGGCGACGCTGGGCCCGGGGGGAGTGAGGTAGAACTTCCCGCTCTCCGTCTTCTCCGTGGTGGCGGTGAACGTCACGTTCGTGCCGCCGCTGCTCGCCACCCTGATCGGATTGTCGCTGACGGTCAGCGACTTGATCACGGGATTGTCGACGGATGTCGCGGATGCGCTCGCTGGTGCGGCCACCAGCGCCGCGCCGCCTATCGCCACGGCGGCGATGACGGCTTGGATGCGTTTCAACATCTCGGGTGAACCTTCCTTCCCCGTTGGTTGAACGCGGCTTGAGGGTGCCACGTCATTCCTTACTAGTAGACGAACGAAACGGGTGGATGGTTGTGACCTCTTACGGTTCGTCACCGATTTGTGTCAAAGAACACTCAAGGGAGCCTCAAGAGAAGCTCGATCCGCAACCAGAGACAACGGACTGGTCACTCTGCGGGACGGAGCGTGCATCCTGCGACATAATCGGGCTTGTGGTGCGGGACGCTGTGGAGACGCATTTCGCCGAGGTCGTCGGCGCGCTGACGCCGGGACCCGCCAGGGATCCGGGCCTTCCGGTGCGGGAGGGCACGACCCTGACGGGCGCGCGGTGCCGCGAGCTCTTCGCCGTCCAGCTCGGCAGCCGCCTGCTCGACGTGGCCGCCCGCGTCCTGCGCGAGCGGAACGAGGGCTTCTACACGATCGGGTCCTCGGGGCACGAGGGAAACGCGGCGGTGGCCGCCGCGCTCCGCGTGACCGATCCGGCGCTTCTGCACTACCGCTCCGGGGCCTTCTACCTCGCCCGCTCCGCCCAGGCCGGGCGGCTGGCCGAGGAGGGGCTGCGTGACGTGCTCCTCGGGCTGGCCGCGGCGGTGGAGGAGCCCATCGCCGGCGGCCGGCACAAGGTCTTCGGCCATCACGACCTGGCGGTGATCCCGCAGACCTCCACGATCGCGAGCCACCTGCCGCGCGCCGTTGGGGTCGGCTTCGCCATCGAGCGCGCCAGGACTCTCGGGGTTCCGTCGAAGTGGCCGGCGGACGCCATCGCCGTGTGCAGCTTCGGCGACGCCTCCGTCAACCACGCCTCCGCGCTGAGCGGGCTCAACACCGCCGCGTACAGCCGGTTCCGCGGGCTCCAGCTCCCCGTGCTGTTCGTCTGCGAGGACAACGGCATCGGGATCAGTGTGAAGACGCCCCCCGGCTGGGTGGAGCAGGGCAGGAACCCGCAGCTCGAATACTTCTCGGCCGACGGCTGCGATCTGGCCGACGTCCACGACGTGGCCCGCCGGGCGGCCGACCACGTGCGGTCCACCCGCACCCCGGCATTCCTTCACCTGCGGACCGTACGGCTGATGGGGCACGCGGGCTCCGATGTCGAGATCGCCTACCGGACCCGCAAGGACATCGCCCTCGACCTCGAACGCGACCCCCTCGTCCGTACGGCACGGCTGCTCGTCGAGGGCGGCCTGATCACGCCCGACGAGCTGCTGTCCCGCTACGAGGCCGAGCGTGAGCACGTGATGAAGCTCGCGATGGAGTGCACCCGGCGGCCCCGGCTCACCTCCGCCCACGACGTCATGGCGCCACTCGCGCCGCGCCGCCCCGGCCAGGTGGCCGTCGAGGCCGCCCGCGTGGCGCCCGCCCAGGCACGGGAGCGGGCGTTCGCCACGCTGCCGGAGCTGGAGGGCAAGCTCACGCTCGCCCAGTCGATCAACCGGACCCTCGCCGACGTGATGGCGCTCGACCCCGGCGTCGTGCTGTTCGGTGAGGACGTGGCCCGCAAGGGCGGCGTGTACGGCGTGACCCGCGGGCTGCTGCGGAGGTTCGGCGCGGAGCGGATCTTCGACACGCTGCTGGACGAGCAGGCCATCCTCGGCCTCGCGCTCGGCGCGGGCGTGTCGGGGCTGCTGCCGGTGCCGGAGGTGCAGTATCTGGCCTACCTGCACAACGCGCTCGACCAGATCCGCGGGGAGGCCGCCACACTGCAGTTCTTCTCGCAGGGGGCGTTCCGCAACCCTATGGTGCTGCGGGTCGCCTCCTACGCGTACCAGAAGGGCTTCGGCGGGCATTTCCACAACGACAACTCGATCGCCGCGCTGCGCGACATCCCGGGCGTGGTGGTCGCCTCGCCCTCGCGGCCCGACGACGCCGCCTCCATGCTGCGCACCTGCCTGGCCGCCGCCCGGGCCGACGGCACCGTCTCCGTGTTCCTGGAGCCGATCGCGCTCTATCACACCCGTGACCTGTTCGACGAGGGCGACGGCGGCTGGCTGGCGCCGTACGCGCCGCCCGCCCGGTGGGCGGAGACGCACGTCCCGATCGGCCGGGCCCGCTCGTACGGCGACGGCCGCGACCTCACCATCGTCACCTTCGGCAACGGCGTCCGGATGAGCCTGCGGGCGGCGGTCAAGCTCACGGCCGAGGAGAAGGGCTGCCGGGTCCTCGACCTGCGGTGGCTCTCCCCACTGCCCGTGGAGGACCTGCTGCGGGCGGCCGAGCTGACCGGCCGGGTCCTGATCGCCGATGAGACCCGCCGGGCCGGCGGTGTGTCCGAGAGCGTGATGGCCGCCCTGCTCGACAGCGGCTTCTCCGGCCCGATCGCCCGGGTGACCTCGCAGGACAGTTTCATCCCGCTGGGTCAGGCGGCGGACACCGTGCTGCTGTCCGAGGCCGACATCGAGCAGGCCGCCCGCAAGCTGCTCAAGTAGCACACCCGGCCAGGTCGGCGCGGCTCCTCAGGTGAGCGCGGCGATGGCGGCCCTCGCCATCTCGCGCAGCAACGCGGTCATGGCCTCCGGCCTGAGCTCGCCGGCGCTGCGGGGAGTCGAGTTGAGCAGGCCGAAGACGGCGTGGGTGGCCGCCCGCAGCCGCGCGGGCGGGCACGACGGGTGCAACTCGGTGAGCACCGTCACCCACTCCTCCACGTAGAGGCGCTGGAGCCGCCGGATCGCGCGGCGGGACGGCTCCGGCACGTTGTCGAGCTCCCGCTCGTGCACGCGGATGAGCGCCGGGTAGCTCAGGGCGAACTCGATGTGCCCCAGCAGCAGCGCGTCGAGCGCCGCCTCGGCCGTGGCGGGGTCGGCCGTGGTCGCGAGCCTGGCGCCCTGCTCGCGCAGCCGCTCGCTGATGTCGAGCAGCATCTCGCCGAGCAGCGCTTCCTTGCCGCTGAAGTGGCGGTACAGGGCGGGTCCCGAGATCCCCACGGCGGAGCCGATGTCCTCGATCGACACCCCGTGGAAGCCCCGCGCCGCGAAGAGAGCCGCCGCCGCGTCGAGGATCTCGGCGCGGCGATTTCGGGTAGGGGTCCGGGCGGTGGTGGTCACGGCACACCATAGTAGACGAAGCGAGTTAATGATGACTAACATCCGAGCATGGACGTGAGTGCCTGGCCGGTGCTGGAGAGCGCCTGCGACCCGGGCGGCGAGCCGTACAAGCGGAACGCCGAGGTGAACGAGCGCCTCGTGGCGGATCTGCGCGAGCGGCTGGCGGCCGCCGCCAGGGGCGGGCCCGAGCGGGCCAGGGAGAGGCACGTCGAGCGCGGGAAGCTGCTGCCGAGGGACCGGGTGGACACGCTGCTCGACCCGGGGGGCCGGTTCCTGGAGCTCTCCCCGCTCGCCGCGACCGGCCTCTACGACGACGAGGCCCCCGCCGCGGGGATCATCACCGGCATCGGGCGGGTCTCCGGCAGGGAGTGCGTGGTGGTCGCCAACGACGCCACGGTGAAGGGTGGCACGTACTACCCGATCACGGTCAAGAAGCACCTGCGGGCTCAGGAGGTCGCGCTTCACAACAACCTGCCGTGCGTCTACCTGGTCGACTCGGGCGGGGCGTTCCTTCCCAAGCAGGACGAGGTCTTCCCCGATCGGGAGCACTTCGGGCGGATCTTCTACAACCAGGCCACGATGTCGGCGCGGGGCATCCCGCAGATCGCGGCCGTGCTCGGGTCGTGCACGGCGGGGGGCGCCTACGTCCCCGCGATGAGCGACGAGGCCGTGATCGTCCGCGGTCAGGGCACGATCTTCCTGGGCGGCCCTCCGCTGGTGAAGGCGGCGACGGGCGAGACCGTCACCGCGGAGGAGCTGGGCGGCGGCGAGGTCCACGCCCGCGTCAGCGGCGTCACCGACCACCTCGCCGAGGACGACGCGCACGCCCTGAAGATCGTCAGGGACATCGTCGCCACGCTCGGCCCGCGGCAGCCCCGGCCCTGGGACGTCGCGCCCGCCGAGCCGCCGGCCTTCGACCCGCGCGAGCTGTACGGGATCGTCCCGGAGGACACGCGCACGCCGTACGACGTGCGCGAGGTCATCGCCCGCGTCGCCGACGGCAGCCGGTTCCTGGAGTTCAAGGCGGAGTACGGCCCGACGCTCGTCACCGGGTTCGCGAGGATCCACGGCCACCCGGTGGGGATCGTGGCCAACAACGGCATCCTGTTCAGCGAGTCGGCCCTGAAGGGCGCCCACTTCATCGAGCTGTGCGACCGGCGGAGCATCCCGCTGGTCTTCCTGCAGAACATCAGCGGCTTCATGGTCGGCAAGGCGTACGAGGCCGGGGGGATCGCCAAGCACGGCGCGAAGATGGTCACGGCCGTCGCCTGCGCCCGGGTGCCGAAGTTCACCGTGATCATCGGCGGCTCGTTCGGCGCGGGGAACTACGCCATGGCGGGGCGGGCGTACTCGCCGCGCTTCCTGTGGATGTGGCCGAACGCCCGCATCTCGGTCATGGGCGGAGAGCAGGCCGCGACCGTGCTGTCCACCGTGGGCAACGCGGACTCGGCGCGGACTCGGCGCCAATCGGATGCCGACGAGATCCGGGCGCGGTACGAGCACCAGGGCAACCCCTACTACTCGACGGCCCGGATCTGGGACGACGGCGTCATCGACCCGGCGGACACCCGGACCGTCCTCGGCCTGGCGCTCGGCGCGGCCGCCAACGCCCCCCTCGACCCCGTCGGCTACGGCGTCTTCCGGATGTGAGCGTGCATGATCACGAAAGGCGTATCCGCTGGTGGCGGTGCATGCGGGGGAACCCGCGCATGGTCACGAACCGTGTCGGCGCAGGTCGTCGTGCGGGTCGGGGAAGGTGTGCATGATCACGCGGAGAAGGGGTGAGGGGGTGTTCGGGAGTGTGCTGATCGCCAATCGGGGGGAGATCGCCGTCCGGATCATCCGGACGCTCCGGGCCATGGGCATCAGGTCCGTCGCCGTCCACAGCGACGCCGACCGGGACGCGCCGCACGTCCGCGCGGCCGACCTGGCCGTACGGCTCCCGCGCGGCTACCTCGACATGGACGGGGTCATCGAGGCCGCCCGGCTCGCCGGGGCCGGGGCCGTACATCCCGGATACGGGTTCCTCGCGGAGAACGCGGAGTTCGCCCGGCGGTGCGCGGCGGCGGGGCTGGTGTTCGTCGGCCCCCCGCCGGAGGCGATCGAGGCCATGGGCGACAAGATCCGGGCCAAGGCGACAGTCGCCCGCGCCGGGGTGCCGGTGGTCCCGGGCGCGGCCGAGCCCGGCGACGACCTCCGCGCATGGGACGGCTTCCCCGCGCTGCTCAAGCCCTCGGCCGGCGGCGGCGGCAAGGGCATGCTGCTGGTGAGGTCGGCCGCCGAGCTGCCCGACGCGATCGAGTCGGCCCGCCGTACGGCTGTCGCGGCGTTCGGGGACGGCACGCTCCTCATCGAACGGTTCGTGGAGCGGCCCCGGCACATCGAGATCCAGATCATGGCCGACGCGTACGGCAACGCCGTCCATCTGGGGGAGCGCGAATGCAGCCTCCAGCGCCGCCACCAGAAGATCGTCGAGGAGGCGCCGTCGCCGCTGCTCGATCCCGCGACGCGGGATCGGATGGGCGCCGCGGCGGTCGAGGCCGCCCGGTCCGTCGGGTATGTCGGCGCGGGCACGGTCGAGTTCATCGTCTCCGGCCGCCCGGGAGCGCTGGAGTTCGGGCCGCTGGAGTTCTTCTTCATGGAGATGAACACCCGGCTGCAGGTCGAGCACGCGGTGACCGAGATGGTGACCGGCCTCGACCTCGTGGAGCTCCAGCTCAGGATCGCCGCCGGGGAGCCGCTGCCGTTCGGGCAGGACGGCGTGCGGCTGAGCGGCCACGCCGTCGAGGCGCGGGTGTACGCCGAGGACCCGTCGCGCGAGTTCCTCCCGACGGGAGGCCGCGTGCTGGCGCTGCGGGAACCGTCCTCGCCCGGCGTGCGGGTGGACTCTGTGCGGCTGGACTCTGTGCGGGTGGACTCGGGGCTGGCCGAGGGCCTGGTCGTGGGCAGCGACTACGACCCGATGCTGTCGAAGGTCATCGCCTGGGCCCCCGATCGGGTGGCCGCGCTGGCGGCCCTGGACCGGGCGCTGGCCTCGACCGCGATCCTCGGCGTGACCACGAACATCGCCTTCCTCCGCGCGCTGATCGCGCATCCCGAGGTCGTGGCCGGGCGGCTCGACACCGGGCTGGTCGAGCGGCATCTCGCCGATCTCGCCGGCGGGCCGCCGCCCGAGGACGTCCTGGCGGCGGCCGCGCTCGTCTTCCACGGCGAACAAGAAGGCGCACGGGAAAGGGCACGGGAAAGCGCACGGGAAGCGGGGTCCGGCGACCCGTGGGACGTCGCGGACGGATGGCGGATCGGGGAGCGGGCATGGACGGACTACCGGTACGCGAAGGTCCGCGGGCCCGCCGCCGACGCCGAGATCAAAGTTAATGAGCGTTCACTTGGCTCGGCCCGGCTGACCTGGACGGGCGACGGCGACGCCCTCGTCACCGTCGAGGGGATCACCCGGCGATACGCCGTGGCGAAGGACCGCGACACCGTCTGGCTGGCGAGGGACGGCCACGCCTGGCCGTTCGTCCGGCACGAGCCCGGCGACCCCGGCGACCGGCCGGGCGGCAGCCGTACGAGCGACGGCGTCGTCCGCAGCCCGATGCCCGGGACCGTGCTGGTCGTCAAGGCGGCGGAGGGCGACGAGGTCACCGCGGGTCAGCCGCTGCTGATCGTGGAGGCGATGAAGATGGAACACACCGTGACGGCCCCCGTCGACGGGGTGCTGGCCGAGCTGCGCGTGCGGGCCGGCCAGGCCGTCGAGCTCGACGCCGTGCTGGCGAGGGTGCTCGCGGAGGCGACGTCGTGAAAGTCACGATCTACGAGGTCGGGCCGAGGGACGGCCTGCAGAACGAGGACGTCACCCTGCCGGTCGAGGTCAAGAGGGAGCTCATCGAGCGGCTCGCCGAGGCCGGGCTGCGCACGATCGAGGCGACCAGCTTCGTCCACCCGAAGTGGGTGCCCCAGCTCGCCGACGCCGAGGAGCTCCTGGACGGGCTGCCGCGCGCCGACGGCGTCCGCTATCCGGTGCTCGTCCCGAACGAGCGGGGGCTGGACCGCGCGCTGGAACACGGGGTCACCGACATCGCGATCTTCGGCAGCGCGACCGAGAGCTTCGCCCAGCGCAACCTCAACAGGACCGTGGACTCCCAGTTCGACATGTTCGCGCCCGTCGTCGAGCGGGCCCTGGCGAACGGCCTGCGGGTCAGGGCGTACGTCTCGATGTGCTTCGCCGACCCCTGGGAGGGCCCGGTCGCGCCCGAGCAGGTGGTGAGCGTCGGCCGGAGGCTGCTCGACCTCGGCTGCTACGAGCTGTCGCTCGGGGACACGATCGGCATCGGAACCCCCCGGCACGTCGAGGCGCTGCTCGACGCCTTCCCGGCGGACGGCATCGGCCCGGAGAGGCTCGCCGTCCACTTCCACGACACGTACGGCCAAGCCCTCGCCAACACCCTCACCGCGCTGCGCAAGGGGGTGACCGTAGTGGACGCCTCGGCGGGCGGCATCGGCGGCTGCCCCTATGCCAGGAGCGCCACCGGCAACCTCGCCACCGAGGACCTCGTGTGGATGCTCGACGGTCTCGGCGTCGAGACCGGCGTGAACCTCCGATCACTGGTCGCCACCAGCCTGTGGCTGGCCGGGAAACTCGGCCGTCCGAGCCCGTCCCGGGTGGTCCAGGCCCTCGCGAAGGAGATGTAGATGCTGGGCGACGAGCACATCGAGCTGCGCAAGACCGTCGAGGAGTTCGCCCGCGAGGTGGTCGCCCCCGTGATCGGGGACTACTACGAGCGGTGCGAGTTCCCCTACGACATCGTCCGCAAGATGGGCGCGATGGGACTGTTCGGCCTGCCGATCCCCGAGGAGTACGGCGGCATGGGCGGCGACTACTTCGCCCTCTGCCTGGCCCTGGAGGAGCTCGCCCGGGTCGACTCCTCGGTCGCGATCACCCTGGAGGCGGCGGTCTCGCTGGGCGCGATGCCGATCCTCCGGTTCGGTACGGCGGAGCAGAAGGAGCGGTGGCTCCCGAAGATGGCCTCGGGGGAGACGCTCGGGGCCTTCGGCCTGACCGAGCCCGGCGGCGGCTCCGACGTGCCGGGCGGTATGCGGACCACGGCCGTTCTGGAGGGTGGGCTCGACGGCGGCGAATGGGTCATCAACGGGACCAAGGCGTTCATCACGAACTCCGGGACGGACATCACTGGTGTGGTGGGCGTGGCCGCGATCACGGGACGCGGCGGCGAGCGGCCGGAGATCTCCACGATCCTCGTGCCCTCCGGGACGCCGGGGTTCACGGTGTCCAGGAAATACTCCAAGGTCGGCTGGTCGGCCTCCGACACCCGCGAGCTGTCCTTCACCGACTGCCGCGTGCCGTCGGAGAACCTCCTCGGCGAGCGCGGCCGGGGATACGCCCAGTTCCTCCAGACTCTCGACGAGGGCCGCGTCGCCATCGCCGCCCTCTCGGTGGGCCTCGCCCAGGGCTGCGTGGACGAGTCCGTGCGCTACGCGAGGGATCGCCAGGCCTTCGGCCAGTCGATCGGGCGCTTCCAGGCCATCCAGTTCAAGATCGCCGACATGGAGGCCCGGGTTCACACGGCCAGGCTCGCGTACTACCACGCGGCCGAACGGATGCTGGCCGGCCTGCCGTTCAAGAAGGAGGCCGCGATCGCCAAGCTGGTCGCGTCGAACGCGGCGATGGACAACTCCCGCGACGCCACCCAGATCTTCGGCGGCTACGGCTTCATGAACGAGTTCCCCGTGGGCCGTTTCTACCGCGACGCCAAGATCCTGGAGATCGGCGAGGGCACCAGCGAGGTCCAGCGCATGCTCATCGCCCGCGAACTGGGATTGGGCGCTTAGCGCCGGCTCCCCATACGCGTCAGGACATATCGCCCGGCATCACCCGCGTCCTCGCTTACGGTGGCCTCGCGGATGCCCCTTCAGCGCCGGAGCCTTTCGCGCCGATGCCTTAAGCACCGGGGCCTTCTGCACTGAGGCCCCGGCACTCGTTCGCCGGAGCCCGGGCCTCAGGTGGCGCAGACATTGATGCCGTGACCAGCTAGGGTCCGGACTTCCATCTGCGGCCCCGGCGGACCGGCTTTGCTCACATGTACGGGGCTCATCGGTAACCTGCCACGTCGGCGGGTTTACCGGCGTCCTGGACCTCGACCATGTAGCGCCACGCGTCGGGCCGGCTTCCGTCCACATCGGTGAAGCCGTAGACACCGGCGAGTTGCCCGCTGGACAACGACTGCCCGTTCCATCGCGCCACCTCGGGGTCGGCGGCGAGTGCCGCGACCGCGCGCCCCACATATGCAGGCGATTCCGAGATGGCGAAATGCGGTTGCCTCTCCAGTGCGTCGCGCCAGTTCGCCTCCGTGACGCCGTACGCCTCCAGCATGATCTCCGAGCGCAACCAGCCCGGCGTCTGGGACACGGCCGTGGCGCCGTACGGCGCCAGCTCCTTGGATTGTGCGAACGCCAAGCCGTTCACCGAGGTCTTGGCCAGGTCGTAGAAGAGGGAGATGCGGTAATTCGTCGCGTTGTACTCCGCGGTGCCGTCAGTGACCTCGACGACCAGGCCACCAGGTTTCCGGATTAGCGTGTCCCTTTTGGCACGAATCCTTGCAGGGATGGGTGACAGAACCTCCAGTCTCTCGCCCGCACGGTCGGGGTGGGGGGTTATAGGCCTTACGTGCAGCACTTATAGATTTATCAGGATATGGCAGACATAAATGGCGATGCGCGAGAAATTTGGCATGGCTGAATATTCCCGCGACGGTCGGATATGTCGGCGCGCGGATTATCAATAATGCGGCAGTGGGATCTAAAGAGCCGCTGACCGCTGTTTGTGTCATGAATGGTGGGGCAACTAAGGAAACGCAGTGATCGACTGCGAAAGGTTGTCACCATGACATTTTGCCTGGCTGGTGTGTGACGGCGGAGTGTCCGGCAGTAATTCACTCAAGGGGGAAACGAAATGCCCAAGGCTCAGGGCCTCGTCGGGGTTCTCGTGATCAGCACCGCGCTGACCAGCGGTGCCGTCATCGCTGCGACCGCCACTTCCGCCGGTGCCACAACCGGCATGAGCGGCGTCCTCGGCCCCATGATGGCCATGCGGCCTGGCCCGCCGACGGGGAAGAATTCCAATAAGAACCGCCAGCACGGGCGCCAGCACGAGCGCCAGCGCCAATTCCTGCTGCGTGATGTCACCCTGGTGCTCACGCCGTTCCAGAAGTCGGAGACGGATTCCCGGTCGCTCCCGGCCAATCACCAGGCCACCGACTCGAAGGCGATTCCCTCGAACGACCAGTTCGCCATGGCCAACACGGAAGCGAAGCCGCAGCAGAGCGCTTCCGTCGAGCAGGAAACGGAGACGGCGACACGCCCGGAGACGGCGACGGACCCGGCGACGACCACCCCGCGGGACCCGGCGACGACCGACGTGACGACCGCCGTCTCGCCGAATCCGAGTACTGCGGGGACGGCCGTCGCTCCGAACCCCGCGGCGACCGACGCGACACCGACCGGGGCGACGCCGACCGGGGCGTCCACCCCCACGAGCACCGCCGGCACACTGGTCGGGGGCGGCCTCGGACTGTCGGCCGGCCTGGGAGTGTCCGCTGACCTCGGAGCCGCGGCGGGAATCGGAGCCGTGTCGGGCACGGCGGTCTCCGGGGGGGCCGACGCCTCGGCCGGTCTCGGAGTCTCGGCGGATGTAGGGGTCGCGGCGGACCTCGGAGTGGCGGCCGACCTTGGAGCGTCGGCCACCGGAGGCTCGGCGGGAACCGGAGCCGCGGGCACCGGAGCCGTGTCGGGCACGGGGGTCTCGGGCGGCGCCGACGCCTCGGCCGGTCTCGGAGTCTTGGCCGACCTTGGAGCGTCGGCCACCGGAGGCTCGGCGGGAACCGGAGCCGTCGGCACCGGAGTCGCGGCTAGCACCGGAGTCGCGGTGGGCACGGCGGTCTCGGGCGGCGCCGACGCCTCGGGCAGCTTGGCCGCGCAGCCGGGTCAGTCGACGGCGGCCACGGCTCCTCAGTGGGTCTGCGGGGGCGCCTTGCTTATCGTCCCCGTGGCCGCGCAGCTCTCTGTCGGGCTCGGGTTGGGGCTTAACGTCGCCGTCTGAACCCCAGCCGCGCGGGCCATGCCCCAAGCGGCGCGTGCGGCCATCCGTGGAGCCGCCCTTGAGACCATGGGATTCATCGATCCATGGGGTCAAGCCATCGATCCACACCATTGACGCGGCGGGATGGCCGCACGCCGACGCGGGGTGCCGGGTAAGTGCCGGGGCCCCGCGTTCGGCCTTGTCACATCTGAGGGGTCCGCGCCCAGCGACGGGGCGATCGAGTGGCCAGGGCGGGGCCGTACAGATCAGTGGACCCGGCCAGTGGAAGGGCGCGGGAAGTGGCGGGTTGGACGTGGGCGCCATTAGGACCCTAGAGTCCCTTTCATGAGCTCTGGTGATCTCCAGCTCCGGAAGGCCGAGAAGTCCGATGCGGACGAAATCTTCGGGCTTGCCCGCGAGTTCGCGCTGACGTTCCGGCCGGAACGGGCGGCCTTCGACGCGGCGTTCCCGCAGCTGCTGGAGAACGAGGACGCGCTGCTCCTGGTGGCCACCGTGGCAGGGACCGTCCGGGGCTACCTGCTGGGTTTCACGCACCTCACGCTCTTCGCCAACGGGCGGGTCGCCTGGGTGGAGGAGGCCATCATCGAGAACGCCTACCGCCGCCACGGCATCGGCCGCATGCTGCTGGAGGAGTTCGAGACCTGGGCCCGGTCCCGCGACGCGGGATACGTCGCCCTGGCGACCCGGCGCGCGGCGGAGTTCTACCGCGCCCTCGGGTACGACGTGTCGGCCACCTATTACCGGAAGCTGCTCGACGTCAAGAAGTGAGCTGGGCGTCGAGGCGATAGCCGTCCACGGTGACGTAGACGGAGTCACCCGGCCGCGCGTTCAGCCGCATCAGCACGGGCTGCAGCGAGTCGAACATCGGCTGCCGATCGCGCCAGATGAGGACCACCGCGTTGTCGCCCGGCCCGGTGACCGACAGCAGCGTGCCGGGCCGCATGCCGAGCTGCGCGGCGTACCCCTCGGGCACGGCCACCGGCTCGCCGCGCAGATGGCCGCTGGTCACGTCGATCCGCTGCCAGCGGCGCGGGTCCGAGGTGGGGCTGGGCGTGGTCCGCGGGTTGGGGACGAGGTGCGGCCGGGGGACGCCGCCGGTGAGCGCGTTGAGCGCCGCCAGGGCCGTGGCCGCGTCGGGCCCGTTGTTCGCCTGCGAGGGGATGGGAACCCCGCCCCGCTGGTGATGGTGGCCGTTCGCGCCCGGTGTGCGGCGGGGGAGCGGCTTGGCCCCCTCGGCCGCGGCCTGGTCCGGCCCCTGCGCGCCAGGCGGCGTCGCGGGGGGCATGGAGTCGAGCCAGGCCTTGGCGGAGTGCGCCCGGATGCCGAGCTGGCCGAGCAACTCGACGACGTCGGCGTCCGCCGGCTTGTTCGCCAGCAATTGCCGGGTCTTCTCGCGCAGCCCCGCGAGGTCGCCGACGACCAGCCAGCCGTCCTGGAGGCGGCGGTCGGGCATGAGCGTGACGAGGACCCGCCAGAGCGGCGTGCCGAGCGTGGGCACCTCGATCGGGTGGGACGGATCGGCGGCGATGAGCTGCTCCTGGGTGGCCGCCGCGCCGAGCCACTCGGTCAGCCCGAACAGATGGCCGGTGAGCGGCGCGGAGTCGGGGGAGCGCAGCCAGTTCAGCACCCGCTCCTCGGCGGCGCGCTGAGCATGGGAGAGCATGTCGCGGTCGACATTGAGGTCGTGGGCGAGTGTCCGCAGGCTGACGGGCTCGGCCGCGAACAGCCGCTGGGCGGCCACCGCCTTCGCCAGCGGGTCCCATCCCCGGAAGAGCCCGTCCACGACGCCCACCATCGGGTGCTGGTTCGGCGCGGGCTGCGCCACAGGCTGGGGCTCGGAGGGCTGGGCGACGGGCTGCTGAGGGAGCGGCTGCTGAGGCACCTGCCGCTGGGGGAGGGGCTGCTGGGGAATGGGCGGCTGCACGGGCTCGGGCTGTGCGGCCTCCGGCTGCCTCGGCACCAGTGGCTCGGGCTGCTCGGCGCGCGGCCCCGGCACCAGCGGCCCCGGCCCCGATACCAGCGGCCCCGGCACCGGCGGTTCCGGCCTCTGCGCGTCCGGCCGCTGAATGTCGGGTCGCTGTGAATCCTGTGCAGGGGGAGCCGTCCCAGGTGCGGCCGCCGCCTGTTCCACGCGCTGTGCCTGCGACTGCTGCAGGAGGTGCCCGAAGATCTCCCGGAAGATTGTGGACAGGACCACCTCAGGGGACGCCGCCGCTGTGGGCGACTGGAGGTCGCAGGGCGTGAGGCGGCGCAGCCGGTACCAGCCGCCGATCCCGTTGACCACGGCCCGGGCGGGCTCGGGCCAGCCGGGAAGCGCCGGGTCGACCGTGTGGACCTGGAGCGCCGGAAGCAGGTCGGTGAGGGGCAGGTGGTCCCATCGGCCCACCGCGAGCCGGGCGAGCCGCTCGCAGAGCCAGTCAACTCCGGTCGCGTCCAGGGCGCGTCCGAGCGCCACGGAGGCCCACCAGCCGCCGGGCAGGCGAGGGTCGGCCAGCATCTCGGCCACCTGCTGAGGACGGCTCCAGCGCAGCGCCGGAACCAGGTCGCTCAGACAGATCGTTGACTCGGCGTCCATCGGTGAGACCGCACCCTCCTGAGAGTGACGGATGTTGCTGTTGGTGCAGCTTACGCCGCAAGCTATCAATTGGTGTCAATAGGGTAAAGATCCCAGGCCTCGGCAGGGGGCAGGCGCCCAGGTGGGCGGCCCAGGAGACATTTTTTTCCGCTTTTTCGTCCTCCCGAGAGCCGCCGGACCCGACGCCGCCCACCGGCCCGCCTCCCGGCTACTTCTCCTGGACCCAGGATGCCGCGATCTCGGCGGCGAGACGGGTGTTTCCTCTGACGGCGGCCAGATTCGCCTCCAGCGACGCGCCCCCGGTGCCGTTGACCAGGTATTCCAGCAGGAACGGCGTGATGGCCTGGCCGGTCACGCCCTGGGCCTCGGCGGCCTGGAGCGCCTCGGCCAGCACCCTGTCGTGCAGGGCGGGGTCGAGCTGCTCGGTCATGGGCACCGGGTTGGCGACGATCAGCGCCGTCTCGGGGCCGCCGAGCGCGTCCTGAGCGCGCATGATCCCGGCCGCCTCGCGCGGGCTCTCGATGCGCCAGTCGACCGGCTCGCCCGAGCTGTGCAGGTAGAAGCCGGGGAAGTGGTCCGTACGGTAGCCGACGACCGTGACCTGCCGGGTCTCCAGCCGTTGCAGCGTCGCCGGCACGTCCAAAATCGACTTCACGCCCGCGCAGACGACCGTGATCCTCGTACGGCTGAGCGTGTCGAGGTCCGCCGACTCGTCCTGGACGGTGGTCCAGTCGCGGTGGACGCCTCCGAGCCCTCCGGTCGCGAACACCCGGACGCCGGCCCTGGCCGCCAGGAACGAGGTGGCGGACACGGTCGTCGCGCCGCTCAGCCCGAGGGCCGAGGCGGGCGCGAGGTCGCGGAAGCCGAGCTTGCGCAGGCCCGGCTCGGTCGCGATCCGGTCCAGGCCGGCCTTGTCGAGGCCGATACGCGGGACGCCGTCGAGGACCGCGATCGTGGCCGGTACGGCTCCCGCCCGCCGGACGATCTCCTCCAGTTCCAGGGCCACCTGGAGGTTGCGGGGCTGTGGCAGCCCGTGGGAGATGATGGTGGACTCCAGGGCCACGACCGGCCTGCCGCCGGCGAGGGCGTCGGCGACCTCATCGGATGTGCGCATAACTCTCCTGTGTGGGGTTGACGGAAGATGTCCGCTTCGGGATATTGTGCCCGCCATGGTGTCATTTGAGGTGCTTGAGCCCCCGCCAGCCCCCTTCTCGTGATCATGCACGGCTTCCCGGACTACACCGTCGGCCTGCGGCTCCCTCATTTATGATCATGCATTGTCTCGGGAGAGCACTCTCATGCCTCAGTCGCGCTACGACGTCGTGATCGCCGGCGCCGGGCACAACGGCCTGGTCGCCGCCGCCTACCTGGCGAAGGCCGGGCGCCGGGTGCTCGTCCTCGAACGGCTCGACCACGTCGGCGGCCTCGCCGTCTCCGTCCAGCCCTTCGCCGGCGTCGACGCCCGGCTGTCCCGCTACTCCTATCTGGTCAGCCTGCTTCCCGCCAAAATCGTCAAGGACCTCGGCCTCGGGCTGGAGTTGCGCCATCGCCGCTTCGCCTCCTACACCCCCGTCGGGGACACCGGGCTGCTCGTCGACAACGGCGACGCCGGCCGCACCGCCGCCTCGTTCGCCGCGGTGACCGGAGGCCGGAAGGATTTCGACGCCTGGGAGCGCTTCTACGCGATGACCGCCCACGTCGCCCGCCGCGTCGCTCCCACGCTCCTCGAACCCCTCAGGGACCGTACGGCGCTGCGCGACATCGTGGGGGATGACGAGGCGTGGCGTGACCTCTTCGAACGGCCCATCGGCCAGGCCGTGGACGAGCGGTTCGCCGACGACACGGTCCGAGGGGTCGTGCTGACCGACGCGCTCATCGGCACCTTCGCCGACCCGGCGGCCGACCTGCTGGCCAACCGGTGCTTCCTCTACCACGTCATCGGCGACGGCACCGGGGACTGGAACGTCCCAGTCGGCGGTATGGGCGCGGTCACCTCCGGCCTCGCCGAGATCGCCGTACGGCACGGCGCCGAGATCCGCACCGGCACCGAGGTGCTGGCGATCGATCCCGCCGGCGGCGAGGTGACCTTCACCGACGGCGCCGAACACGTCGTGACGGGCGACCGGGTGCTGGCCAACCTGCCGCCCGCGGTGCTCGCCCGGCTGCTCGGCGAGCCCGCGGAGGCTCCGGAGGGCGCCCAACTCAAGATCAATATGGTGTTGTCGCGGCTGCCCCGCCTGAAGGATCCTTCGGTGGACCCGGCGGAGGCGTTCAGCGGCACGTTCCACATCAACGAGGGCCGCGACCGGCTCGCCGCCGCCTACGCTCAGGCGTCCGCCGGCCGGATCCCCGATCTGCCGCCCGCCGAGGTCTACTGCCATTCGCTCACCGACCCGTCGATCCTCGGGCCGTCGCTGCGGGAGTCCGGCGCGCACACCATGACGCTGTTCGGATTGCACATGCCGGCCCGGCTCTTCGGGGATCCGGAGGCCAAACGGGAGGCGCTGCGCCGTACGATCGCGTCGATCGACGGCGTCCTCGCCGAGCCGATCGAGGGCTGCCTCCTGCGCGCCCCTTCGGGGGAACTGTGCCTGGAGGCCAAGACGCCCGCCGACCTGGAGAGGGAGGCCGGGCTGCCGGGCGGGCACATCTTCCACCGCGACCTGTCCTGGCCGTTCGCCGAGTCCCTGGAGGACGGGCCGTGGGGCGTCGAGACGGAGCACGAGCGGATCCTGCTCTGCGGGGCGGGCGCACGGCGCGGCGGCGGGGTAAGCGGAATCCCGGGCCACAACGCCGCGATGGCCGTTCTGGACGGCTGAGCGCGTTCGGGGGCCACGCCCGGGGGTACTACGAGAAGCCTGCCGAAGCGAAAGGGTGATCATCATGGATCAGCAGGCTTTCATCGCCCTACTGAACGAGGACCTGGAGAGCGAGTATCGCTCGATCGTGCAGTACGTCCAGCACGCGGCGACGATCAAGGGCGCGGAGTACCTGTCGATCATCGAGGAGCTGAAGAAGCACCTGGGCCAGGAGCTGACCCACGCGACCACGCTCGCCGAGCAGATCGACTTCCTCGGCGGAGTTCCCAGCGTGAAGGTGCCGGAGGTGCCGGTCGCGACCGACGGCGCGGCGGCGCTCCAGCTCGACCTGGACCTGGAGCTGGAGCAGTTGCACCGCTACCGGGAGCGGGTCGAGCAGGCCAAGGAGCTGGGGCTGCTCGACGTGGGTGAGGCGCTGCGGCCGCTGCTCCAGCAGACGCAGGACCACGTCATGGATCTGCAGACGGCGCTCGGAAAGTAACGAAGCCTGTAACGGGCGCTCGGAAGGGGCGCTCGGAGGGTGACGGCGGTCAGGCGGGGAGAGCGGCCATGAGGTAGGCCAGCCGGTCGGCGGCGTCCTGGACGCTCTCCACCGTCCCCAGCCGGTAGCCCCACGAGGTGACGAACGCGCCGTCGTCGGAGCAGGTGACCGTCTCGCTCAGGGTCTCGCTGAAGCGGTTGCGGACCTGGACTCTGGGAGGGCTGCCGCCCATCACTCGAACCGAGAGGTCGATGTGCCGGCGCGTGGCGGAGGCGAGCTCCTGGATGCCGGAAACCGTGTCGACCATCGCCCGTCACCTCCCGTTCAGAGGCCAGGATTGCATGCCGCCGGAGCGCTGTTCAAGCAATTGCCGCGATCAGCCGGGCGATTGTCTCCCGTAGTCGTCGAGGACGCGGACGATCACCGCCCTGGCCGCGTCGCCGTAGGCCGCCACTTCACAGAACTCCTCGAACGCCTGGGCGTAGAAGGCCACGTCGTCGGGGTCGCGGAGCACCAGGTCCTTGGTCCTGGTCGCCACCCCCACCATGGAGTCGTTGTAGATCCAGAAGGCGTTCACCAGCGCGGCGGGCAGGGGCGCCTCGAAGGGGACGATTCCGAACTCGACGTTGGGCAGCGTCGTGACGGCCAGTAACCGGTCCAGCTGGCCGCGCATGACGTCGGACGGCGCGAGCCGGTAGCGCAGCACGGACTCCGGCATGATGAACCGGAACCGGCGGGATGGGTCGTACAGGATCTCCTGCCGCTGCATCCGGACCCGGATCGCGGCGTCGATGTCGTCGGTCGTCTCGTACAGCCGGCGGACCTTGCTGAAGATGTGCCGGGCGTACTCGGCGGTCTGGAGCAGCCCGATGACCACGCCCGGCTCGAACACCCGGAACAGCTTCGTCCGTGACTCCAGGTCCCGGATGTCCTCCTGGAGTGCGGCGAGGCCGCTCTTGTGCCGCTGCCGCCACGAGTCCTGCTGCTCCAGCAGCCCGACCGTCTGCGCGATCAGACCGTCGACCGTCTCGGGGCCGGCCCGAACGGCCTGGGTCCACACGACCACGTCGTCCTCGGTCGCGGTCTGCCGGGCGTTCTCGATGCGGGAGACCTTGGACGGCTGCCAGCCGAGCCGCTCGGCGAGGTCTTTCCCGGACAGGTGAGCGTTCTCCCGTAACTGCCGCAGCTGGGCCCCGAGGTCGATGCGGGCCTGCTGGAAACTACTCACTGCTACCTCCGGCCGTGGTGCGCGCTCAAAGGTAGACGAGCAGGCATGGATCAAACCATAGGGAAGTCCCTAATCGTAATCAGTCGAGCACACGCCTGGCGATCTCGACGAGGAGCTCCCGTGGCACCTCGACGGCGGTCTCGCCGTCGAGCACGTGCAGCAGGTCGGCCTTGGCCTGGATGTCGACCAGCTCCAGGCCCTGCACGACGATCGTGCCGCGATCGGTCTCGTAGAGGGAGGGGCATGCCCCAGCCTCCGAGGTCGAGCCCAGAAACCGCAGTCGCATCGCTGTCCCTTTCCATAGCAATTGCGCGCAATGGTAGGGGCACTCCGGCACTCATGTTTCTCATGTGGTGCGATCGCGTGAAATATCGTCAGAAAAGACTGGAATAGGCACCGGAACCGCACGCAACCGCTCCCCGAGGGCCTTCGCCTGGGCGTCGAGGAGCGGGCTGGCGGCCACTCCTCTGCCCAGTAGCCCGTGGACGACGAAGTTCAGCGCGAGCAGATTCGGCAGGGGGAACCGCTCGATCACCAGGTCGCCGGTCTCGGGCAGCAGCTCGCGCAGCCGGTCGGCCGTGAGGAACGCGGCCAGCCAGGCGTACTGCTCCGCCGTACGGACCCAGACGCCCACGTTGGCGTTGCCGCCCTTGTCGCCGGACCGGGCGCCCGCGACCGTCCCGAGCGGCAGCACCCGCCCGGCCGCCGGGTCCCCCGTAACAGCCGGGTCCCGCGTGAAAGCCAGGTCCCCCGTGAAAGCCGGATCGCCGCTGCCGGCTTGGTCGGACGAGTACGCCGGAGGCTCGTGTGGCTCCGGGACCCCGGGACCGGCCGGGGCGGTGGCGGGCGCCACCTCGATCCGCTCGCCGTTCACGGTCACCACGGCCTGTACGGCTCTCGCGTCCACGAGCGACGGCCAGTAGACACCGTAGGGCGAGGCGTCGCCCGGGGGAGTCAGGCCGTAGAACCCCGGATAGCCGGCGAGCCCGGTCTCCACGACGGCCGAGGAGAACGCCCGCCCGGCCTTCCGCCGGTCGGCGTCCATCACGGTGATCCGCAGCAGCGCCGTCCCACCCGATCCCGCCGTCTCTGGCCCACTGGGCCCGCCGTGCCGCGCAGTCTGGGGTCCCGGCGTCTGAGGTCCCGGCGTCTGGGGTCCTGCCGTCTGGCCCGGCCCGGCCGTTTCCGGTCGCGCCCTGTCGTCGGGCCGCGCCGTTTCGGGCGCGGCCGTCTCGCCAAGCCGGGCCGTTCCCAGTGGCGTCAGCTCCACGTGGACCTGGTCGAAGGAGTCCCTCGGCACGCGGGCCCAGATCGCCTCCTCGGCGACCCGCGCCTTCGCCTCGATGTCGAGGCCGGTGAGCACGAGCGTCATCGTGTTCCGGTAGCCGCCGAGGTAGTTGACGGCGACCTTCAGCGTGTCCGGCGGGGGCTCTCCGCGCACGCCGGAGACGCGCACGCGGTCGGGGCCCTCCTGCTCCAGCCGGATGGTGTCGAACCGGGCCGTCACGTCGGGCCCCAGATAGCGCGGCGAGCCGATCTCGTAGAGGAGCTGGGCCGTGACCGTGCCGACCGACACCAGCCCGCCCGTGCCGGGATGCTTGGTGATCACGCTCGACCCGTCGCCGTGCAGCTCGGCGATCGGGAAGCCGCAGTGCGCGAGGTCGGGCACCTCGCGGAAGAACGCGTAGTTGCCGCCGGTCGCCTGGCAGCCGCACTCGATGACGTGCCCGGCCACCACCGAGCCTGCCAGGGCGTCGAGGTCGCCGGCCTGCCAGCCGTACCGCCAGATGCCGGGGCCCGTCACCAGTGCGGCGTCGGTCACCCGGCCGGTGACCACGACGTCGGCGCCGTGCTCAAGCGCCACCGCGATCGGCCGTCCGCCGAGGTAGGCGTTGGCGGTGAGCGGCGCGGCGTCCAGCGTCTCGCCGGTGTCCAGGTTGACCGGCGGCGTGGTGAGAGGCATCAGGTCGTCGCCGGTCACGTGGGCGACGCTCGCCCGCAGCCCGAGACGGTCCGCCAGCTCCGACACCGCGCCCGCGCAGGCCACCGGGTCGAGCCCGCCGGCATTGGAGACGATCTTGATACCGCGGTCGAGGCACGTGCCGAGGACCTGCTCCATCTGGGTGAGGAAGGTCGTGGCGTAGCCGGGGCGGCCCTTCAGCCGGTTCCCCGCGAGGATCAGCATGGTCAGCTCGGCCAGCCAGTCGCCGGTCAGCACGTCGATGGGGCCGCCCTCGACCATCTCGCGGGCCGCCGACAGGCGGTCGCCGTAGAAGCCGCTGCAGTTGGCGACGCGCAGCGTCATGACGCGTCGCCCCAGGTTGTTCCCAAGACCGCGCCCCAGGCGGGGGGCCGCTTCTCCATGAAGGCGCGGATGCCCTCCTGACCCTCCTCGGAGGTGAAGCGCTGGGCCGACAGGGCCGCCATCTGGCGCAGGCCCTCCTCGACCGGCATCGCCGGCACCTCGCGGACGAGCCGCTTGGTGATCGCGAGCGCCTCGGGGCCGCCGCGGAGCAGCATGCCGGTGTAGTGCGCGACGGTGGCGTCGAGGTCCTCGTCCGGCACGGCGCGCGTCAGCAGGCCGATCTCCGCGGCCCGCCGGGCGGTGAAGACCTCGCCCGTCAGGAAATACTCCGCCGCCGCACGAGGGTCGAGCCGCCGCAGGCAGGTCACCGCGATCATCGCGGGGACCACGCCCAGCCGCACCTCCGTGAACGCGAACGACGCCGTCTCGGGGGCGATGGCGAAGTCACACGCCGCCACCAGGCCGAGGCCGCCCGCGCGGGCCGTGCCGTTCAGCCGGCAGACCACCGGCTTCGGGCTCTCCCAGATGAGGCTGAGGATGTCGGGGAAGGCGGTGGTGACCTGTGCGGCCTTCGGCTCCTTGAGGTCCGCCCCGGCGCAGAAGACCGGGCCGGCGCCGGTCAGCACGATCACCCGCACGCCGGACTCGCCCAGCGCCCAGGTCAGCGCCTCGTCCAGCTCCCGGAGGAGCCCGGCGGACAGCGCGTTCCGGTTGTGCGGCGAGTCGAGCGTGATCGTCGCGACGCCCCCCGCCTTCGCGTGCCGCACGAGTCGCCCGGTCATTCGTCGCTCCCCGTTCCCTCGGCTCCCTCGACGGCCACCCCTTCGATGACTGCGCCCTCGATCGCTGGGCCTTCGGCGACTGTGCCCCCGACCACCGCGCCCCCGACCGCTGTGCCCCCGATGACCGCTGAGGCCTCGATCACGGCCAGTACGGCTCCCGCCTCGACCTGCCGGCCCGGCGTGACGTTCAGGGCGGACACCGCCCCCGACGCGGAGGACACGATCTGATGTTCCATCTTCATCGCCTCAAGCACGACGACCGGCTGCCCGGCGGCCACCGTGTCCCCCTGCTTGACCTCCACCCGCAGGACCGTGCCCGGCATGGGGGCCAGCAGCGATCCCGGCACGACCTGCTCCACCGGCTCCGGCAGCCGGTCGACCGGCGTGAGCCGCACGGGGCCGAGCGGCGAGTCGACGTGGACTGCCCCCGGGTAGCCCGGGTAGGCCGCCACCTCGAACGCCCGCCGGACGCCCCTGGTCTCCAGCACCACGAGGTCCGGCGCGGACGACACGAGCGTCACACCGTCGAAGCCCTCGCCGGAGACCTCGCCGGAGACCTCCCCGGAAAGCTCCCCGGAAAGCTCGGCCGACAGGCCGTCGCGGGTGAGCCGGTAGCCGATCTCCAGGAGGTTGCCGCCCTCGGTCCGGAAGGCCGTCCGCTGTGGCTGGGAGACGACGTTGCGCCAGCCGCTGGGCAGCCCCGCGAGGACGCGGGCTCCGGCGCGGTTCGCCGCGGCCCCCGCCAGCGCCGCCGCGAGCGCGGACAGCCGTACGGCGTCCGCCCCGGCGAGTGGGTCCGTCGCCGCGTGGCGGTCCAGGAAACCCGTGTCGAGGGCTCCCGACAGGAACTCCGGGTGCCGCAGCACGGTCACCAGCAGGTCGCGGTTGGTCGTGAGCCCGTGAATCCTGGCCCCCGCGAGCGCGGTGGCCAGCCTGCGCGCGGCCTCGGCGCGGGTCTCCCCGAAGGAGATGACCTTGGCCAGCAGGGGGTCGTAGTGGACGCCGACCTCGTCTCCGGAGACCATGCCGGAGTCGAGCCGCAGGCGGCCGCCCAGCGCGAACTCGCCGTCCACGCCGGGGATCTCGAAGCGGCGCAGGACGCCGCTCTGCGGACGCCACCCCTGGGCGGGGTCCTCGGCGTAGAGGCGGACCTCGATCGCGTGGCCGACCGGGCTCGGCGGCAGCGCGGCGAGCTGGGCGCCCTCGGCGATCTCCAGCTGGAGCCTGACCAGGTCGACCCCGTAGACCAGCTCGGTCACCGGGTGCTCGACCTGGAGCCGGGTGTTCATCTCCAGGAAGAAGAAGCCGCTCTCCCCGAGCAGGAACTCGACGGTCCCCGCTCCCACATAGCCGATGGCCCGGGAGGCCCTGATCGCGGCGTCGGACAGCTCCCTGCGCAGCTCGGGGGAGACGGCGGGAGAGGGGGCCTCCTCCACGACCTTCTGGTGGCGGCGCTGGATCGAGCACTCGCGCTCGCCGAGAGCCCAGACGGTGCCGTGGGCGTCGGCGAGGATCTGCACCTCGATGTGCCGGGCGCCCTCCAGCAGCGGCTCGGCGAACACGGTCCCGTCGGCGAAGGCGGACAGCGCCTCACGCCGGGCCGACTCGACGGCGTCCGCCAGCTCGGCGGCGTCGCGGACGATCCGCATGCCCCGCCCGCCTCCCCCGGCCGACGCCTTGATGAGGAGGGGCAGGGGCAGGTCCGGAGACTCGCCGGGGGCGACCGCGGCGCTCGGGAGGACAGGGACCCCGGCCTCGGCCATCAGCGCCTTGGCCTCGATCTTGGACCCCATGGCCGCGATGGCCTCGGGGGAGGGCCCGATCCAGGTCAGGCCCGCGTCCAGGACCGCCCGGGCGAAGCCGGCGTTCTCCGATAGGAAGCCGTAGCCGGGATGCACCGCGTCGGCGCCCGCCTGCCGGGCCGCCTCGACGATCCTCGCGGGGTCGAGGTACGCCCGGGGAGGGCCGAGCCGTACGGCATGGTCGGCCTCGGCCACGTGGAGCGCGGACGCGTCGGCGTCGGTGAAGACGGCGACGGTCTCGACGCCCAGCTCGCGGCAGGTGCGGAACACCCGCCGGGCGATCTCTCCCCGGTTGGCCACCAGCAGCCGCCGGATCATCCCTCACCTCCGGCGTGATCATGCAGAGATTCCCGCGCCTCGCCGCTGACCTGCGACAACCTGGTTCGTGATCGTGCGCGGATTCCCATGCATCCGCGCCGACCAGGCAAGACATCATTCGTGATCATGCATCACATCCGGAAGACGCCGTAGCCCGCGGGCTCCGCCACGGGCGCGTTGCCGATCGCCGACAGGCAGAGCCCGAGGACGGTGCGGGTGTCGCGAGGGTCGATCACGCCGTCGTCGTAGAGCCTGCCGGACAGGAAGTACGGCAGAGACTCGGCCTCGATCTGCGCCTCCACCATCTGCCGCATCGCCGCGTCGGCCTCCTCGTCGTAGACCTGGCCGCGCGACTCTGCGGCGGCCCGGCCCACGATCGAGAGGACTCCCGCGAGCTGGGCCGGCCCCATGACGGCCGACTTGGCGCTCGGCCAGGCGAACAGGAACCGGGGGTCGTAGGCCCGCCCGCACATGCCGTAGTTGCCCGCGCCGTACGACGCGCCCATGACGATCGTGAGGTGCGGGACCGTCGAGTTGGACACCGCGTTGATCATCATGGCGCCGTGCTTGATGATCCCGCTCTGCTCGTAGTCCTTGCCGACCATGTAGCCGGTCGTGTTCTGCAGGAAGACCAGCGGCGTCCGTGACTGGTTCGCGAGCTGGATGAACTGCGCGGCCTTCTGCGCCTCCTCGCTGAACAGCACGCCGCGGGCGTTGGCGAGGATCCCGATCGGGTGGCCGTGGATCGCCGCCCAGCCGGTCACCAGGCTCGACCCGTAGAGCGGCTTGAACTCGTCGAAGTCGCTGCCGTCCACGACCCTGGCGATGACCTCGCGCGGGTCGAAGGGGATCTTCAGATCCTCCGGCACGATCCCGAGCAGGTCGTCCTCGTCATAGAGCGGCACGGTGGCCGCCAGGGGAGCGGGGCCGGGCTTGCGCCGCCCGAGCCGCCTGACGATCTGGCGGCCGGTCCTGAGCGCGTCGTGCTCGTCGGCGGCCAGGTAGTCGGCGAGGCCGGAGGTCCGGGCGTGCATCTCGGCACCGCCGAGCGACTCGTCGTCGGCCTCCTCGCCGGTCGCCATCTTGACCAGCGGCGGCCCGCCGAGGAACACCTTCGCCTGCTCCTTGACCATCACCACGTAGTCGCTCATGCCCGGCACGTACGCCCCGCCCGCGGTCGAGTTGCCGAAGACCAGCGCGACGGTCGGAATCCCGGCGGCGGACAGGCGGGTCAGATCCCGGAAGATCTGGCCGCCCGGGATGAAGATCTCCTTCTGCGTCGGCAGGTCGGCTCCGCCCGACTCCACCAGGTTGACGTACGGCATGCGGTTGCGGAGCGCGATGTCCGCGGCGCGGAGGGTCTTGCGCAGGGTCCACGGGTTGGAGGCCCCGCCCCTGACGGTCGGGTCGTTCGCGGTGATCACGCACTCGACGCCCTCGATCACGCCTATCCCGGTGACCACGCTCGCGCCCACCGGGAAGTCGGTGCCCCAGGCCGCCAGCGGCGACAGCTCCAGGAAGGGCGAGTCCGGGTCGACGAGCAGCTCGATCCGCTCGCGGGCGAGCAGCTTGCCGCGCGCGCGGTGCCGGTCGACGTACTTCGGGCCGCCCCCGGCGACGGCCTTGGCGTGCTCGGCGTCCAGGTCGGCGAGCTTGGCCAGCATGGCCTCCCGGCGTGCGGCGTACTCGGGGCCGGAGGTGTCCAGCCTGCTTCTGAAGACGGTCATCGAGGCGCCTCCGTGAGGTGGATGGCCCGCGCCCAGAGAGTGGTGAGCAGGCGCACCGCGGTCTCCTCGTCGGCGCGCTCCCCGAGGTCGAGCCAGACGCGGGCGAAGTGCTCGACCATGCCCCCCAGCATGATCGCGGTCAGGCGGGGGTCGAGCGACGGATCGGCCAGGCCCTCCTCCTGGAGCCGCCGCAGACCGTCCGCGCCACGCCGGACGAACACCTCCCGCAGCTCCAGCAGCAGGTCGCGGAAGCTCTCGTCGGAGGTGGCCGCCTGCTCCAGCATGCGGACCAGGCGCGAGTTGCTCGCCCAGGCGCGCAGGTAGAGCCGGTTGGCCGCCTCGATCCTGGCGTACGGGTCGCCGGGCACGGCGGGGCCGACCACGCTGGCGGAGAACATCTCGCCGACGACCGCCCCCGCCACCTCGCGGAACAGGGACTCCTTGGAGTCGAAGTACGTGTAGAAGGTGCCGTGCGAGACCCCCGCCCGCCCGCACACGTCGTCGACCCGCACGCTGTCGTACGGCTGCTCCTCGAACGCCTCGCGTCCCGCTTTGATCAGGGCGGCCCGCGTGCGAAGCCCGCGCCCTGTAACGGACTTGACGATCACGTCAGTTACTCTAGCGGGCCTACCCGCAGTGAGACCAGGCGCTCTTCCAGGTCGCCGCGCCGTACCCGCCGCCCCAGATGACGCACTTGCCCGCCGCGGCGAGCCGGAGCGGCCCCGCGTAGACGGTGTACGCGCCCCACTGGCTCGCGCTCGCCCCGCCCTTGACCTGGAGGACGGCCCCCATCTTGATCTTCCCGGGGACGACGTACTTCGACAGGGTGATCACGCAGTTCTTCCCCGTCGCCGCGTTGTAGAGCAAGTACGTCGTGGCCGCCCCGGCCCAGCCATGCGCGTCGACGACCTTGAACCCGGAACCGCAGACGCCGGTCGCCGTGTAGGGATTGGGCTTCGGCGTCGGCTTAGGGGTGGGAGTCGGCGTCGGCTTAGGGGTAGGAGTCGGCGTGGGTTTCGGGCTCGGTTTGGGCGTCGGCTTCGGTGACGGCGTGGGCGTCGGCTTGGGAGTCGGTTTCGGGGTGGGAGACGCTTTGGGAGACGTGGACGGCGCGGACGGCGTGGCCGTCGGAGTCGGGGTACGGCTCGGCTTGGGCGACGGGCTCCGCTCGGGTCTGCGGGAGTGGCCCGGCGAGGGATCCCCGGCGCGGCTGGGCCGGGGCCGGTGGGTCTTCGGCGTCGTCTGCGCGCCGGCGGCGGCCTGCGCGGCGCCGGGCGTGGCGCCGCCTGTGATGCCGCCCTGCGCGGCGGCTGGCTGGGCCCTGCCCGACTGGGAGGCCACCACGGCCGTGGCGGTGAGGGCGAGCGCCACGGCGGCCGCCCCCGCGGCCGCCGCCACCGGCATCCGCCGGTTCGACCTCTTCTGTGGCGCGCTCTTCGGCGCGGGTGGCGCAGCGGGCGCGGGCCTGCGCGCGGGCGCCGTGGGCTGCCCCGTCAGGCGGGCGACCAGCTCGTCCGCGGATGGGCGGAGGGCCGGATCCTTGGCCAGGCAGGCGGCCACGACCTCGCGGAGCGGCGATGTCAGGCCGCTGAGATCCGGCTCGGAGTTGAGGATGCGGTTGATCACGGTGGGGATCGAGTCGGCCCCGAACGCGGGCCGGCCGGACGCCGCGAACGCGATGGTGACGCCCCACGCGAAGACGTCGGCCGCTCCGGTGACCTCTCCGCCGGACAGGAGTTCGGGGGCGAAGTAGGACGGTGTGCCCATCGTCGTGCCGGTGGCGGTCGCCTGCGGGGAGTCGAGGGCCTTGGCCACGCCGAAGTCGATGACGACCGGCCCTTCGGGGCCCATCAGGACGTTGGCGGGCTTGAAGTCGCGGTGGGTGATCCCGGCCCGGTGGATGGCGGCGAGCGCGGTGGCCGTGCTGATCGCGAGCCGTTCGAGGGCGGCGCCCCTGCGGGGGCCCTCCCGGTCGACGAGCTGCCGGAGCGAGGGCCCGGGGACGTACTCGCTGACGATGTAGGGCTGGTTGCCTTGGAGATCGGCGTAGAGCACGGGCGCCGTGCAGAAGGGGGCCACCCGCTGGGCGAGCGCGACCTCGCGGAGGAACCGGCTCCTGGCCTCCTGGTCGGCCGTGAGCCTCGTGTGCAGCAGCTTGACGGCCACCCGCTCGCCGTTGGGCCCGCGCCCGAGGTAGACGACGCCCTGGCCGCCCTCGCCGAGCCGTTCCAGCAGTTCGAACGGCCCCAGCCGGACCGGATCCTCCACCGTGACCCCGTCTCCCCGAAATGTCGCGACAATTGAGGAAGAACGGTATCAGTGGCACCACGCCGCACGCGGCTGTACGGCTCGCGCGGCCCAGACAACGCCAGGCCGTACAGGAGTGGTCAGCAGTGCATGATCACGCATCGGATTTCCCGAGGTGAAGACGCTCGGCAGGAACCTGCGCATGATCACGTGCGGGGTTGGGCGAGGTCGGGACGCCGGACGGGGAACCTGTGCATGATCACGCCGGTCACGGCGGGGTTAGATGGCCTTGCCGGGGTTCAGGATGTTGAGCGGGTCGAAGACCTGCTTGATGCCGTGGTGCAGTTCGGTGACCAGCGGCCCGGCCTCGAGGCCGAGCCAGCGGCGCTTCAGCAGGCCCACGCCGTGCTCGCCCGTCAGCGTCCCGCCGAGGTCGAGGGCCGCCCGGAACACCTCGTCGGCGGCGGCCCAGACCTCCGGCGGAGGCTCGGCCAGCCCGCGGTCGAAGATGAACACCGGATGCAGGTTGCCGTCCCCTGCGTGGGCGATGGTCGCGATCGTCACGCCGTGCCGGGCCGCCGCGGCCTCGACGGCCGAGATCATGTCCGGCAGCACCGACCGGGGCACGCAGACGTCCTCGACGAGGCACTGTCCCAGGCGCTCCTTGGCCTGGTAGGCGAGCCGCCGGACGCCGATCAGCTCGGCGGCCTCCTCGGGCGTCGACGCCTCGGCGACGAACGACGCCGCGCCGCACAGGGCGGCGATCTCGTCGGGTGAGCCCTCGGACTGGGCGATGAGCATGGCCCTGGTCTCCGGCTCCAGACCGATGTTCTTCCAGTCGTCGATGGCCTCGAGGGTGGTGCGGTCCATCAGTTCGAGCAGCGAGGGCTGACAGCCCGCCGCGATGATCGCCGACACCGCGGCGGCGGCGTCGCGGAGCGAGGTGAACTCGGCGGCGACCGTGGCGACCTGCCGGGGCACCCGGCGAAGCCGCAGGGTGGCCGCGGTGATCACCCCGAGTGTGCCCTCCGAGCCGACGAACAGGCCCGTCAGGTCGTATCCGGTGACGCCCTTCATGGTCCGCCGCCCGGTGTTGAGGATCCGGCCGTCGGCGAGCACGACCTCCAGGCCCAGCGTGGAGTCGCGGGTCACGCCGTACTTCACGCAGCGCAGGCCGCCCGCGTTGGTCGCGAGGTTGCCGCCGATCGTCGAGATCTCGTAGGACGACGGGTCCGGGGCGTACATCAGCCCGTGCTCGCGGGCCGCGCGGTCGAGGTCGGCGGTGATCACTCCCGGCTCGGCGACCGCGATCTCGTCCTGCGGCGACAGCTCGCGGATCTCCGCCATCCTGATCAGCGACAGGATCAGGCAGCCGTCGGTGGCGGTGGCCCCGCCCGCGAGACCCGTCCCCGCCCCCCTCGGGACCACCGGAACCCGGTGCTCGCTCGCCCAGCGCAGCGTCGCGACCACGTCGTCCCTCGACTCCGCGAGGACGACGCCGAGCGCCTTTCCCGGCTCGACGAACGTCCGGTCCCGCGCGTAGGACTCGATCACGTCGGGGTCGGTCAGCACCCGCCCCTCGGGCAGCGCGCCGAGCAGGTCCTTCAGGTTCACATCTGGACTGTACGGCCAGGCCGCAAGCGGGTGGTAACCGTACGTTGAGGAGCTTTCCGGCATACATCACGTTTTGACAACCATCAGTGGGCGGTCTTTACCTTTCCTTTACATGCTCTTTAATGTCGCGCCTGCGCGCGCATCTCGGCGCGTCCTCGCATGGCGTCCGGAGAACCCGGGCGGGGAAGGATCTGGTTGTCCAGGAAACTGCGGCGTCTCGTCGCGATCGTGCCGGTCGTCGGCCTGGTGGCGGGAGGCCTCGCCACCGCCGCGAGCGCGACCACCCCGGGGGCGTCCTACCAGCCCTCGGCGAAGGACCACTACATCAACTTCGCGCCCCCGCGTGTGCAGGGCGACGTCACCACCTACAACGAGGAGGTGCAGGCCAAGGGGGCGCGGCGGACCGCCGAGGTGGCGACCGCGATCGACCACAAGTTCGCCGCCGGCAACCCCGTGGCCGCGCGTGAGCTGGTCAAGCACGAGAAGCAGGCCCTCAGGACAGGCAAGAACCCCTTCGACTTCATCTACAAGAAGGCGGGGACCACCAAGACGGCCAAGCTTCTCACCCTGCTGGTCGAGTTCAACGACAAGGCGAACGACGACTTCTCCGGCTGGTCGCACCCCCGGACGATCGACGACGTCGACGACTGCGTGACCGAGCCGGCCGGCACCAAGCTGAACGGCCCCGTGCACAACACCATCCCGAGCCCGGCCACCGTGGCGGGCGGCGGGAAGGACAACAACTCGATGTGGGTGGCCGACTTCAACACGGCCCACTACAACAACATGCTCTACACCTCCAAGGGGATCACCACCCGGGTCCGCCCGGACCTGACCGACCCCCGGGACGGCAGGAAGGGCATCGACATCTCCGGCTCCACCATGAAGAACATGTACGAGGAGCTGTCGAAGGGCGCCTACACCGTCACCGGCCAGGCGGTCGGCTGGCTCAAGGTCCCGCACTCCGAGGCGTGGTACGGCGCGGGCAAGTGCGGCACCTACCCGCAGGAGATGGCCGGCCACCCGGACAACCCGCGCGGCGCGGCCCAGCTCCCGATCGACGCGGTGAACGCCCTGGCGGCGCAGAACCCGTCGTTCCCGTGGGCCGACTACGACAAGGAAGACACCGGCGACGCAGACGGCGACGGCAACTACGACGAGCCCGACGGCGTCGTCGACCACCTCGTGCTGATCCACGCGGGTGAGGACAAGTCCGGCGGCGGCGGAGCGCAGGGGACGTTCGCCCTCTGGGCCCACTCCAGCGACGTGACCGGCGGCTACACCGTGCCGGGCACGAGCGTGAAGATCTCGAACTACATCCTCCAGCCGGAGGACGCCGGCGTGGGCGTGTTCGCCCACGAGTACGGCCACGACCTCGGCCTGCCGGACCTCTACGACACCACCGGCGCGGGCGACTCGGACGTGGACTTCTGGGACCTCATGTCCAGCGGCTCCCACTCCGGGCCCATCTTCCAGTCGCTGCCGACCCACATGGGCCTGTGGGACAAGTGGGTGCTCGGCTGGGCCAACCCCAAGATCGTGAACCCCGGTGACGCCGCGAAGCTCGTGGCGATCGGCCAGACCTCCCGCACGCCCAAGGGCACCGAGGACGGCCTCCGGATCAACCTGCCGGACAAGCACGTCGTCCTGTCCACCCCGCACAGCGGCTCCAACCTGTGGTGGTCCAACGACGACCAGAACTGGGCCGACACCCGGCTGACCCGCACGCTCGACGTGCCCGCCGGGGCGGACGAGAAGTTCTGGTGGTGGAGCGACTGGAGCATCGAGCAGGACTGGGACTACGGCTTCGCCGAGGTCTCCGCCGACGGCGGCGCCACCTGGACCGAGCAGAAGGTCTACAAGGAGGACGGCACCCTCGCCTCCACCGGTGACGACTACACCGACCCCAACGGCCGCCTGGTCGACTACGGTCACAAGAAGTACGGCGTCACCGGCGAGAGCGGCGGCTGGTCGCACCTCTACGCCGACCTCACCCCGTTCGCCGGCAAGTCCGTGCGGTTCCGCCTGCGGTACGCCACGGACGCCGGGACCGTCGGCCGCGGCTGGTTCAACGACGACTTCTCGCTCACCAACGGCGGCACGCCGGTGTGGAGCGACGACGTCGAGGGCGGCGCCAACGGGTGGACCGCCACGAAGGGCACCTTCACCGACACATCCGGCGCCGGTTTCGTCATCCACCCGGGCCAGACCCAGGCCGCCCAGTACTACCTGGCGGAGTGGCGCAACTTCGACGGCTTCGACAAGGGCCTGCAGTACGCCTACGACACGACCTACCTGCGCGACGGCGCCTGGAAGGTCGAGAAGATCAAGTACAACGCGCCCGGCCTCCTCGTCTGGTACCGCGACACCGCGCGCGGCACCAACAACGTCGCCGACAGCACCTTCGACCTGCCGTCCGTGGGGCCGAAGGGCCAGCTCCTCCTCGTGGACTCGCACTTCGACCCGCTCCGCCGTACGGGCGAGGCGGCCGCGAAGGACCCGTCCGTTCTGAAGAACCTGGCCTCCCGCCCGCAGTCGTCCAACGCGGCGTTCAACTTCGCCGGCACCTACCCGTTCAAGGAGTGCCTCGAGGGCGAGCCGTTCACGGAGTACTGCACGTCGTTCGGCAAGCTGCCCGCGGTGTCGACCTTCACCGACGCCAAGGGCTGGTACCCGGGTCTCGAGGTCCGGGACGGCAGGCTGTTCTACCGGCTGCGCGACGCCTCCACGGTCGTGCCGTCCAAGGACAACCAGCCCTACACCACGCGGGTCGTCCACGCCGACGGCTCCCCGGCCACCGAGCTGTACGGCACGGACATCGGCAGCGTCCTCGGCACCGGCAACCCGGGTGACGAGGGCAAGCAGCTGGGCGTCCAGCTCAAGCTGATCAGCCCGCTGCCCGGCAACCTGGGCGTCCTCGTCCAGGTCACCCCAGCGAAGAAGTAGGGCCAGGAAGTAAGCACGTCAACGTGCCCGGCGGTCGCCGCGACCGCCGGGCACGACCATGCGCGCGGCATCCGGCGCGCCCGCCTAGCATGTGATCATGCGAAGCAAGGCGGACCACACGGCGGCGATCCACGACAGGCGGCGGGCCGCCGTGGTGGTCAACACCCGGTCGCGCCGGGGTCGCCGCCACTACGCCGACGTCTTACGGCTGCTCCGCGCCGACGGTTTCGACCTGACCGGGATCCACCAGGTCACGGACCCCCGCCTGCTGCGGGAGACCCTGCTCCGCGCGCTCTCGGGCGAGCCGGACCTCCTCGTCGTGGGCGGCGGGGACGGCACGCTGAGCAGCTCGATCAGGCACGTCGCCGGCCGGGACGTCGCCCTCGGCGTGCTCCCGCTCGGGACCACCAACAACTTCGCCCGCAGCCTGGGCCTGCCGCTCGGCCTGCCCGGCGCGATCCGCGTGTTCACCGCGGGCAAGGTCGCCGACATCGACCTCGGCCTGTGCGGCGACCGTCCCTTCGCCAACCTCGCGAGCTTCGGCGTCTCCGTCGAGGTCGCCGGGACCGTCCGCCCCTGGCTCAAACGGCTGCTCGGCAGGGCCGCCTACCCGCTGACCGCCATGACGATCCTCCCGGGCCACCGGCCGTTCCGCGCGTACATCACCGTGGACGGCAGGCGCCACGAGCTGCTCACCCACCAGCTCAATATCGCCAACGGCCGCTTCCACGGCGGCTGGCAGATCGCCAGGGACGCCGGCATCGACAACCACAGCCTCGTCGCCTACCAGCTCGGCTCGGGCAAGCGGCTGAGGCTGGTCGGCGAGACCCTCGTGCGGGCCACCACGGGCCGGTGGCGCAGCCTCGCGGGCGGCCCGTTCCTCACCGGCCGGGAGATGCTGCTGGAGACCGACCCCCCGATGGCCGCCGACATCGACGGCGAGGTGCGGCTGCGCACCCCACTGGTGATCAAGACCATCCCGAACGGCGTCAGGGTGATGGTTCCCCAGCACTTCGTGGATCAGTGAGGCTTCGTGGATCAGTGAGGGCTCGCGGATCGCTGAGGCGCCGGTACGCGGGGCGCAGCAGGTCGAGGATCGGGATGTGCCTCACCTTGACCGGCGGCGGGTCGAGCGTCCGCAGCAGCAGTTCCGGCGGAGCCGACGCCTGCGACGCCTGGCTCCTCAGCCGGGCCAGCGAGGTGCCCGGCTCGTAGAAGTCGGCCAGCCGCTCGGCGAACGGCGCATCCTCCGTGTTCTGGCCGGCGACCTCCCGGAGGTCGTCGAGCAGGGTGTCCTTGGCCATCCCGCGCCAGGCCAGCACGAGGAACGGGTCGTCGTCGAACCGCTCGGCGAGCAGGTACAGCACCGCCGACAGGTGCTTGCACGGGAAGCCCCAGTCGGGGCAGGAGCATTCCATCTCCAGGCCCTGCTCGCCGGGGAACAACGGCAGGCCGCACTCGCGGAACACGTCCTCGATCTCGCGGGGCATCTCCCCGGCCAGCAGCTTGGCCCGGTAGAGCGCCTGGGCGGCCAGCGCGTCCGTCAGCCGCTCCCAGTCGGCCGCGCCGTACGCCGCGATCTCGATCACCACGTCGTACGGCTCGGGCCGCGACCCCTGCACGCGCGACCTGACGAGCCCGGGCGCGATGTCGAGATCGAGCACGTTTCCCGCGCGGGCGTAGGAGCGCCCACGGCTCAACCGGCCCTTGTCGCAGATGCTCTCCAGGATGTCGATGAACCGCCGCGACCACCACCGCTCGCCCATGGTCCCGCGCCTGCCGCGTGCCCTGAGACCTTCCAGGGGTTCCATCAGCTCACCGCCTCGGGGGAGAGGCGGAACAGTTCGCGCAGCTCCGCGGTCGACAGGGTGGCGATCCAGTCCTCCCCGGTGCCGACGACGCTCTCGGCCAGCGCCTTCTTGCGCTCGATCATCTCGTCGATCCGCTCCTCCAGCGTGCCCACGCAGATGAACTTCCTGACCTGCACGTTCTTGGTCTGCCCGATCCGGAACGCCCGGTCGGTCGCCTGGTTCTCCACGGCCGGGTTCCACCACCGGTCCACGTGGACGACGTGATTGGCCGCCGTCAGGTTCAGCCCGGTGCCCGCGGCCTTGAGCGACAGGAGGAACACCATCGGCTCGTCGTCGCTCTGGAACCGCTCGACCAGCGCGTCGCGCCGCGCCTTCGGCAGCCCGCCGTGCAGCCAGAGCACCGGCCGGTCCAGATGCGCCGCGAGGTACGGCTGGAGCATCGTCCCGAACTCGGCGTACTGCGTGAAGACCAGCGCCTTGTCGCCCTCGGCGACGATCTCCTCGGCCAGCTCCTCCAGCCGGGCCAGCTTGCCGGAGCGGCCGGGCAGCCGCGAGCCGTCCTTGAGGAGGTGGGCCGGGTGGTTGCACACCTGCTTGAGCTTGGTCATGGCGGCCAGCACGTTGCCGTGCCGTTCGATGCCCTCGCTGTCTTCGATGCGGCCCAGCATGTCCTCCACGACGGCCTGATAGAGGGTGGCCTGCTCCGGGGTGAGGGTGCACCAGACCTTCATCTCCATCTTGTCCGGCAGATCGGAGATGATCGTCTTGTCGGTCTTGAGCCTTCGCAGCACGAACGGCCCGGTGGCCCGGCGGAGCGCCGCGGTCGCCGTCTCGTCGCCCTGCCGCTCGATCGGCTCCTGATAGCGCTCACGGAACGTCCTCGCCGAGCCGAGCAGGCCGGGATTGCAGAACTCCATGATCGACCACAGCTCGGCCAGGTGGTTCTCGACCGGCGTGCCGGTCAGCGCGAGCCTCGTCCGCGCCGGGATCGACCGTACGGCCTGCGCCTGCCTGGCCGCGCTGTTCTTGATCGCCTGAGCCTCGTCGCAGACGACCCGGCCCCAGGGGAACCCGGCGAGGACCTCCCGGTCGCGCAGCGCCGTGCCGTACGTCGTGAGGACCAGGTCGGCCCGGCCCACCCGCTCGGCGAGCTCCTCGTCGCGCAGCCGCGCCGCCCCGTGATGCAGGTACACGTCGAGCGACGGGGCGAACCTCGCCGCCTCCTTCTGCCAGTTGCTGAGCAGCGACATCGGGCATACCAGCAACGTCGCCCCCGGCGCGGCATGTCCGTTTTGTTCGTTTAGCAACAAAGATAGAGTTTGGGCGGTTTTACCGAGTCCCATATCATCCGCAAGTATCCCTCCGAGTCCGATTTCGGACATGAAGGTGAGCCAGGACAGGCCGCGCTCCTGGTAGGGGCGCAGGGTGCCGTGGAAGCCGTCCGGGGTGGCGACCGGCTGGAGGCGGCGATCCACCTCGCCGGACAGCAGGTCGCCGAGCAGGCCGTCGGCGTCGACCTCCACCATGGGCAGGTCGTCGTCTCCGCCGTGGACGACCTCCTGGATGACCTCGCCGACCGTCATCTCGCCCGCACGGCGCCGCTCCACGGCCTTCAGCGCGGCGCTGAGCTGCCGGTCGTCGAGCTCGACCCACTGCCCCCGCACGCGGACGAGGGGCACCTTGAGCCGGGCCAGCTCGGCGAGCTCCTCCTCTGTGATCGTCTCGTCGCCGACCGCCAGGTCGACGCGGAAGTTCACGAGCTGGCCGAGCCCGAAGCCCTGATCGGCTGCGGCTCCCGGGCCCTGCTTCTTCGACCTCGTGGTCAGCTTGAGCCCGAGCCGCGTCCTGCCCGCCCAGGCGGGGAGCTGGACACCGAACCCGGCCGCCTGGAGCAGGGGAGCGGCGTGGCGGAGGAAGTAGAAGGCCTCCGCCATGTCCAGCTCGACCGCCGCCGGCCGTACGCCGCGCAGGGCGTCCTCCACCCTCGGGTAGAGGCGGGCCGCCCGGCCGAGGCCCGCGAGCAGGGTCTCCTCCGGCCGGCCGCTGAGACCCGGCACGGCCTCACCCGCCCAGATCAGCGAAGCGGGCAGATAGAGGCTGGGGTCCTCGGTGGACTGGACGGCGAACTCCACCTCCCAGGGCGCGTCGTCCTTCGTGGGCTCCCTGAGGCGGAAGCTCACCCGGAACGGGCCATGGGACCGCTGCGCCTGCGTGAACCACTGCTCCAGCGGCCTGACCAGCTCGTCGGCCTCCTTCGGCGACACGCCGGGAAGCGCGGCGCTCTCCGCGGTGAGGGCGACCATCCAACGGTCGGCCAGCGGGCTCCGGGCGCCCGGGCGGTGCCCGAGGAGCAGCCGCTCGGGGAGCGCCCGCCGTACCGCCGCGTCGGCGAGCCCGACCAGGGCGTCGCCGAGCACGTGCGCTGAGGGGCGCTCCTCTCCGGCGGCCCGGCAGACCGGGGGCATCGCGGTCGCGAGCTCCCGGAAGCGGGCGGCGTCGGCGCCGGTCAGCACCGGCAGCCAGCGGGCCGCGTAGCCGTCCTCCTCGGTGACGAGCTGGGGCAGCACCCGGCCCCGCCGTACGAGGTCGCGGGCATTGGCGGCGACGACGGCGAGGTAGCGCAGGGAGGCTCCGGGAACCGGCGCGCCGTCGAGGGACTCGCCCGGCTCGTACGCGGCCGCCGGCAAGTGGGCGATCTCGTCCACGGCGTCGAGCAGGCCGAGCGCGGCGGGCGGCTCGACCAGCAGCACGGGCATGAGCCAGCGGCCGATCGCGGGAGCGCGGGCCTTGACGCTCACTCCCGACTCCGGCGAGGGCAGGGGGCTCTTCGCCGAACCGGGGAGCAGCATGGTCAGCTCGGACTCGGCCGCCTTGCCGGAGACCGCGGCCCCGGCGTCTCCCCAGGACGACAGCTCGGCCGCGATGCCGGTCGCGGACGCCGCGAAGGGATGCGGGCGCGCCTTGGAGGCACCCCGCGCCTTGGAAGCACTCGGAGACCTGGCGGCGCTCGGAGACTTGGGGGCGCCCGGGGACTTCGAAAGGCTCTGGGGCTCCGAACGGCTCGCGGACACGAGCGAGGAGTCCTCGGCCCAGACCGCCAGCCTGCCGCCGACCCAGGTTCCGTGGACCACCAGCACCGCTGCCCCCTTTCGCCACCGAAACCGTAGCAGCGCGGCCGCACTTCCTTCTTCCCATCTTTGCCGGGAGCCGGTGAGAACTCCGCCGTATCGTGACATTCCTATGTTCACCGTCCCGACACGGGTGGTTAGGGCTCTCGCCTGGGGGTAGTCGCTTCCCAACCTGGAAGGGAGGCCGGCCATGACCAATCAGGCGACCAATCAGGCGACCAATCAGGCGACCAATCGGGTGCCCGATCAGGTGGAAACGCTGTCCACCGGCGAACTCGTCCGGCGTCTGTCCGAGGACGTCTCCCGCCTCGTCAGAGACGAGCTGCGGCTGGCACGCCTGGAGATGACGGAGAAGGGCAAGCGCGCGGGAGTCGGCGCCGGGATGCTCGGCGGCGCGGGCGTCGTGGCCCTCTACGGCGGGGGCTCTCTCGTGGCCGCGGCGATCATCGCGCTGGCGATGGTGCTGCCCGCGTGGGCGAGCGCCCTGATCGTGGGCGCCGCGCTGCTGCTCGTGGCCGGGGTGGTCGGCCTGGTCGGCAAGCGCCAGGTGTCCAGGGCGACCCCGCCGACTCCCGACAAGGCGATCCAGAGCTTCAAGACCGATATCGACGTGGTGAAGGAGAGAGCGCGGAGATGAGCGAGACCGATCCCGCACGTGACGCCCGGCCGGGTGCCGGCAGCGTGGGGGTCCACAGACAGGACGTCACCGACCCGGTGACGGAGGCCGAGTCGCTGAACGCGGTGCCCCAGCGCCAGACGGCGGCGGCCGGCTCGCCCGACCCCGCACATCCGGCCGACTCCGCCGACGAGCTGACCGAAGTCCGGCAGGACATCGCCCGGACGCGCGACGACCTCGGCGACACCATCGACGCCCTGGCCGCCAAGGCCGACGTCAAGGGCAGGGCACACGACAAAATAGAGGGGACCAAGAACATGGTGAAGGAGAAGGCCGCGGAGGTGGCGGAGCGGGTCCGCGAGGCCACGCCGGACACGGTGAAGGACAACGTGAAGGACGCGGCCGACAAGGTCGCCGAGCGGGTCCGCGACGTCACGCCGGACACCGTGAAGGACGCGGCCGACAGGGTAGCGGAGCAGGCCAGGCGGCGTCCCGCCGTGGCCGTCGCCGTCGGCGCGGTGGCGCTCCTCGTCGTGCGGAAGCTGCTGCGGAGGAAGAGGAGCCGATAGGCGGGCCGGGACGACGACAGATGGCCGACCATAAGGACGACAAGGGGCCGGTCGAGCGGCTGTCACGCCGCGACTGGCTGGGGGCGCTCAAGCGCACCGCCCGGGAGTTCAAGAACGACAACATCCCGGACTGGGCCGCGGCCCTGACCTACTACGCCGTTCTGTCGATCTTCCCCGGGCTCATCGTGCTGGTCTCGATCGTGGGCCTGCTGGGCCCCGGCGCCGTCGAGGGCCTGCTGGGCAACATCAAGGGGCTGACACCGGGGCCGGTTCAGCAGATGCTGTCGACCGGCCTCGGCAATGTCAGCAAGAACCAGGGGACCGCCGGGGTGTTCGCCATCGGCGGTCTCCTGCTCGCCCTCTGGGCGGCCTCCGGCTACATCGCGGCGTTCATCCGCGCGACCAACGCCATCTTCGACATCCCGGAGGGCCGGCCGTTCTGGAAGGTCACGCCGCTGCGGGTCCTGCTCACGCTGGTGCTGGTGATCCTGATGGCGGCCGCCGCGGTGGCGGTCACCCTCACCGGGCGGCTGTCGGAGATCGTGGGGAGGCTCCTCGGGCTCGGCAGCGTCGCGGTGACGGCCTGGAACATCGCGAAGTGGCCGGTGCTGGTCATCCTGGCGGCCGGGATGATCACCCTACTGTTCTACGCCGCCCCCAACGTCCGGCAGCCGGGCGTCCGCTGGCTGACGCCGGGCAGCCTGACCTCCGTCGTGCTGTGGATGGTCGTGTCGGCCGGGTTCGGGCTGTACGTGGCGAGGTTCGGCTCCTACAACAAGACGTACGGCACGCTCGCGGCGGTCGTGGTGTTCCTCGTGTGGCTCTGGCTGTCGAACATCGCGATCCTCATCGGGGCGGAGTTCGACGCCGAGCTCCAGCGGGGACGGAAGATCGTGGAGGAGGGGTCCGCGACGGAGCCGTTCGTCGAGCCGCGAGACCAGCCCAAGGACACGGAGAACGACGGTCTGAGTCAGACCTGACGGCCTCGATCCCCTGGCATCCGGTACTCTCTCGCCTGCTGGCATCGGATCTATGAGGAGTAGATGCCGGGTGACAACGGAGTACGGCGTCGACCGCTGGCCGGCGTTCGACCTGAGCCCCGCCGAGTACGAGCGCGCGGTCGCCGAGCTGGTAGAGGTGGCCGGTCATGAGGTGACGGCCTGGGACGTCCGGCATCTCGATCCGGTCGAGGGCGTGGACGGCACCTACGTCATCGACGTCACTGTCCGGTTCCGGCTTCTCGGCGCCGATTTCCTCGTGTTGTTCGAGTGCAAGCGCCATGCCTCTCCAGTCAAGCGCGAGCACGTGCAGGTGCTCAAGGACAAGTTGCGTTCGACGGGCGCGCACAAAGGGGTCGTGGTCGCGGCAGGCGGGTTTCAGAGCGGGGCGCTGGAGTACGCGAGAGTCCACAGGATCGCGTGCGTGCGGCTGCTCGACGGCGCCTGGACATACGAGGTACGCGCTCCCGATGCTGCTGTCGCCCCGCGGCCGACTGGACGCTACGTCGCCTATGCCCAGAAGCTGACGAACAAGGGCTTCAGCTGCACGAGGCTCGGCGACCGGCGCGATGACGTGCTCGAACACGTCTTCAAGGAGGGCCCGGCAGGTCAGCGCGTACAGACCGGTCCGAGCTAGTCATCCGATGTGCTCGTCTTGGCCGTCATCCGGCGTCTGACGCATGGCGAGGTACATGAGGAGGATGCCGGCGCTCGCGTCGTCCAAGCCCTCGAACAGGCTCGGGTCGTGATCGCCGTCGGCGGCCCGGCGTATCGCGCCGACCAGCGCGGCTCGCTCGCTGTGGTAGTCCGCCAGGGCTTCCCGGGTGATCTCCGCATTCCTCCGGGGACGGGCCACGGTCGTGTCGAACAGCTCGTCGCGGTCCCTCTCGTCCGGGACCAGGGATCGCAGCACGAGGCCCAGCCGCACGCCTGGCATCTGCTCAACCGTTTCGAGGAGTTCTTCAAGCGTCCGAGGACACAGATCCGCGCCGGACTCGATCAGCTCCGGCAGGTTGACGATCGTGGCGCCGTCCGGGGCATGCGCTGTGGCGGCGCGTATCATGATCGCCGCCAGCCGGTGGTGGAGACAGACCCGTGCGGGCTGTCCGTTGGCGGCGAGGTAGTGGGCCACGGCGTCGTGGCTCTCGGCCAGGGCGTTAGGGCTGGAACTCTCGTAGGAGTACCGCAGCGCGGCCTGGGCCATGGCGAGAGCGTCGTCCGCCCTGCCGAGCGCGGCCCGCACCTCCGCCCGCAGCCGGAACACCTCGCCGAGCAGGGGGATGTCGTCGGCGTCCTCGAAGACGGCCTGGATGTCCCGGAGCACGTCCTCCGCCTCGCCGGCGCGGCCGAGCCGCAGGAGCACCGTGGCGTAGTTGAGCTTCAACCGCGCCCACTCGTGCTCCGAGGCGCCCCTGCGCAGGTGCAGCTTTTCGATCCGCTCACAGATGTCCAGGGCGAGGTGCCAGTCCTTGGCACTGGCGGCCGCTTTGAGCACGGTGCTGAGGACCACCTCGCGGACGCTCACCGGCGTGACGCGCTCGGGCACCCCGGCGTCTTCGGGCAGCCTGTCGACCAGTTCGGCCAGGGCGAACGCCCGCTCGGCCGCCACGTCGTGCCGGCCCATCTCCTGCAGGATGGTCACTTCGAGGCACTCGTCGGCCGCTCGCGTCCACGGACCGAATCCGGCAAGGTCGTTCAACCCCCTCAGGGCCTCCGTCAGTTCGAGCGCGTCCTCGAGGTCGCCGTTGTCGAGGTACAGCGACGCGCAATCGGCCGCCGCGACCGAGGCGACACCGTACTGCTTGCTCTCGACGCTGCTCTGGATGATGTCGATGAAGATCTGCGCGGCCGCCTGCGGGTCACTCCTCGACAGGAGTTTGGCGTAGAGGCTCATCACGGCGGGCCGCCCGAGGGCGTCGTCGTGGTGCTCGAGCATGCGGCGCAGGTAGCCCAGCGCCCGGTTGGTGGTCTCCGGGTCCACGACGCGGTCGGTGGCCGTCTCCAGCATGACGGTCGCCTCTCGCCAATGTCCGCGGCGCAGCAGGTACGGCGTGGCCGCCAGACCGGACCAGACGATCGCCGAGCCCGAGCCGCCCCGGCTCTCCTCGGTGTGCGCGTGGTCGTTCAGCCACTGCAAGAAGGAGATCATCGCCTCGTCGGCGAGCGTGCGGAACTCCGCGTCGGTCCTCGCGCGAATCGCCTCGCCCACGCCGGGGTTCAGCCGGTAGACCTCCGATGCGGTCGAGCCGTCGGCGTCGAACGGCTCGGCCTCCACCGGTCCGGCCTCCACCAGTCCGACCTCCACCAGTCCGACCTCCACCAGGGCGGCGGACATCAACGGCTCCAGGGCACGCTCCAGAGGGGGCGCCTCCACGTCGTACAGCGTCTTCCAGACCAGCCACCACACCTTGGAGACGATCCACGGCTGGCGCTCGGCCTCCTCGATGTGCGCGAGGAGTTTGACCAGGGTGCCCGCGGGTGTGGGCAGACCCGAGAGCGTGGTGTCGGCCCACGTGGCGAGCAGCCGCATGAACTGGCCGCCGTCGAGGGCGCTGTCGCCGGTGGTGAAGAACGCGGTGACCGGCGCGTCCCGGCCCGCCGCCTCCGCCGCGGCCAGCGCGTCGGCGAGCCTGCCGGGCTCGGCCGCGGCGGCGTCGGCGAGTTCGAGCAGCTTCGGATGTCCCTGGGCCATGTTCAGCACCCGCCGGACCAGCTGCAGGCCGGTGCCGGATCGGGCGGTGGTGCGCTCGGCGGTCGGCTCGTCGTGCAGCAGCGCGCCCAGGTGCGGCAGCTCGCGGGCGAGCAGCACCGACTCGGCGATCGAGAGCGAGTGCGTCGGCAGGACCACCACGAGGTCGGGATCGAGCTCGGTGGGCATGACCCGGCTGGTCAGCACCACCCGGGACAGCCCGCCGTGGCCGATCAGGCACTCGATCAGCATGCCCCACATCGGGTCGCGCCAGGACGCGTCGTCGGACAGCAGCGTGTCGACGTTGTCCAGGACCAGCAGCACCGCTTCCTCCCGCAGCACCGCGGCCAGCCTCGGCAGGAATCTCTGGAGCTCCGCCACGCTGCCCACCGCGTCCATCATCGGGATGCCGAGCTGGGTTTCCAGAGCGGTGGCGAAGCTGACCAGGGCCTGGCCGAAGTCGTCCGGCTGCTCGGGGGCCTGCCACCAGGCCAGCCCGCCGAACCGGCCCCTGTGCTGGTGGGCCAGCTCCAGCGCGCACGCGGACTTGCCCACGCCCACCATGCCGACGAACAGCACGCCGCTGCGGCCGCTTTCGGCGGCCAGCGCCGTGCTGGCCTCCACCAGGGCCTGCGTGCGGCCGACGAACCGCTCCGGCTCCGGTGGAAACCACGCCATCCGCTCGGCGTATGGGTCGAGGACCGCACGCCCGGGCGGGGGCGCGACCCGCAAGCCGACGGCGCCGGCGCCGACCAGCATCGGAGTCCCCATCGACGCGGCGGGCACCGCGGCCGTGGGGCGGGAGCCCACCGCCTTGTGCAGCGCGAGTGCCACCGCGCGGTCGACCGGCTGGCCCGCGCCGAACAGCCGCGGGTACAGCTCCTCCGCGAGAGCGACCGCGAAGCCGTCCGCGACCGGGTAGCGCATCGCCAGCGCCGTCACGCCCAGCTGCTCGACCAGGCCGCGGGCCAGGCCGACCTGGTCGCCTGACGCCCCCTCGCCTGACGTTCCCTCGTCCGGCGCGACCTGCTCGGCGAGCTCGTCGAACCCGAGGGTGCGCAGCGTGCTCGCGGCCTGCGGGGCGCCGGACTGGCACGCCGAGAGCACGGCCAGCTTCAGCCGGTCTCGCGCGGGCGCCAGCAGCTCGATGAGCTCGTCGGTGGAGACGGGATCGGGTTCGCCGTCGGCCTGCTCCAGCAGCAGCACACCGATGTCGCCGTGTCCGGAGACATGCAGAACATCCCAGCCCGGATACTCCTCGACGGCCTCAGCGAGCCGTTCCCGTGTCACGCCGTACTGCAGGACCCGCAGCTCGATCGCCTTGCGTGACTTGGCGGCGATGGTCCGCACGGTCTTGGCGAGCTCGTAACGCTCCCGGCGCAGCGCGAGCACCGACGAACGCGCCGGCATCGAGAACAGCGCCAGGATTCGTAAACTCCCGGCCACGTCATCCTTGTTCCCGGGGACGCCGAGGCTCGCGGGCTCATAGACGAGACTTATCTGCTTGCGCGCCAATGGAACACCGTTGACCCTGGCCAGTTCCAACGGTCTTGACAGCAGGAACTCCGCACCGTGGGGGACGATGACCCGCACCGTTCCAGAGAGCCTGGCCAAGAGCGCCTCACCGAACACGTGCTCACTGATCCACGTGCTCACCCGATCGACGGCCTCCGTCTCCGACCCGACAGGGTCGTGCGGCAAGCGGTGCCGGTCGAGATGCTCGATCAGGTCGCAGAACGCCTCGTACTCGGCGGTGCCGACGTCCAGCTCCACTCGATGGTCGGCCAAGATCAGCCCGGACTCCTCACTGAGCACCCACCGCCATCCGCTGGGCCCGGCCACCTCCACCGCCCGAAGCACCTGTGTCACGCTGACTCCCTCACCCGAGGACGCTCATAAACTCGGGGCTCGCCGAATTCCGGAAGAATATTCTCATTGAGTGCCGTATTAACCCGCGGTCAAACCGTATCCATGACCCGTGGCGTGGGTGAACGGTTTCCCCTTGGGCGGTGCGACTAACGTTGGCATTAGTTCGACGGCGAATTGCGTCTTCGGCTCGCCCGTGAACACGCGGGCCGCGACCGGCCTTCGGGAGGCGGGATGGACTTCGAGCTGAACGAGGACCAGCGGCTCTTCCAGCGGACGCTGCGGGAGTTCGTCGAAAGGGACATCGTGCCGGTGGTCTCAGAGTGGGAGCGCGCCGGACGCTACCCCGCCGAGATCGTCGAGCGGTTCCGGCAGCTGGGGCTGTTCGGCATCACGGTCCCCGAGAGGTACGGCGGGCTCGATCTCGACCGGGTGTCGTTCGCCCTGGTCTTCGAGGAGATCGCCCGCGGTTGGATGGGCGTGGCGGGAATCCTGGGCTCGCACTCGCCGGCGACCTGGATGATCGCCGAGCGATCCGGCTCAAGCTGGCCGACATGGCGACGGAGATCCAGGCCGCCCGGCTGATGACCTACTGGGCGGCCGTGCGGTCGGAGTCGTGGGCCGTGACGAGCGAGGCCGCGATGGCCAAGTATTTCGCCTCGGAGGTCGCGATGAGGGCCACGACCGAGGCGATGCGCGTCCACGGCGGCCACGGCTACTCGCAGGAGTTCGTGGTCGAGCGCCTCTACCGCGACGCCCCCTTGATGGTGATCGGCGAGGGTACCAACGACATCCAGCGCCTGATCATCGCCAAGTCCCTCATCCAAGGCACCACCACCCTCGGCTGGCAAACCCCCCACAACCCCGCGTGATCATGCACCACTTCCCGGAAATGCCACCTGAGCTGCGACAACCCTTGCCGTGATCATGCACGAGTTCCTGAGCGCGTCGCCTGACCTGGGCGGACCCTGTTCGTGATCATGCACTGGTGGGGGACAATACGGAGATGATCGCCGCAGGGACGCGCCTGGCCGGATGCCTGTTCTGTGACATCGCCGCGGGGGACAGGCCCGCATACATGGTGCTGTCCGACGAGGTCGCGGCCGCGTTCCTGGACACGCGGCCGGTCTTCAAGGGGCACGTCCTCGTCGTGCCGCACGCCCACGTGGAGACCCTGCCCGACCTGCCGCACGAGACGGTCGGCCCCTTCTTTGAACGGGTCCAGGCCGTTGCCCGCGCGGTCGAGGAAGGCGTGGACGCGGCCGGCACCTTCGTGGCGATCAACAACCGGATCAGCCAGAGCGTCCCGCACCTGCACGTCCACGTCGTGCCGCGCAACCGCAAGGACGGCCTGCGCGGCTTCTTCTGGCCGCGCGTGAAGTACGCCGACGACGCGGAAATCGAGGACTACACGGCCCGCGTCCGCGACGCGCTCAAGAAATCTACAACGTAAAGGCGTCGGCACGGTAGGCTCCGGCGACGTGGAACCGCTCGTCGCCGCGCTCGTCGTCATCGTCCTCATCGGCGTGCCGGCCGTGGTGCTGTGGCGGGTCCTCCGCGGCCGCCGCGACCTCGGGAGCAGCCCGGCCGAGCGGGCCACGTTCGAGACCCTGCACACCGCCTCGCTCGCGGCGCCGCCGCTGCGGGCAGGGCTCACCCAGGCGGGAGCGCTGAAGTCGTCGCGGCATCTGCGGGAGCTGCTCGGCTCGCCCGCGATCGCCATCACCAACGGCGAGGAGCTGCTGGTCTACGACGGCGCGGGGGACCACCACGCACACGAGGCGTTCGAGCACGCCGCCGAGACCCTGAAGGACGGCCGCACGCAGGTGCTGGCGCTCGCCTGCGGCCTTCCCGAGTGCCCCGTACGGCACGCCGTGGTGGTGCCGCTCACCACCGACGACCGCGTGGTCGGGTCGCTCGCGGCGTACGGCGACCACGCCTCGGCCGGGCTGGTCCGGGCCGCGCAGGAGGTGGCCCGCTGGGTCGACTCGCAGCTTGAGCTGGCCGAGCTCGACCGGTCGCGAACGATGCTCATGGAGGCCGAGGTCCGGGCGCTGCGGGCGCAGATCTCGCCGCACTTCATCTACAACTCGCTCACCACGATCGCGTCCTTCGTCCGGACCGATCCCGAGCAGGCCCGCGAGCTGCTGCTGGAGTTCGCCGACTTCACGCGTTATTCCTTCCGGCGGCACGGTGACTTCACGACGCTGGCGGAGGAGCTCCGGTCGATCGACCGCTACCTCACCCTCGAACGCGCCCGGTTCGGCGACCAGTTACAGGTCACGCTGCGCATCGCCCCCGAGGTGCTGGCGGTGGCCGTGCCGTTCCTGTGCCTCCAGCCCCTCGTCGAGAACGCCGTACGGCACGGCCTGGAGGGCAAGCCCGGCGTGGGCCGGATCACGATCATCGCCGAGGACGCGGGAGCCGAGTGCGCGATCACGGTCGAGGACGACGGCATCGGCATGGACCCCGAACGGCTGCGGCGCGTCCTCGCGGGGGAGGACCGCTCGGGGGCGGGCGGCGTCGGCCTGGCCAACGTGGACGAGCGCCTCCGCCAGGTCTACGGCGACGAGTACGGCCTGGTGGTCGAGACCGGCCTGGATGCCGGCACCAAGGTCACCCTCCGCGTCCCCAAATACCACCCCGGCGTCTCCGCCAACTGAAACCCGTAAAGACACGCTGAAGCGATTACGGAACGCGTCCTTCCGCACGACGGGTCGACGACCTGCGGATATACCGCGTCAGGCGCGTTCAGGAAGGCCGGATCCGGGATCAGCGTCAGCTTCTGCCGGCCGGGGGCACCGCTTACCGTGGTGTCGATTTTTCCGGGAGTTGTAGTCATGCGTGAGGTTGAGTGTCGCCGACGAAATGGTCTCCCCGGTGAGCGCGGGCCCGTCGAAGTCGATGAACGACCGCGCCACCTCGCCGAACGCGTCCGCGACATAGAGCAACGTCGACCCGCCGTAGGAGGAGTTCGGGGCTCTGTTGGTCACATAGGTGTCGGTTCCCGGCCACAGATTGGAGGGACAGAAGCTCTCAAATTTGCGAGACTGTAGCAGAGCAGCACCTTAAGAGCAATTATTCGAAGAAAACGTGTAGGAACTATATCAGCGAAAAGGACATGGAAAAATACAAAGACTCGGGTTTTAATCCGTCAAGCCTAGTCGGAGGTATGCTCACACTATGTGCCATTGGGGGGCCGGCAGCTCCCTGGTGCGATGCCACGGCCGGATTGCTGGCTATTCTGACGGGCGCCGGATCGAATGAAGACGCCATCAAGGATGCGATGAACAACAGTTGGAAACTGCACGCCGAAAATGGCTTAACAGTCCAAACCGTCACTTATAGCTGCCTTGACTGGGAATGCGTGGACAACCTCCACAATGGTCGCTACTCCGGGCTCTGTATGCCTCCGCCGCACAGGACCAAGTGCACAAAACCGACTGAATACGTTATCGATATAAGGACGACCTTTGGCCCTCTGTAACCTGAAGCTGAAAGGCGATCGGTCCGATGGCCGAAGATAAACAGCGTAGAGTTGTGGTGCGTAAACGCCTCCGTACCGCGTTGCTCGGCGGCCCGACTCTTGCTGCGGCGGTTGTTATTGGCCTTGCCGTACTTGTCTTCACCGCCATATTGACTATGCAGGCAACCATGCATGTCTCTCCGGTCGAGGGACGGACATGGGAAATGGGTGCCGCTGATGCCCGTATCCGGGACCTTGGATACTCTGGTAACGTTACGCAGGACTATTCTGTTCTTGCGGAGATCCGCGGCATATCGCCAGGCCATCAGCGAACATTCTACTCTGCTCAAGAGATTAATGCCTTACTTCCGCAAGGTAGTAGAGTAGTCCCCTTTCCTATTAGCCTTACGGGATGGCGAGAGGAATTCGGGGAACTGGATCTGCGGGACCCGTTAACCCGTGGGATGTACCCTCTGATCAGCGGCAGATATCCGCAGGCCGATGGTGAACTTGTCGTTAAGGAAAGGGTCGCCAACCAGGTTCGTTCAGAGATAGCAAGTTTTGACCCTGAAAGCAAATGGAGTCGCCTTGTCGTTGTTGGGGTGACCGCTGATATCGTCTGGAGGGATAGTCCGGACGTCATTGCCTTTCCGGGTACTGGTGTAGTCAATACATCGAGCTCTGGGAGTGTAATGGATTGGCTCGTAGACACGCCAGGTCCGGTAACTTGGGGGCAGGTAAAAAACCTTAATAGCCGAGGCCTCTATGTGCTGTCCCGGGCAGTTATCACCAATCCACGAGCGGATAACATCGACGTTGGTCAGGGCCGCTTGTCTGATCTGATGCATCCGGATTCATCCGGATGGCTTGTCTGCTGCTTGTTGGTAAATTTTGTTATTGTGTATCCGGTTGTCGCAGTGGCCTTCGCCTATCGGACGTTCCGGCATCGAAAGCTTGGGTTGCTGGCGACGCTGGCCGCAGTTCCCGTCGGCGTTGGACTCGGTCTCACAATTGGAGCCTGGGTGCTACTCCGATTTTCGGATTCAGTTCCGGGCCCCTATGAGATTCCCTTAATGCCGGTTCTGGCCGCAGCGGGCATCAGTGTTGCGATCGCCTTATTGGCTATTCCGACGGCATTTCGGATGATCAACTTTGTTGATCATCGATAGGCAGGGCCTCGGCATAGTGGCGTGATGTCCGTTTAGCGGATCCGGCAGGCGAGCGTTGACGCCCAGGACGCCGACATGTGAAACAGGCATGATCTGAGCGATCTGAAGCTCGTCGAGGGCGAATACCGCCAGATCCACTCTGTGCGCGCGGGGGAGTCGGCGACGATCATCGAACCGTTCACGGTCTGATCGACCCCGCCATGCTGGTGCGCCGCCGGCGGGGCTGACCGGAGCTCACCCCTCACCGTGACCCGGTTGTGATGGCGGGAGGCGTTGACTTCCGGCCGTGCGGGTCAGCACCCTCAGGGGTGGTGAGAGGGGTGATCGGTGAGCGGCCTGCGGGTCTTGGCGGTGGACGACGAGCAGCCCGCCCTGGAGGACCTGGCGTACCTGCTGAGGGCTGACGCGCGGATCGGCGACGTCCTGACCGCCCGTGACGGGGCGGCGGCGCTCAAGCTGCTCGACCGGGCGATGGCCGACGGACGGCCGATGGACGCCGTCTTCCTCGACATCCGCATGCGCGGCCTGGACGGCGTGGTGCTCGGCCGGCTGCTCACCCAGTTCACCAGGCCGCCGAAGGTGGTCTTCGTGACGGCCTACGAGGATCACGCGGTCGACGCGTTCGAGCTCAAGGCCGAGGACTACCTGCTCAAGCCGGTCAGGCCGGAGCGGCTCGCCGAGGCGATCAGGCGCGTGTGCGGCAGCCGTACCGAATCGGAGGCCGGGCCGCAGGCGGACACGATCCCGGTCGAGCTGGGCGGCGTGACCAGGTTCGTGGCGAGCACCGAGGTTCGGTACGTCGAGGCCCAGGGCGACTACGCCCGGCTGCACACCGCGACGGGGAGCCATCTGGTCCGCATCCCGCTGGCCGCGCTGGAGGAGCGCTGGGCGTCGGCGGGGTTCCTCCGGGTCCACCGCAGCCACCTGGTCGCGGTCAAGCACATCGACGAGCTGCACATCGACTCCGGCAGATGCGTCGTCCGCGTCGGTGAGACCGAGATCCCGGTCAGCCGCCGCCACACCCGCGAGCTGCGCGACCTCCTGGTCCGCCGGGCCCGCAAAGCGAAGCGGGAGGGGTAGGCGATGACGGGCAAGCCGCGCAGGGTCGTGGTGACCAGCCCGCGCACGGCCGCCGCCCGCAGGCCGCGCCACCCGCTGACGCGCGAAATAGACGAGCAGACGCGGCTCGGCGAGGTCTACATGCGGTCTCTGGTGAGGACCCAGTTCCGCCTCGGCCTGTTCGTCTGCACTGTGCTGGCGTGCGTGGTCGGCGGGCTGCCGCTGCTTTTCCTCCTGGTCCCGGAACTCCGGGCGGTGCGATTGGCTGGCCTGCCGCTGCCGTGGGTGGTGCTCGCCGGTGTGATCTATCCCGCTTTCGTCGTGGGGGCCTGGCTGTACGTACGGCAGGCCGAGCGGAACGAGCGGGACTTCGCCGACCTGGTCGAGCGCCGGTGAGCTGGGAGACCTCGTGAGCGGGATCGTCGCCGTCGTTCTCGTGATGCTGGCGGCCCTCCTGATCGGGGCGTTCGGGATCAGGATGTCGCGCACGACGTCGGACTTCTACGTCGCGTCCCGGACGGTGTCGCCCCTGTGGAACGCCTCGGCGATCGGCGGGGAGTATCTCTCGGCGGCGTCCTTCCTCGGCATCGCCGGGCTCATCCTGACCTACGGCGCGGACATGCTGTGGCTCCCGGTCGGCTGGACGGGCGGCTATCTCGTGCTGCTCGTGCTGGTGTCCGCGCCGCTGCGGCGCTCGGGGGCCTACACGCTGCCCGACTTCGCGGAGGCCCGGCTGGAGTCGATGGCCGTGCGCCGGATGTCGAGCGTGCTGGTCGTGCTGATCGGCTGGCTGTACCTGATGCCGCAGTTCCAGAGCGCCGGGCTGGTGTTCCGTACGATCACGGGCGCTCCGACCTGGGCCGGGGGGCTGCTGGTCGCGGGGGTGGTCGCGGTCAACGTGCTGTCGGGCGGGATGCGGTCGATCACGTTCGTCCAGGCGTTCCAGTACTGGCTGAAGCTCACCGCGCTCGCCGTGCCGCTGGTGTTCATGCTGGCCGCGTGGCGCTCGGGCGGCTCGCCGGGGCTCCGGACGGGCGATCCGTGGGCGCTGCCGCTGCACGGCCGGGAGCACCCGCTCTACGAGACGTACTCGCTCATCCTGGCCACGTTCCTCGGCACGATGGGCCTGCCGCACGTGCTGGTCCGCTTCTACACGAACCCGGACGGCCGGGCGGCCCGCCGTACGACCCTGGTGGTCCTGACCCTGCTGGGCGCGTTCTACCTGATGCCGGCGATCTACGGGTTCCTCGGGCGGGTGTACGGCCTTCCGGCCACCGACACGGTGGTGCTGACGCTGCCCGGACGGCTGGTCGGCGGGATCGCCGGGGAGCTGCTGACCGCGCTCGTGACGGCCGGGGCGTTCGCGGCGTTCCTGTCCACGTCGTCGGGGCTGACGGTCTCGGTCGCCGGGGTGATCGCCCAGGACATCCTGCGCGGCGGGGTGCGCTCGTTCCGGGTCGCCACGGCGGTCGCGGTGGTCGTGCCGTTCGCGCTGGCGGGGATGGCGCGGTCGCTGCCGGTCGCCAACGTGGTCGGGCTGGCGTTCGCGGTGGCGGCGTCGTCGTTCTGCCCGCTGCTCGTGCTAGGCATCTGGTGGCGCAGGCTGACCACGGCCGGGGCTCTGTCGGGGCTGCTCATCGGGGGTGGGCTGGCCTGCGCGGCGGTCCTGGCGACCATCGTCGGCGGGCCGTACACGGGGTGGACCGAGGCCCTGCTGGCGCAGCCGGCGGCCTGGACGGTGCCGGTGTCGTTCACCGTCATGGTGGTGGTGTCGCTGCTCACGCCGTCGCGGGTGCCGCGCGGTGTGGCCCGGACGATGGTGCGCCTGCACACCCCGGAGACGCTGAACGTCGACCGCGGCGACTGGCATCCCCGCTCGATCTGAGGGGGCCGGAGACCGTTGGGCGCACGCAACCGACCTTTCGCCGCATGCCCAGCCCAGGTGGCCGAGCGACCGGTACGGCTGGGCGACGCGGCGGCGTCCGGGTCTCGATGGGAACGGCCCGCGCTCCTACGTTGAGGTGATCCAGATCACTGTCGAAGGAGGGCACGTGACCGTTCAGCACGACTCGTCGGTCTACGAAGAGATACAGGCCAGCGACCAGTTCCAGGAGCTGCGCCGCCGGTACCGTTCCTGGGCCTTCCCGATGACCGTCGCGTTCCTCGCCTGGTACCTGCTGTACGTGGTGCTGTCCGGCTTCGCCCGTGGCTTCATGGGCACCAAGCTCTTCGGCAACATCAACGTCGCCCTGGTCTTCGGCCTCCTCCAGTTCGTGTCCACGTTCCTGATCGCCTGGGCGTACTCCCGGCACGCCGCGAGCAAGCTCGATCCGCTCGCCGACGAGCTTCGCGACAAGGTGGAGGAGAAGACCAAGTGAAGCACGAGACCCTGTCCACCATCCTCTTCCTGGTCTTCGTCGCAGGCACGCTGGGGATCACCTTCTGGGCGAGCCGCCACACGAAGGACGCGACCGACTTCTACGCGGGCGGCCGCTCGTTCAGCGGCGTGCAGAACGGCCTGGCGATCGGCGGCGACTACATGTCGGCGGCGTCGTTCCTCGGCATCGCGGGCATCATCGCCCTGTCGGGCTACGACGGGTTCCTCTATTCGATCGGATTCCTCGTCGCGTGGCTGGTGGCGCTGCTGCTGGTCGCGGAGCTGATGCGGAACTCCGGCAAATACACGATGGCCGACGTGCTCGCCTTCCGGATGAGCCCTCGCCCGGTCCGCACGGCCGCCGGTGTCTCCACGATCACGGTGAGCATCTTCTACCTGCTCGCGCAGATGGTCGGCGCGGGCGCCCTGGTCGGACTGCTGCTCGGCATCAAGTCGGACTCCGGCAAGATGTGGACGATCGTCGCCGTCGGCCTGCTCATGGTGATCTACGTCGTGATCGGCGGCATGAAGGGCACCACCTGGGTGCAGATCGTCAAGGCCGTCATGCTGATGACCGGCGCCGCCCTGGTGACGCTGCTCGTCCTCGGCAAGTTCGGGTTCAACGTGTCGAAACTCCTCGGCGACGCGGCGGCGCAGAGCGGCAAGGGCGGCGCGTTCCTCAACTCCGGGCTCAAGTACGGCACGGAGGCGCAGGGAATCGCCGGGAAGATCGACCTGATCAGCCTGGGGCTTGCTCTCGTGCTCGGCACGGCGGGCCTGCCGCACATCCTGATCCGCTTCTACACCGTGCCCACCGCGAAGGACGCCCGCAAGTCGGTCATGTGGGGCATCGGCATCATCGGCGTCTTCTACCTGCTGACCCTGGTCCTGGGCTTCGGCGCGGCGGCCATCGTCGGGTCCAAGAAGATCTCCACGGCCAACGCGGCGGGCAACACCGCCGCGCCGCAGCTCGCGGAGGAGATCGGGAGGCAGATCTTCGGCGACGTCGGCGGCACGATCCTGCTCGCGGTCATCGCCGCGGTCGCGTTCGCCACGATCCTCGCCGTGGTCGCCGGCCTGACGCTCGCCTCCTCGTCGAGCTTCGCGCACGACCTGTACGCCCACGTGTTCAAGCGGGGGAACGTCACCGACAAGGAGGAGGTGCTGGTCGCCCGCCTGTCCGCGTTCGTCATCGGCGCGGTCGCGATCGTCCTCGGCATCCTCGCCCAGTCGCTCAATGTGGCCTTCCTCGTGGCGCTCGCGTTCGCGGTCGCCGCGTCGGGCAACCTCCCGGCGATCCTCTACAGCCTGTTCTGGAAGCGGTTCAACACGGCCGGCGCGGTGTCGGCGATCTACGGTGGCCTGATCTCCGCCGTCGTCCTGGTCATCTTCTCGCCGGTCGTCTCCGGCTCGAAGACGGCCATGTTCCCCGACGTGGACTTCCACTGGTTCCCGCTGTCGAACCCCGGCATCGTGTCGATCCCGCTCGGCTTCCTGTTCGGCTACCTCGGCACCGTCCTCAGCAAGGAGTACAACGCGGAGAAGTACGCCGAGATCGAGGTCCGCTCGCTCACCGGCGTCGGGGCGGAGAAGGCCGTCCAGCACTGATTCCTGCCGCAAGCCCCCACACCGAAGGGTGCCCTGTCCGTGGCGTCATGGTGTGGGGGTGCCAGGTATGGCTATCGTCGTGCCCGTGAACAGGAGGTTGCCGGACGGCGACGCGCGGACCCGGATCCTCGACGCGGCCGAGGAGCTGTTCGCGGGCGGCGGGTACGACGCGACGCCGACCGCGAGGATCGCCGAGCTGGCCGGCGTTCCGAAGGGCCTGGTCTTCCACTACTTCCCCCGCAAGATCGACGTGCTGATCTCGCTGGTCGACGAGCGGACGGTCGTGACCGAGGAGGACGTCGAGGCCGTGCCGGGCGACGCCGCGGGCACGCTGTCGAAGCTGGCGCAGATGCTCCCGCTCCGGGCCTCTCCGGCGATGCGGCGCATCCTGTTCCGGGAGGCCGACACCCACCGCTCGGTCCGGGAGCGGCTGGGCCGCCTCAATAGCGAGATCATCCGGCGGGCCAGGTTCGCGCTGGAGCTGGCCCTGCCGGGCAGCCGTGGCGACGCGGCGCGGCTGGAGGCCGCGGCGGCCACGTTCGCCGCCGTTCTCCTCTACCAGGAGAGCCTGTGCCTGCTCACCGGCCACCACATCGACCCCGACGCGGTCGCCGAGCTGATCGCCCACGCGCTCGGTTAGGCGGGAACCTTAATGGGAGCGTCGGCGCTCTCGTCCTCGTCCTCGTGCTCGACGAGCGCGGTCAGCTCCTCCATCGCCTCATGGAGGTGACCGATGACGCTCCACACGTCCGGCACCCGCGAGGGGCAGGCGACGATGCCGAAGTCGAGCCGCCCGTCGTAGGACACGCACGTGATGCTGATGCCGCCCGTCAGGTCGGTCACGACGGACATCGGGTGGTAGGACAGCATCCGCGCGCCGCACATGTACAGCGGGACGGGCGGGCCGGGCACGTTCGAGACGATCAGGTTGACCCCCGCCCCGGCCAGGCCCGCCAGGCGGAACAGCGCCGGCGTCGCCAGCGCGGAGAAGGCCGAGGGGAACATCGCGCACACGTCGCTCATCCAGGTCCTGCGGGAGACCGCGAAGCGCCGCTTCGCGGCCGCCATGGTCGAGCGGACGACCGTCAGCCGCTCCCTCGGGCAGGCCACGTCGGTCGCCATCGGAGTGATCATGGCCGATATCTGGTTGCCGATCCCGCCGCCCCCGCCCGCCGTACGGACCGCGACGGGGACCGCCGCGACGAGGGGACGGCCGGGCAGCGCGTCATGCGCCGTCAGCCAGCGGCGCAGCGCCGAGGAGCACAGGGTCATGACGACATCGTTGCGGCTCATCCCGAAGGCTCGGGCGACGCTTTTGACCTCGCTCATCGGGATGGACCCGAAGGAGAAGACCCGCTCGCCCGAGACCGGCCCGTTGAACGGTGTCCGCGGCGCGATGATCGACGGCAGCGCGGGCAGCGGCCGGGAGTCGCCGCCCATACGGCGGGTCAGCCCGGCCACGAGACGGGCGCCCGGCAGGGCCGAGACGACCGGCATCGCGTCGAGGTCGGCGGCGGCGCGGGCCATCGAGCGCAGCGTCTGGACGGGCTGGGCGACCGACCGGGTGACCGCTCCCGCGAGCATCGGCAGCAGGCCCGGCCCGCGCTCGCGCGTGATCTCCGCCGTGGCCTCCACCAAGCGCGGCTCGGGGGAGGGGTCGAAGAGCGAGGTGAGGATCTCCGATCCGGACACGCCGTCGATGGCGCAGTGGTGGACCTTGGCGTAGAGGGCGACCCGGCCGTTCGCGAGGCCGTGGATCAGGTGCATCTCCCAGAGGGGGCGCGTCCGGTCGAGCCGCCGCGCGTGGATCCGCGCCACGTGCGCGGCGAGTTGCCGCTCGTCGCCGGGAGCCGGAAGGGTCGCCTCGCGCACGTGATGGTCGAGGTCGATATCGAGGTCGTCCACCCAGTACGGCCGGTCGAGGCCGAACGGCAGCCCCGCCAGCCGCATCCGCAGGGGAGGGGCAAGGTGGATGCGCTCGCGCAGCAGGTTGATCAGGCACTGGCGGGTCACGGTGCCGGACGGAGCCGAGGCCGGGTCGAGGATCGCCACCCCGGCGACGTGGGCCGCCGTCGTGGCCGACTCGACACCGAGGAATTGCGCGTCGAGTGCCGTCAGCTGGCGCATGGCCGTCCCCCCTTGCTAGCTCCGGAGTGTAACCATCATCACGGCACAGAGTTACCGGGACATTTCGCGGGAATCTCCGGAAGGTTCCTTCAGCACGACACGGCCCCGCTCACACCTGTCCGCGAAACGCCCGCCCAGCTGACTGCCGGAGGACATTCCCGCTCAGGGCACGACGGTAACGGGATGATCGACGATCCCGCCGAAGAGATAACCCATGGTGTTGTACGGCGTGCGCAAAGGCTGATCTGCGCCGGTGTCGTCGACGGCCCTGGCCCTCAGCGCGTACGGCCCGGCCTCGGCGGGCGACCACTCGACCTCCCACAGCGCCCAGCCGCCGGCGGGGCCGTCCTGCCGGATGCGGGCGGGCCGCCACGACCTGCCGTGGTCGGTGCTGACCTCCACCCGGACGATCCGGCCGGTGCCCGACCAGGACCTGCCGTACAGGACGTGCGCCCGGCCCGCCTGGAATGTCGCGTTCCAGGGAAGCTCGAAGGCGCTTTTGACCACCTGAGTCGTCAGCGGCTCGCTGCCCAGACGGTAAGTCTCCGTGCTCCAGGGGGAGGGCAGCGGCGCCGTGGAGACCTCGATGTCGCCCAGCCACTTGATGGACGCGATCCCGATCCAGCCGGGGACCACGAGGCGGGCGGGGAAGCCATGGTCGGGCGGCAGCGGCTCGCCGTTCATCTCGTAGGCGACCAGCACGTCGTCGAGGGCCTTCGCGACGGGGATCGGGCGGCGGACGTGGCCGAGGTTCACGCCGTTGTCCACGTATTCGGGGTCGAGGCCGGTGGGGAGGACGTCCACGGCGTCGCCGGAGATCCCGGCGAGGTCCAGGAGGGTGGACAGCGGCACGCCGCGCCAGCGGGCGACGCCGATGCCGCCGAGCCGCCAGGGCGTGCCGGACGCGCGGCGCCCCTGCTGGGACGCGAAGAACGACCGCCCGTTGCCCGCGCACTCGATCGCGCACTCGAGGGTCGTCGCGGGGAGGGCGAGCAGGTCGTCGTAGGTGAAGGAGCGGGGAGCGCGCAGGCCCGTGCCGTGCAGGCGCAGCCGCCAGGTCGAGGCGTCGATGAGGGGTGTGCAGGTGTGGTTGCGGACGAAGAACCGGTCGTTGGGGACGTGGTAGCTCTGGCCCCGCATGGCCTCCCAGCGGGTCTCGGCGCAGGACCCGTGCACCACGAACAGCTCCGGGGGCAGAGGTTTGACTATGGGGGACAGCGCGCCCTCGGCGAGAGGGGTGATGTCCCCCAAGGTACAGAGGACGTGCCTGCTCGTGTCCACGCGGACCACCTCCCGGTATTACCTACTAGGAAACCATTTAATAGCGGGTGAGGTGCACAGCGCTACGACGGGGCCTCACTGGATGACCGCCCCCGGGTGAACAGGAGGAACCCGTACACGAACATCGCCGCCACAGCGCCCACGGCGAGCCAGTAACCGGGCAGCAGGATCGGTCCGCCGCTGAGGGGGATGAGCAGCGACCGGGGGAATTCCGCCGCCGCCCCCATCGCCAGCCCGCCGGCGACCCCCCGAGACGCGAATCCCCCCGCGACCGCGAGCACCACAACGGCCCCGACAGCAATGGCGAGATCTGCGAAGTCCTGGTACACGTCCTGCTCGTAGCGGAACATCACGCAGCAGTCCAGGAATCCGGGGCCGTCCAGTCCTGTAACCGGGATGCGTACCCACGGAAGCCAGTCGGCGGCGAGGTAGACCAGCGGCAGCGCACCGGCGGCGATCGTGCGGTGACGGCCCTTCACCTGAGCGAAGCGCCCTTGCCGATGCCACGCGACAACCCCGAGGACGAGCGTCACACGCCCGATCGCCCCGGCCAACTGAAATGGAGTGAGCTCGTTCACAGCCACGGGAGAAGGCGGCCCGAGGTACAGCAGGGCGCTCACGAAGAGCCCGACGGCGTAGGGGCCGAGGAAGAGGCCTGTACCCGCCGCGGCGGTCCGCCTGAACTGGAGCAGCACTGCGGCGATGACAATGGGGGCCATGGACAGCGCCAAAACGGCGAGATCGAAAGGTCCGAACTGCGTCACCGGAGCCAGCATCGACTGCCCGGCGATTTGAAGGCCGAGGACGACGAGCATCGACACGGAGACGACCCGGTCGGCGATCCTGCGCGGGCGGGGTGGCGCCTCCGCGACGGCCGGAGGCGGAAGGACGGCCGGAGGCGGAAGGACGGCCGGAGCGCGAGCGGGCTCCGGGGGTGACGCGTCACAGACGGGGCAGGCGGTCCAGCCGGGAACGGTGTCCCGGCCACAGTGGGTGCAGAGCACGATGCCTCATCGATCTCGGGGGGAGCAGGCAGAGTACCCCCGAAGATCGACGACACGGTAGGCCGGCGGGTTTCGGCGGGCCCGCAGGACCGGTTTGGTGGTGCCCCGCTGAGAGGGCTCGGTTATGACCTGCGGAGGAAGGCGAGGAGGCGGTCGAGGGGCCAGGTGTTGACGACATCGTCTGTCGTGAGCCACGCCCGCTGCGCGATGCCCACGCCGAACCTCTGGTGGGCCAGGTGCGGGATGGCGTGCGAGTCGCTGTCGATCGAGAACTTCACGCCGTGGTGGCGCGCGAGCCGTACGAGATCGGACGGCAGGTCGGCGCGGTCGGGATAGGAGTCGATCTCCATGATGGTGCCGGTGCGGCCGGCGGCGCGGAAGACCGCGTCCCAGTCGGCGTCGACGGGCGGCCGCTTGCCGATCTTGCGGGTGGTCGGATGGCCGATGATGTGGACGTCCGGGTTCTCGCAGGCCGCGATGAATCGGCGCGTCATCTCGTCTCGCGACTGCGTGAAGTGCGAGTGGACCGAGGCGACGCAGACGTCGAAGCCTCGCAGCACGTCCCCGGGCCAGTCCACGGCGCCGTCGGGGGCGATGTTGAGCTCGGTGCCGTGCAGCAACCGCATGTCCGGATATTTCGCCTGAAGATCGGCGAGCTGTCCGCGCTGCTCCAGGGCCTTCTCCAGCGTCATCCGCTGCATGGCCAGGTCGGGCGCGTGGTCCGTCACCGCGTAGTAGGAGTAGCCGCGCCGCGCGGCGGCGGCGACCATATCCTCCAGCGACGCGATCCCGTCGGTCAGGTCGGTGTGCGTGTGCAGGTCACCCTTGATGTCGCCGAGCTCGATCAGGCGGGGCAGCTCGTCGCGCAGAGCGGCCCGGACCTCGCCGCCGTCCTCCCGGAGCGCCGGCGGCACCCACGCCATGCCCAGCGCGTGGTAGATGTCCTCTTCGCTCTGGGCGGCGATGACCCGGTCGTCGCCGTCGAACAGGCCGTACTCCGACAGCTTCCAGCCCTTCTTGACCGCCATCTCCCTGATGCGGACGTTGTGCTCCTTGCTGCCGGTGAAGTAGACGAGCGCCGCGCCCCACGACTCGGCGGGGACCACGCGCAGGTCGACCTGCATGCCTCGGTCGGTCCGCACCGACGTCTTCCGCTCGCCCCGCGCGATGACCTCCGCGACGTACGGCTGGCCGACGAAGATCTCCATCAGCTCGACCGGGCCGACGGCGAGGATGTCGATGTCGCCGATCGTCTCGCGCATCCTGCGCAGCGACCCGGCGTACGCGATCTTGTCGGCGGGCAGCGAGGCGATGACGCGCTCGGCGAGGTCCATCGCCACGCCGAGGTGCACGCGCCGCCCCGACTGCTCCATCTGCTCGATGCCCTTGAGGAGGTTCTCCTCGGTCCTCGCTCCGAACCCCTTGAGGCCCGACAGCCGCCCCGCCCTGATCGCCTCGGCGAGGGCCACGGGGGAGTCGATGCCGAGCTCCTGGAACAGGAACAGCGCCTTCTTGGGGCCGAGCGTGGGGATCCTGGTCAGCCTGCGCACGCCTTCGGGCACCCGGCCGCGCAGGTCGTCGAGCTGGCGGAAGCTCCCTCTGGCCAGGAACTCCTCGACCTTCTTGGCGATCGCCTCGCCCACGCCGGGGATCTTCCGGACGTCGGTCTGCCGGAGGTCGTCGGGGAACCCCGCGATCGCCTTGGCCGCCTTCTGGTAGCTCCGCACGCGGAACGCGTCGCCGCCCGTCAGCGCGAACAGATCCGCGTACTCCTCCAGCGCCGCCGCGGCCTCATCATTCGCCCGTCCCATGCGAATCAGCGTACGGCCTGCCACTGACACTACGCCCGTCACAGCATGTGGACCTGCTAGACGGCTACGATGGATCTAGACAGGCTGGACAGGAGACCATGCCATGAGTGGGTGGCAGGTCCAGGCTGCTCGACACGAACGTGGTTTCCGAAACGCGAAAGCGAAATGGGAGCGCCCAGGTCAAGGACTGGATCGGCGCGGCCCACGGGCCGTTGCTCTATCTCAGCAGCCTGACCGTCGGCGAGATCCGCTGGGGAGTAGAACTCCGCAGGCGCAGTGATCCCGCGCAAGCGACGGCGCTGGAACGCTGGCTCTATGGCCTTCATCGGCGGTTTCGTGATCGGATCATCCCTGTCACCTCCGAGGTCACTGAGGAATGGGGGCGGCTGAACGCGATACGCACGCTGCCGACGGTGGACGGTCTCCTCGCCGCGACGGCCAGAGTGAACGGCTGGACCCTGGTCAGCCGGAACGTCAAGGACTTCGCCGGCACAGGGGTTTCCGTGGTGAATCCATTCGAACTGATCCGTTGACGCCGATCGGCTGACGGTCAGGGTCGGGTGTAGCGGTGCTTGACGCCGGGCGGGAAGTGCTGGGGGTCGCCGGTGTTCTTGAGCCGCACGACGGGCCGCTGCTTGGCCGGCGGGACGTAGTTGGCGAACTCGCTGTTCAGCCGGAGCAGATGGGTGACGACGGACTCGCCGATCCGCTCCGCCAGCTCGGGTGAGGCGGTCGTTCCCGGGGCCAGTTCCACGGTGATCTGGAGACGGCGGTCGCGGTCGGCGTCCTCGGTGACCTCCAGGACGAACTTGCCGGTCACCGAGTCGCTCACCGACGGCTGCTCCAGTCCGACCGAGACGTTCTCCGGATAGACGTTGGCGCCGTAGTAGGACACGGTGAAGTGGCTGCGGCCGAAGACGTGGACGAACGGCAGGTCCGGGCCCTCCACCGACGGACGGAAGCCGTGGCCGGCGAGGAAGGCCAGCATGTCATCGTGGCTCGTCACGCCGCCCTCGTCGGCGATGTGGTAGCGGATGAGCGGCACGCCGTTGTCCCCGGTGAACAGCAGCGTGCCGTCGACTTCCTCGAAGAAGCGGACCCTCGGGTCGTACTGCACCAGGGTGGGCAGACGAGGGTCGCCGAACAGTTCCCTCGCGACGTCCGGACGCCCGGCGAGGAATCGGCGGATGTCGATGGACAGCGGGGTCTCGTTTCCGAGGACACCCGCGTCGGCCGTGCCGTACAGCGAGGCGGTGGCGAAGCGGGGGTCGGTCATCCCGGTGCGCCGCGCCATCAGGCCGCGCCACTCCTCGCTGAAGACCTCTCCGGCCATGACGAGCTTGACGTCGTAGGACGCCCAGGGGACGCCGCCGGCGTCGACGACGTCCTTGAGGAACGGCGGGTAGCCGAGCAGGACCACCTGATCGAAATGCGGCGCGAGCTGGGGGACGACCCGCTGGATCTCCGCCGGGTTGTTGCCCGGCGCCACGGCGGTGACGGGGTATCCACGGGCGGCGAGGTGGCGGCAGCAGGCCAGGGTGAACAGCCCGCCGACCCAGGTGCCGAGGGCGAAGCACACCACGGCCAGGGTCCGGCGCTCGCGTGCGCCGAAGGCGTCGAAGACCTGCGCGAACCGCTCGGCGATGACGATCTCGTCGGCGGCCGAGCGGGGCCAGAACGACGGCTCCCCGGTGGATCCGGACGAGACGGCGATCATGTCGCCGATCCTTCCGTCGCGGCACAGGCCGGGCAGCGCGTACCGGCGGGTGTAGGTGTCCTTGGTGGTCAGCGGCAGGCCGGCGAAGTCGTCAAAGGTCCGGATCGTGCCCGGATCGACGTCGTGAGCCCTGAGGAACTCGGCGTACGCCGGCACGGTCCGCGCCACCCGCTGGAACAGCTCGACGACCTCGTCACGTGGATCCACGCGCCGACCCTAACGCACGCGCGGGAGGCGGCCTCACACCCTGGAGAACGGCTCGGCGTAGGCGGACGGGCCACGGGAAGCCGGGTCCTGGAAGACCCGCACCTGGAAATGCGGACCCCATTCGACCACCGGGGGCGTGACGCCGTGCTCCTCGGCGCGGCGGAAGCCGAACCGCGGCCTGTCCGCCGGCGTCGAGGCGGGCAACTGATTCAGAACTGCTGCGGCCGGGCCTGGTAGGGCTCCTCGAGGAAGGCGATCTCCTTCTCCGACAGCGTGAGGTCGACCGCGGCGAGCGCGTCGTCCACGTGGTGTCCCTTGGTCGCGCCGATGATCGGGGCGACGACGCCGGGGCGGCTCAGCAGCCAGGCGAGGGCCACCGTCGCGGGCTTCGTCCCCCGCTCGGCGGCCGTCTGCGCCACCCGCTCCAGGATCGTCGCGTCGCCCGGCCCGCCGTAGAGCTGCTGCTGACGCGCGGCGTCGCCGGTCTGGCGGGTGGTGTCGGCGGGCGCTCCGGCGCGGGCGAGGAGGCCGCGAGCGAGCGGGCTCCACGGGATGAGGCCGACGCCCTGGTCCACGCAGAGCGGGACCATCTCCCGCTCCTCCTCCCGGTGGAGGAGGTTGTAGTGGTTCTGCATCGAGACGAAGCGCGTCCAGTGGTTGAGGTCGGCGACGTGCTGGGCCTTGGCGAACTGCCAGGCCCACATGCTGGAGGCGCCGATGTAGCGGGCCTTCCCGGAGCGGACCACGTCGTGCAGCGCCTCCATCGTCTCCTCGATCGGCGTCTCGCCGTCCCAGCGGTGGATCTGGTAGAGGTCCACGTAGTCGGTGCCGAGCCGGGTGAGGGAGGCGTCGATCGCCGAGAGGATGTGCTTGCGGGACAGGCCGTAGTCGTTCTTGCCGCCGCCCATCGGGAAGTAGACCTTCGTGGCCAGCACGTAGTCGTCGCGCCGGGGGAAGATCTTGCGCAGCAGGCTGCCGGTGATCTCCTCGCTGACGCCGGCCGAGTACACGTCGGCGGTGTCGAAGAACGTCACGCCGCCGTCGGCGGCCTTGCGCACAATGGGCTCCGCCTGGTCCTCGGCGAGCACCCAGCCGCCCCACTTGTCGGGCTCGCCGTAGCTCATCATGCCCAGGCAGATCCTGCTGATCTTCAAACCGGTAGTGCCAAGCCGTCCGTATTCCATACGGATCACTCTATTTCGGGCGGCGACTGGAGGTGCGGGCTCCCCGCACTTCCGGGGAGCCGTTCAGACCGGCTTCACCGAACGTACGGAGGCTCGATTGGAGATCCATCGCGTACGGCGTGAGCACATCGCGGATGTCCAGCCACGATCGGTCCGGAGCGTCGTACACAACGTGCTCGAACAAATCGCCATTTTCTTCAACTAAGTGCCGGGAGACGCTGACCGACCTCGCCTTCGATGGCCGAGAAATATCGGCACTCCCGGACGGCGGAACTCGGGCTCCCGGGATCCGGGAGCCCGGTTGGCTTCTACTGAATCTCGCAGACCAGCGAGTCGTAGGCGCCGCGGGAGGCGCTGAGAACGACGCCTGTCGTGAGGTAGTCACAGGCCTGGTAAGGGCTGCCCGATCCGGCGTACTGGTTGCCGTTGCCTCCGTAGCACTGGATCGAGCCCCGATCGAAGCCGATCCACGCGAAGGAGCTGACCTGGGCGTGGCAGTATTCGCCAATGGACGTGGGGCCGAAGGTGACGTTGGTCGAGGCCTGCGCGGGGGAAGTGCTGGCGAGTGCCGCAGCGCAGGCCAGGACCGCGCCGCCGGTGAGGGCGAGGACGCGTCGGAGCATGGATGCCTCCAGGGGGTTGGGAGGGGCGACGACGTGGTGACGGGAGGTTCCCCCGCACGACTGTCCGACGGGCGGTGCAGCGCGTCACCGTACGCAGGGGGCGAGTGATGTGAGGTTGAGGCGGATGATCAGCAGTATTCAATAGGAAACTTTCCTAAGCAATACCCCTTTGTTTCGGCCGGGTGACGGCCGCGCTTCCCGGCGGGAAGGGAGGCTGTCCGGAGCTGAGCCTGCGACCGCCTGCCTTGTGGCGTCCGCCGGTAGGTGAGCGCGGAACCCGACCGCTCCCAATCGGTCGTCAAGTCGCCGCCAAGTGGGGCGCCGTACAAACGGTGCGTGAACGAATTCGACATCAGGCGGCCGTTGATCGGCGACGCCCCGGCGATCCACGAGCTGGTCGCCGAGCACGACATCGCGGTGACCGGCAAGCCGGACTGGACGCTGGAGGACATCGCCGACACCCTCGGCGAGCTGGATCTGGCCGACGACAGCTGGCTGGTCCACGACGGCGACCGGCTGCTCGGGTGGGCATGGGCCCGCCGCAAGGGCGCGAGCGACAACGTGGACGTCGACGTGCACGCCAGGGACGCCCGAGCCGGCGACTGGCTCTGGGACACGGTCATCGAGCGGGCCGCCGAGCTCGGCCGGGCCGCCGGTCACGAGCAGTCCCGGGTGGACATCGGCATCTACGCGGAGGACACGGCCATGCGGACGGCCGCCAAGGCGCGCGGGTTCGACGCGGCCACGAGCTTCCACCGCATGCGGATCGACCACCAGGGGGCCGAGCCGGTGTTCCTGCCGGGCGTGACCGTCGAGACCGGTTCGCCGGACCACGACGAGCTGCTCCGTACGGCCCATCGGATCCAGCAGGAGGGGTTCGCCGAGCACTTCGGGTTCGTCGCCAGGACGTACGAGGAGTGGGCCGGCGAGATGGAGGCCTCCAGCGCCAACGACTGGGGTCAGCTGCTGGTGGCCCGGGTCCACGGCGAGCCGGCGGCGATGCTGCTCGGGACCAACCATTTCGTGCCGGACGAGAACTGCGGCTATGTCCGCACGCTGGCCGTGCTGCCGCGCTTCCGGGGGAAGGGACTCGGCCGGTTCCTGCTCAGACGGGCCTTCGCGGCGGACGAGAGGCGGGGGCGGGCCGGCACGATCCTGCACGTGGACTCCAACAACACCACCCCCGCGCTCGACCTCTACCTCTCGGTCGGCATGCGCCCGGTGCTCGCCATCGACGTGTGGCGCAAGCTGGCCTAGCGCCTAGCGCCTTCGCAGGAGGGGGAGGGCGCAGACGCCGGCGACGAGCGACGTGGCGGCGAGCCCCGCCTCCGGCCAGGTCATCGGCGTGGCGGCGTTCGGCACGCTGTTCCTGAGCCTCACGCGCCATCACGGTCAGCTGCCGCAGATGCACCCCGGTCGACGAGGAGAGCCGGGAGCGCGCCGGGTGGCTCAAGGCCCACCCCGGCGCGTCCCCGGGCCACCCTCACACCACGTCGATGAAGATCGGGTTGGTGTAGAACCAGGTGTCGGCCCACGGGTCCCCGTCGCCGGGCGTGTGGGCGATCGGGCCGTGCGGGTCGATGTCGCGGCCCAGCAGACCGGGGCCGCCCCGCCGCCCGTCGCTGCCGCGCAGCCGCACGTAGCCCGGCTCCGAGAACTGACCGAGCGGGATCCGCAGGGTGTAGGTCCCCGTCTTGCCGCTGACGTCGACCGTACGGACCACCCGCGTGCCGGGCGCCCGCCAGGTGTCGCGGTCGGCGGCGGGGCCGCGGACGGCGCCGCGGATCACGTCGACATGGGCCAGCTTCGGCACCTCGCCGTGGTAGTTCGGCCGGGACGCCGTAGTGACGGTGACCTCCAGGGTCAGCGGCCACCCCCGGCGGGCGCGGAGGCGACCGCCCAGCGTGGCGCCGCGACCGTGCCCGCCGGGGCCGGTGAGCCTGACGTCGATGCCGTCGACGAGCTGGCCGTGGTCGACCCACACCCGCCCGGCCCGCAGGCCCGCCATGACCTCCAGGTAGCCGTACTTCGTCACGCCCACATGAGTACGGCTGAACTGGCCCGGCCAGAAGTCGCTGCCCGGCTGCGGTGTGCCCGTTTCGACCGGGTCGGGCAGCTTGCCGGTGTTGTCGAAGTTCTGCCCGGCCGGCCAGTCGCCGTTGCGCAGGGTGTCGTAGACGGTCCGGTGGTTGTCGGAGTTGGAGGTGACGGAGAACAGCCTGCCCTCCGACAGCAGCGCGTCCCACAGGCCGCCCACCGTGGCGGTCATCCAGTCGAACCCGCCGTAGGTCACGTACGCCTCGGCCGGATAGCCCGCCCACGACTGGGCGGACGGCTTGTTCTCGTACTCGCCGCGGATGCTGTTCGCGCCCCGCCAGCCCGGCAGCGCGGCGCCCTGGGAGCCCGGCGCGCCCTCCATGCCGATCATGATCTCCGGGTCGGCGTCGCGCCACGCCCTCATCTCGTGCGGGGAGTCGATGCCGAGCCGGGACGGGTGGTTGGCCAGCACGAGCACGTCGTCGATGTAGCCGGCCCGCTTCCGCTCGGCCAGCCACTTGATGCCTTCGACCGCCAGCGCCTCGTTGCCCGGTGTGTCCGGGTGGCCCGTCGAGCCCTCGGTGCGCTTGTTCAGCTTGCCGTCGTAGGCGAGCTCGAACTGGCGGAGGACCTCCGCCTCGTTCTGGCCGGGGGCGATGATCACGCTGGCGTGCTCGGCCGCCGGGATGTACCACTCCAGGCCCTGGAAGACGAGCATGCGGGGGTTCTCCGCCCGCGCCTTCAGCACCTCCGCGTGCTCGGCGAGCGCGCCACCGGCATTCGCGTGGCCGAAGTTGCTGTGCTCGGTGAACACCATCCAGTCGAGGCCGAACTGCGCCGCCCGCATCGCGAGCTGGGAGAAGGTGTACTTCGCGTCATGGCTGTAGACGGTGTGCACGTGGTGGTCGCCGACGAGGTAGACCAGATCCGGGTCGTCCCCTCCCGGCGCGGGCTCGGCCGCCGCGCCGACGGCTCCGGCGCCCAGCGTTCCGGCGACCGAGGCGGCGGCGAACCCCGCGCCGAACAGCCCAGCCCGGCGGAGCAGCCCGCGGCGCGAGACGCCCTGGGCGTCCAGCCCCTCCTCCGGCACCTCGGGATCCGCCCACGCCGGCAGCGGGTGCCGCCTGTCCTCATTCATCGCCTGCCCCATTTCTCGTTCCTTCGGGGGTGGACGCTAGTAGTGGCAGATGGCCTGAAAGTGATTAAGGACCGTCCGGAACTTGAAGGATGGGGTGGAGCGGGGCCGTCCTTCCCGCTCACCGGCGGCGCGTGGGCGCTTCCGCCGCGAGCGGGAGTACGGCGACGGCGCAGGTCAGATCGTCTCCCAGGAGTTCGAGACGACCGATCGGTAGAGAGCGGCGACCACGCGCTGCGTGAGGAGCGCCGATTCGCCCGAGGCCAGCGGTTCACGGCCCTCGGCGAAGCTCTCGATGGCGTCCTTGATGACCGACCGGTGCCACTCCACGGGCATGCCCGTCGGGTCGGTCGCCGTGGTGGCGTTCGTCCCAGAGGCGACGACCTCCATGCTGATGTCCTGATAGAGGTCGAGAGCCGCGCCGTGCTGTACGGCGGTGCCCTTGGTGCCGGTCAGCCACAGCTCCTCCTCCCTGCCGGGGAAGGCCGCGGTGGTGGCGTGCACCGTGATCACGAAGTCGCCGTAGTCGAGAATGCCGCCGAACACGTCCTCCGCCTCGAGCTTGTGCGCGGGGCTCCGGCTGCCGCTGGCGACAACCCGGCGGGGCATCCCGAGGACCCACAGCACCAGGTCGAGGGAGTGGATGCCCTGCACCATGAGCGCGCCGCCGCCGTCGCGCTCGAACGTCCCGCGGCCGGGGTCGTCATAGTAGGACTGCTCGCGCCACCAGGGCACGTGCAGGAAGCCGCCGGTGATCTGGCCGAGCGTCCCCTGGCGGACCAGGTCGTGCAGGGCCCGGCCGCCCGGCTTGGCCCGGTGCTGGAAGCAGACGGCCAGCCCGATGCCGGCCTCCCGGGCGATGCGCACCAGATCGATCGCCTGGTCGTTGTTGGCGCCTAAAGGTTTCTCACAGAGCAGGTCCACCTTCCTGGCGGCGGCCTCGGTGACGACCTCAAGATGGGTGTTGGTCGGGGAGGCGACGATGGCGAAGTCCACCCCGGCGTCGAGCGCCTCGCTCGCGGGCCAGCATCGCTTCGCGCCGGGGAAGACGAACTGCACGTTCCTGGCCCGGTCCTCCCGGCGCGTCACCACGGTGACCACCTCGTGGCCCAGCTCGTGCAGTGCCAGCACATGGGGCCGGGAGGCGAACCCGGCGCCGATCAGGGCGACCCTCATGGGGTGCCTCCTCGCGTGTCCATGAGCCAGCGGCTGATGATCAGACGCTGGATCTCGCTCGTACCCTCGTAGATTGTGGTGATCCGGGCGTCCCTGTACAGCCGTTCCGGCAAGTAGCCCTGAATGTAACCTGAGCCGCCGAAGACCTGGACGGCCATGTCGGCATGCCGTACGCACGCCTCGGAGGCGTACAGCTTGGCCATCGAGCAGGCCGCGGCGGCGTCCTCCTGTCCCTGGTCGAGGCGCCGGGCGGCGTCCTCGGCGAGCAGGAAGGCGGCGCGGTATTCGGCCGCCGCGTCGGCGATGGGGAAGGCCACCCCCTGGTTCGCGCCGATCGGCCGGCCGAAGGCGGTGCGGGTCTCGGCCTGCTCGGCGGCGGCCGTGATGGCGGCCCGGCTGATGCCGAGCGACAGCCCTGAGATGCCCAGGCGTCCCCGCGCGAGCACCGAGGTCATCAGCGTGAACCCCTCGCCGAGGCCGCCGAGCAGCGCGCCGGCCGGCAGCCGCACCGAGTCGAAGGCGAGGCCGCCGACCTGGCTGGCCCGCTGGCCCATCTTGTGCTCCCGATACGTACGGCTGACGCCGTTGGCGTCGAGATCGACGAGGAAGACCGAATAGGAGTCGCCGGTCCTGGCGAGGACCGTGGCGAAGTCGGCCACCGGCGCGTTGTGGATGAAGACCTTCTCGCCGTCGAGGATCCAGCCGTCCCCGTCGGGCCGGGCCCTGGTGGAGACGCCGCGCAGGTCGGATCCCGCACCCGCCTCGGTCAGCGCGTACGCGCAGAAGCGGTCGGCGCGGAGCAGGGGCCCCAGGAACTCGCGCTGCTGGCCGGGGGTGCCGTGCTTGGTGAGCAGCGTGCCGACCAGCTCGACGAGGCCGCACTGGTCGGCGACCGAGGCGTAGCCGAAGCTGAGCCCCTCCATGACGTGGAGGTAGTCGAGCGCCCGGCCTCCCGCGCCGCCCAGTTCCTCGGGCACGGTGATGCCGAAGAGCCCGGCCTTGGCCATCTCGCGGTAGATCTCGGCGGGGAACCGCGGCGACGCGTCCAGGTCGGCGGCGACCGGGATCACCTGCTTGGCGGTGAAGTCGCGAACCAGTTGCCGCACCGGCCGGTTGTCGTCCCCGGCGGCCGACAGCTCGAGCCCGGGAGGAAGTGGCATGGTCACCTCATAGGTCGTACATCGTGGATGATGGGACGAAAGCCCATGAAAGGGAGAATGTCGCGCTCGATGGTGAGGCCCTCGGCGATCTCGATGAGCTCGACCCCCGCGGGCGTGAGGCGGAAGACCGCGCGCTCGGTGACGTAGACCGCCTCGCGGCCCTCGGCGAGCGCGAAGGGGCCGGAGTAGGTCACCTCGTCCACCTTCGGGACGAGCTTGCGCACGGCGCCGTTCTTGGCGGTGAACGTGCCGCAGAACACGGCCTTGCGGGCGTTCTGCGAGATGTCGACGAACCCGCCGGGGCCGATGATCTGCGAGCCGAACCGGCTCACGTTGACCGATCCGGTCTCGTCCAGCTGGGCCATGCCGAGACAGCACACGTCCAGCAGGCCCCCGGAGAAAAGGTCGAACTGGGTGGTCGAGGCCACCCTCGCCGACGCGCCGCGTGCCACGCCGAACAGGTTGCCCGTCTCCGGCACGCCGTCGAACAGGCCCTGCTCGATGGCGAGGGTGACTCCCGGCAGCCTGCCCTGCTCCGCGAGGACGTCGACGACCTGCGCGGACATGCCGAAGCCCACGTTCAGCACGGCGCCGTCAGGGACTTCGAGCGCGGCCCTGCGGGCGACCGCCGCCCGGACCGGGTCGGCCAGGGCGGGCGTCACCTCGCCGCCGGCCGGCCCGCACAGCGCCGGGTCGTACTCGGAGGCGTAGGTCTGCCACTGGTCCGGCGCGGGGACGACCACGTCGACCAGCGCGGCCGGGATCACCACGTCACGCGGGTCGAGCGGCTCGCCGCGCAGGCGCTTGACCTGGGCGACGACGAGGCCGCCACCGGCCCGGGCCGCCTGGGCGAGTGCGAGCGCGTCGAGCACCGCGGCCTCCTCGCCGCAGCCGATGTTGCCCCGCGGGTCGGCCTCGGTGCCGCGGATCAGCGCGACGTCGACCCGCATTGGCCGGTAGTGGAGGAACTCCTCGCCGTCGAGCCGCACCAGCGAGATGAGCTCCTCCTCGGCCGCGGCGTTGAACCTGCCGCCGCCGAGACGCGGGTCGGCGAAGGTGTGCAGCCCGGTCCTCGTGACGAGGCCGGGCCGCCGCGCGCCGACCTCACGCATCATCAGGCTGATGGCCCCGGCGGGCCAGGAGTACGCCTCGATGCGCCCGGCCGCGGCCAGCTCGATCATCTTCGGCGCCCAGGTCCAGTGGCCGCCGACGACCCGCTTGACCAGGCCCTCGTGGGCGAGCGCGTTGAGCCCGCGGTTCTCGCGGTCGCCGAGCCCGAAGGCGTGCACGACGGTGAGCCCGCGCGGGCCGCCGGAGTCGAGAAACCGGTCCTCGACGGCGGCGATCAGGGCGTGCGGCTCCAGGACACCGCCGCCGGAGCCGGTGAGCGCGATCGTCGCGCCGTCCGGGATCCGGGCGGCCGCCTCTGCGGCGGTCATCACCTCGGGGGGCATGTAACCGGTTTCTCCTCGTTATCAGTTCGTTCTGTACGGCCTCCGCCGCACTGTGCTAGCCGTCCTTCTCCGGGCCGTGGAGGGTTGCTCCGAGGGGCTGTTGAGGCTTACTTCGGGGGGGCCGTGGAGGCGCGGATCACCGGTTGGGTGGTGAGCATGGTGCGCGCGCCCGGCCGGTCGCCGTGCAGCAGACCGGCGGTCATCCGCCAGGTCGCGCGGCCGATGTCCTCCTGCGGGCTGTGAACGGTGGTCAGCGCCGGGGAGGTGAACCGGGCGAAGGGGATGTCGTCGAACCCGGTTACCGAGATGTCGCCGGGAACCGAGACGCCGTGCTCGTTGAGGCCGGCGATCAGCCCGATCGCGGTCAGGTCGTTGTGGGCGAGCACTGCCGTGCAGCCCGTGGCCAGCACTCGTTCCGCCGAGGCCCGGCCGTTCTCCATGGTGCCGCCCGCCCGGATCGGGGTCACGGTGACGCCCGGCACCCGCAGGGACCGCATCGCCCGCCACCGCTCCTTCTCCTGCCACGACCGGACCGGCCCCTGCAGGTAGACCAGGTGGCGGTGGCCGAGCTCGACCGTGTGCATGGCCAGCTGGCGCATCGGGGTGAAGTTGTCGAGCAGGACGCTCGACAGGCCCAGCTCGTCGATCTGGCGGTTGACCACCATGATCGGCTTGCCCTGGAGGCCCAGCTCCTTCAGCACCTCCGAGCCACAACGCGGGGACAGCATGATGAGCCCGTCGGACCGGCCGAGCAGGCTCATCCCGAGCGCGGGCTCGGCCGCCAGGCTCTCGTCGGAGTCGGCCACGATGAGGCGGTAGCCGTCCCGGTCGGCCTCGTGGAGCATGTTCTTGATCAGCGCGTAGAAGTACGGGTTGGCCAGGTTCGGAACCAGGACGCCCACCACGCGGGTGCGGCCGCTCGCCAGGCTCTGGGCCACCGCGTGCGGCGTGTAGCCCAGGCGGCGGGCGGCGTCGAGCACCCGCGCGGTCAGCTCCTCCGACACCGAGCTCGACTGGGCGAAGACCCGGGAAACGGTCGCCACCGACACGCCCGCGCTGTGCGCGACGTGCCTGATCGTGACCCGCTCGGTGCTCACTTCGTGCTCCTCGATCCGATTACTTCCCGCCCCAGGTCTGCGGGAAGCCGGGCATGTCCTGGCAACCACAGGTGGGGTAGAAAAGCGGGGGCATGTTGGGCGTGACGTACTGTGCCAGGTTCTGGTCGGTGATCACCGGCTCGGGCAGCACCCACTCCTTGGGCACCTGCTCGCCCGACAGGATGTCGGTCGCCGCGATGACGGCGGTCCGCCACTGGTAGACCGGATAGGTCGCGGCCATAGCCGTGAGCTTGTCCTTCTGCCACAGCGCGAGGAAGTCCTGCTGGTCCTCCCCGTTGATCGGCGGCACGGGCTTGCCGGCGTCCTGGAAGGCCTCGACCGCCGCGACCGTGGTGGCGCCCGCGTCCATCCAGACGCCGTCGAGGTCGCCGAACCGCTGGAGGTAGTCCGACACGATGGTCTTCACCTTGGCGGGGTCGCCGTCGGTGAACTCGGCGCCCACGACGTTCGCACCGGCCTGCTGGAAGGTCAGCCTCGCGGCCTCCCAGCGGTTCTCCAGGACGTCCACGCCGGGCAGGATCCGCAGGGCGAGGACCTTGCCGCCCTTCGGCATCTTGGACGCGATGAACTCCGCGGAGTCGGCGCCGAAGGCGTAGCCGCCGATGGGGTGGACGAAGCTCACCGGGCAGTCCGTGGTGACCCCGCGGTCGAAGACGACGACCGGCACGCCGCTCTGGCACGCCTTCTCGACGGCGGGCGTGAGGGCCGCGGTCGTGTTCGGCGAGATGATCATCGCGTCGCACTTCTTGCCGAGCAGGTCGGAGATGTCGGAGATCTGCTTGTCGTCCTTGCCCTCGGCGTCGACGACCGTGAACTCCCCGATCTCCTTGTGGAGCTTGACCTCCTCCTTCATCGTCGTCAGGCCGGTGACCCGCCAGGGGTTGCCGACGCCGGCGTTGGAGAAGCACACGTGCCAGGGGCCCGGCTTCTTGAACTTCGCCGTGTCGGCCATCTGCGGCTCGATGGCCTGCAGCCACGGCTTCGACGGGTCGCCGGCCGGGGTGGCCTTCCGCCACGCGAGCTGCTTGTCGTACGCGGCCTGGTCGAAGAACTGGGAGGTCGGCTGGGCCGACGCCGTCGTGGCGGCGGCGCTCGACGCGGGAGGGCCTCCGGCGGGCCGGGTGGTGCTGCAGGCCGTGAGCGATAACACGGCCACCGCCAGCAGGGCGGCGAGTCTGTTCGGCATCACTGTTCCTTACGCAGGCGGTAGGCGGCGAAGGCCGCCGCCAGAATGATCAGGACACCCTGGACGGTGTCCCGGAGGGGCTTCTCCAGGCCCAGGAGGTTGAGAAGGGTGAACAGGCACTGGAGGGTGAGCGCGCCGGCGACCGCTCCGCCGGCGGTCCCACGCCCGCCGCCGAGCACGGCGCCGCCGAGGACGACCGCGGAGATTGCCTGGAATTCGTAACCCGCGCCCGCCTCTTTGGACAGGCCCGCGAAGCCGGCGAGCAGGATCGCCGCGACGACGGCCGAGAGCCCGGAGATGACGAAGGCGATGATGCGCATCCGTGCCACGGGGACGCCGGAGAGAGCGGCGGCCCGGGTGCCGCCGCCCGTGGCCAGCGCCAGGTGCCCGAACCGCGACCGGTGCAGCAGCAGCCACGCGACGGCGACGACCACGGCCGTCACGGCCACGGCGTAGCCCGTCTCGCGGCCGTACTGCCGGAACTCGGGAGCCAGGGATCCGGTCGGGGAGCCGCCGGTCCACAGGAACACCGCGCCGTTCAGCACGAGCATCATGCCGAGCGTCGTGATGAACGACGGCACCCGCAGGAGGGTCGTCACGAGGCCGTTGACCAGCCCTACCCCCGCGCCGAGCAGCGCCAGCAGCCCGATGACCGGCCAGGTGAGGGCGGGGTCGCCCGCGGACACCTTGGCCGCGACCACGACGCAGGTGGTGATCAGCGCGCCGGCGGACAGGTCGAACTCGCCCGTGACGATCACGAAGAGCTGCCCGGCCGTCAGGACGATCAGCGGAGCGGACCGCTTCAGGAAGGTCAGCAGTGACACGGGCTCGGCGAACGACGGGTTCCGCCAGATGATCACCGCGGTGACGATGAGCAGCACCAGCCAGATCGCCGGGACGCGCCGCCACGCTCCCGTAACAGGCATTCCCGTCATCGGCGACCACCCCGATAGGCGTACAGGGCGACGGCGCCCACGATGATCAGGCCGCGGACCAGCGTGCGGAGGAACGGATCGGCCTGGAACTGGTTGAACACCGAGTCGACGACCGCGAGGATGAGCACCGCCGCGACCGTGCCCAGCAGCCGCCCCCGCCCGCCGGTGAGGGCCGTCCCGCCGAGAACCACGGCCGCGATCGACTCCAGGTCGTATCCGCCGTCGGGCCCGACCCACGGCGCGCCCGCGCCGAGGCGGCTGGCGAGGAAAACGCCGCTCGCCGCCGTGCAGAGGGCGCACAGCACGTGCGCGGAGACCAGTACGCGGCCCGACCGGATGCCCGACATGCGGGCCGACTCCGGGTCGCCGCCCACCGCGTAGAGGTGGTGCCCGAACGGCGTCCGGTGCAGGAGGAACCACGCGACCGCGACGACCGCCACGAGCATCACCACCGACACCGGGATCCCGGCCACCAGGTCGTAGCCGAGGGCCTGGAACTCCTCCGGCACGGCCCCGGCGAAGTTGTCGAACGTCGCGTTGAGCAGACCGCGCAGCACGAGCGAGACGCCGAGGGTGGCGATGAAGGGGTTGACCTTGAGCCGCGTGATCACCAGCCCGTTGGCGAGGCCCACGGCCACGCCGAGCAGCAGTGCGGTGAGCACCCCCGGCACGATGAGCCCGGTCTGGCCGGCCATCACGACCGAGCAGGCCATGGCGGACAGGCTCACGACGTAGGCCACCGAGAGGTCCAGCGACCCCGCGAGGACCACGACGGTCTGCCCGACCGCGACCAGCCCGAGCGCGACCGAGCGGAGGGCGATGTTGCGCAGGTTGTCCGCGGTGCCGAAGTCGCCGCCCCGGGTGCCGGCCGCGACCCAGGCGACCACGAAGACCAGTGCCAACACCAGCCAAACCGGAAGGCTGGTGCCCTCCGCCCGGCGTCTGAGAGAGGTGGCGGAGAGGGGGAGGCCGGAGGGGGATGCGTTCACGCGGCCCTCGCCCCCTGGGCGAGCAGCATGATCTCCTCTTCCGGCGTCCCGGCGGGCAGTTCGCCCGCCACCGCGCCGTCGCGCATGACCACGATCCGGTCGCTCATCCCGATCACCTCGGGCAGCTCCGACGAGATCATCAGTACGGCGGCGCCCCGGTCGGCCAGCTCTCGGATCACCTCGTGGATGCCGGCCTTGGCGCCGATGTCGATGCCGCGGGTCGGCTCGTCCAGCACGTAGACCGTGGCCTCGGTGGCCAGCCACTTGGCCAGCACGACCTTCTGCTGGTTGCCGCCCGACAGCAGCCGGGACTCGCGGCGCAGGGCCCCGGGCCGCAGCCCGACCTGGTCCGCGATCCCCTCCAGCGCGGACCTCGCCAGGCCGCGGCCGAGCGCGCGGGTGGCGAGCCGGGCGTTGTCCGCCCCCCGCAACCCGAGGACCAGGCCCTCGGCCTTGCGATCGGCCGTCAGGTAGGCCAGGCCCGCGCGGATGGCGGCGCGCGGCGAGCCGATCCGCGTCTGACGGCCGTCGATCTCCAGGTCGCCGCCCGTGAGGGGCGTCACGCCGAACAGCGCCCGGGCGAGCTGGGTGCGGCCCGAGCCCTCCAGCCCCGCCAGGCCGACGATCTCTCCGGCGCGGACCTCCAGGTCGACGCCGTGGACCCCGGACGCCCGGGCGCCGCGGAGCGAGAGCCGCACCGGACCGGCCTCGGACGAGCGGCGCTCGGGGTAGTAGTGGGACATCTCCCGGCCCACCATGAGGCGGGCGAGGTCCTCCGGGCCGGTCTCCGCGACCGGCATGGTCGCCACCCGGCGGCCGTCCTTCAGCACGGTGACCCGGTCCGCCAGCTCGAACACCTCGGCCAGCCGGTGGGAGATGTAGAGCACCGAGCGGCCCTGGGAGGCCAGCCTGCGGACCTGAGCGAAGAGCGCGGCCACGTCGGCGGGGGGCAGCGCGGCCGTGGGCTCGTCCATGACCAGGATGCGCGGATCGTAGGAGAGCGCCTTGGCGATCTCGACGGTCTGCTGCCGCGCGACGGTGAGGTGCCGGGCGAGCCGCTTCGGGTCGATGCCCTCGCCGCCGATGCTCGCGAGCAGCTCGGCCGCCCGGCGCTCCATGGCCGCGCGGTCCACCAGCACGCCGGCGCGGCGTGGCTCGCGCCCGAGCGAGATGTTCTCGGCGACGGTCCGGTCGGGAAGCAGGGTGAACTCCTGGTAGATGACGCTGATGCCTTCGGCGAGCGCCTGCCGTGGATGAGTGAAACGCGCTTCGCGGCCGTCAAGGAGAATGCGGCCGCCGTCTTGCTGGTGGACGCCGGACAGCACCTTCATGAGGGTCGACTTGCCCGCGCCGTTTTCCCCGACAATGGCGTGGATCTCGCCCGAACGGCATTCCAGGGACACCTCGTCCAGCACGGTGGTGCCGAAGAAGCGCTTGGTGATGCCCTCCATACAAAGGGTCATTCGGGACTCCTGGGCGTGAAAGGATCAGCCTCCGTCGGCAAGCGCTTTCCACCCAGGGGCCACCTTGCTGTGAAACCGGTTACTTGTCAAGGTGGTCACCTTTGTTGATCACATGCCGATATTTCTTGACATGCTTGTTCTGTCGGGAGTACAAACCCTCTACCGCGTCGCTTGTAACCGCTTTCTCCGCGGTCTGGCGCTTTCCGCCCCTCCCTGAAGCGTCACCAAGGAGATCGACATGCGACTGGTCGTGGTCGGTGTGGGTGCCAACGTCTGGCACATGCACCTTCCAGGTGTGGCCGCCATCGGCGGGTCCGTCGTGGGCGTCCACGATGTGGACACCGAGAAGGCCAAACGGGCGGCAGCCGAGCTGGGCTGTTCCGCCTTCGACGACTTGGACGAGCTGCTGGCGCAGCCCGCCGACGTCGCCGTCGTGCTGGCGCCGCATCGCCTGCACCACGATCTCGTGGTGCGGTGCCTGCGGGCCGGCCTACACGTCCTGGTCGAGAAGCCGATCGCGGTCACCGCGGCCGACGCCGACCAGATGTGCGCGGAGGCCGAGCGGGCGGACCGCCTGCTCGCCGTCGCGCTCCAGCAACGGGCCCGGCCGGAGGTGCGGCACGCCCAGCGGCTGATAGCGGAAGGTTTCCTCGGGGAGGTCCGCCGCGTCGAGCTGGTGTCGTCGTGGCCACGCCGGTCGTCCTACTTCGGCACCGCGCCGTGGCGCGGAACATGGGCGGGGGAGGGCGGGGGCGTGCTTGTCAACCAGGGTCAGCACGACCTGGACCTGCTGTGCCTGCTCGCCGGCCTCCCGGACCGCGTCACCGCGCGGACCCGGGTCGTCCAGCATCCCGTCCAGACCCAGGACACGGCGGCCGCGCTGCTCGAATGGACAGGTGGGGCGTACGGCACGCTCCACGTGACCACGGCGGCGGCCGACGAGGTCCAGCGCATCGAGCTGACGGGCACGGCGGGCCGCATGCGGCTCACCCCCGGCAGACTCGACCTCTGGCGTAGCGCCGTGGACTTCCGCGACTACGCGGCCGACCCCGGCGACCCCTACGCCGCGCCGTCGGAGGAGCGCCTCGAATCCGTGACCGGACGTCGTGGGACTCACACCGACCTCTACGAGAACCTCGACCGGGCACTCCGGGGCGAGGAGCCTCCGCTGGGGGCCGGCCGTTCGGCACTGGCGTCAGTGGAACTCGCCAACGCCATCCAGCTCTCCGCCGACGAGCGCGGAGAGGTTCACCTCCCGGTGGACCGGGATCAATACCGCCGCTTCCTTGAAAGGGAGACCTCATAATGAACTGGACCTGTCGCGCCGTCGCCGCGATCGCCGCTTTATCCGCTCTGACCGCGTGCGGAACCGGCGGATCCGGTGGTGACACACCAAAGCAGGACCAGGGGGGCAGTGACAAGGTCACCATCACCTGGTGGGACTACTTCGGCTACTCGCCGCAGTCCGACGCGGCGGTGAACGCGCTGATCAAGAAGTACGAGGACACCCACCCCGGCGTGGACATCCAGCGCACCGCGATCGGTTTCGCCGACTTCCGCACCAAGTTGCTCCAGGCCGCCGCGACGGGCAAGTTCCCCGACATCGCCGCCATCGACAACAGCGACGTGCCGGTCTTCGCCTCCCAGGGCGCGCTGGCGGACCTGACCAGCAAGATGTCCACGTGGGCGAGCAAGGACAAGTACCTTGACTTCGTCATCAAGAGCGTGCAGTTCGACAACAAGTTCTACGGCGTCCCGTTCCGGAGCAACACGACGGCGCTCTGGTACAACAAGGACCTGTTCAAGGCGGCCGGGCTCTCCACGCCCCCGCAGAACTGGGACGAGCTGCGCGCCGACGCCAAGAAGCTGACCGATTCCAAGCACTCCGGCATCTGCTTCTCCGCCGCGCCCACCGAGGAGGGCACCTTCACGTTCCTGCCGATGATCTGGCAGGCCGGCGGCGACGTCCCGACCCTCGGCGACCAGGCCAGCGTCGACGCGCTCACCTACGTGGACGCGCTGGTCAACAAGGACAAGAGCGCGCCGAAGTCCGTCCTTCAGTGGGGCCAGTCCGACGTGGGCGACCAGTTCGGCTCGGGCCTGTGCGCGATGATGTTCAACGGCCCGTGGGTGCTCGGCTCGGTCGAGAAGGGCAAGTTCGAGTGGGACGTCAGCCCGTGGCCCGCCGGCAAGGGCGGCACCGCCTCCCCGCTGGGCGGCGAGGTGTGGGCGGTCGGCAAGAACGCCAACGTCGACGCCGTCTGGAAGCTCACCGACTGGCTCGCCGACCCGGCGAACAGCCGTACGGAGATCTCCGAGGGTCTGAGCAGCATCCCGAACCGCAAGGACACCCTCGACGACCCGGCCTGGCTCTGGCACCCGATGGTGAAGGCGTTCGCCCAGCAGATGCCGTCCGCGCGGCCGCGCGGGGCCTACGGTCCGAAGTACGCCCAGATCTCCGAGGTCGTCTGGACCATGGAGCAGCAGGTCCTCTCCGGGGCGAAGAGCCCGCAGGACGCGGCCGCCGAGGCCAAGGGCAAGATCCAGCCCCTGCTCGGCACCTCATGAGATGGAACAACGCATGATGCGAAGCGATTCATGAAGCCGGGAACGACCTTCGTGAAGCACGACGCGTCCTTCGAGAAGGGCACGGCCCCCGCCAGGGCGGCCGTGCCCTCCCCGAAGAGAAGGGGCGCGGCGTTCCGCCGCGCCCTGACGCCGTACCTGTTCGTCCTGCCCGCCCTCGTCTACATGGCCGGGCTCCTGGCCTACCCCATGGTGCTCAACGTGCTGACGTCCTTCAAGGACGTCACCGCGGTCAACCTGCTCAGCGGCGACGGCCAGTGGGTCGGGCTGGAGAACTACCGGCAGGCGCTCGGCGACTCCCAGTTCGTCGACGCGGCCGTCCACTCGGTCATCTACGCGCTCGCGGCGGTGGCCCTGCAACTCCTGATCGGCCTGGCGCTCGCCCTGTTCTACGTCCGCTCCTTCCCGGGCGCGACGACGACCCGTTCGCTCTACCTCATCGGCTACGCGATCCCGATCGTCGTCTCCGCCGAGGTGTTCCGGTGGCTGCTCGACGGCAGGACCGGGTTCGTCAACTGGGTCTTCTCGCTGCTGGGGCTCCAGCACGAGCCGGTGTACTGGCTGGCCGACCGGACGTGGGCGCTGCCCGCCATCATCGGGATCCAGGTCTGGCTCGGCATCCCGTTCGCCATGGTCACGCTGCTGGCCGGGCTCACCGCCATCCCGCACTCGCTGCACGAGGCCGCGCAGATCGACGGCGCGACCGGCTGGCGGCGGTTCCGCCACATCACCGTGCCGCTGTTGCGGCCGACGTTCCTGGCGGCCGCGATCCTCAGCCTGATCTTCACGTTCAAGAACTTCGACCTGATCTGGATCGCCACGCAGGGCGGCCCGGCCAACGCCAGCGAGGTGCTCCCGACGCTCGCCTACAAGCTGGTGTTCCTCCAGTTCCTGTTCGGCAAGGGCGCGGCCGTGCTGAACGTGATCTTCCTGGTGCTGCTGGTGCTCTCGCTGCTCTACCTGGCCGCCCTTCGCAGGGAGGAGGATCATGCCGCCTAGCAGCCGGACCATGCAGGCAAGAGGGCCGGCCCGGCGGTCGGCCAGATGGTCGACCGTCGTCGGGATCGGCCTCGTCGCCGTCTACCTGTTCCCGATCTACTGGATGGTCACCGCGTCGGTGAAGACGCAGCCGGCGATCCGGGCGGTGCCGCCGCAGATCGTGCCCATCGACATCGACCTGTCGTCGTGGATGGACCGGGTGTTCGGCGACCCGCGGGTGCTCCGCTACATCTTCAACAGCTTCGTGGTGGCCACCGGCACGATGGTCCTGACCCTGGCGCTGGCCGCCCCCGCGGCGTACGCGCTGGCGAAGCTCCGGCTGCGGGGCAAGTCGCTGCTCATGACGCTCAGCCTCAGCAGCCTCATGTTCCCGGCCATCATGCTGGCCACGCCGCTGTTCGTGATCTTCGGCCGGCTGGGCCTCACCGACAGCTACATCGGGCTGATCCTCGCGGACACCACGCTCGCGTTGCCGTACGCGATCGTGCTGCTGCGGCCGACCTTCGCCCGCATCCCCAAGGAGTTCTCGGAGGCGGCCCGCATCGACGGGTGCTCGGAGTTCGGCGCGTTCCTGCGGGTCATCGTGCCGCTCGCGCGGCCGGGGCTGGCGACGGTCGCCGTGCTGGCCTTCCTGTGGGGCTGGGGCGACCTGGTGTTCGCGCTGACGCTGGCGACCGAGGACAGCATGCGCCCGGTGACCACGGGCCTGTGGGGCTTCTTCGGCGCCAACACCAGCGACTGGGGCGGTGCGATGGCGTTCTCCACGCTCGCCATGCTGCCTCCTTTGATCGTGTTCTTGTGGTCCCAGCGGCTCGTGGTCGCCGGGGTCACGGCAGGAGGAATCAAATAAATGAGAATCTCCGACGGCAGGCACTACATCGACGGCTCCTGGGTTCCCGGAGCGGCCACCGCGCCCGTGACCGAGAAGGCCACCGGCGCCGAGATCGGCACGTACGCCCTGGGTGACGCCTCCGACGTGGACAGGGCCGTGGCGGCCGCCGTACGGGCACAGCCCGCGTGGGCGGCGCTGCTGGGCGAGGAGCGCGCCGCGGTGCTTCGCCGCGCGGCGGCGATCCTGGAGCGGCGCGCCGGCGAGTTCGAAGAGATGCTGATGCGCGAGACCGGAGGGGTCCGCGGCAAGGCCAGGGGCGAGATCAACGCCGCGATCGGCAAGTTCCTGGAGTCGGCCTCGCTGGCCAGGCGCGCAGGCGGCGACCTGCTCCCGGCGTTCAAGCCGGGCAAGCTCATCCTGAACCAGCGCGTCCCGCTCGGCGTCGTCGCCGCGATCATCCCGTGGAACTTCCCGATCGTCCTCGCGCTGCGCCCCCTGGGCCCCGCGCTGGCGCTCGGCAACACGGTCGTGCTCAAGCCGGCCGAGCTCACCCCGATCGCGGGCGGCCAACTGCTCGTGGAGGTGCTGGAGGAGGCCGGAGCGCCCCCGGGCGTGATCAACCTCGTGACCGGCGACGGTCCCGACGCGGGCGAGCCGCTGGCGGCGCACCCCGATGTCGCGATGATCCACTTCACCGGCTCGACCGAGATCGGCCGCCTGATGGCGCGGATCGCCGCCCGCGACTTCAAGCGCACCAGTTTGGAGCTGGGCGGCGACAACGCGCTCGTCGTGCTGGACGACGCCGACGTCGAGGCCGCGGCCTCCTGCGGCGCGTGGGCCTCGTTCGAGTTCCAGGGCCAGACGTGCATCACGGCCGGCCGGCACATCGTCCACGAGTCGGTCGCCGAGGCGTACACGGACGCCCTCGTGGCCAAGGCCCGCGCGCTGACCGTGGGCGACCCGTTCGACGCCGGTGTGCGGCTCGGCCCCATGATCAGCGAGGGCCAGCGGGACCGGGTGGCCGACCTGGTGGCCCGGTCGGTGAAGATGGGCGCCCGGCTGGTCGAGGGCGGCACGCACGACGGCCTGTTCTACCGGCCGGCGGTGGTCACCGGAGTCACCCCGGACATGCCGCTGTTCACCGAGGAGACCTTCGGGCCGGTCGCCGCGATCACGGTCGTCTCGTCCGAGGAGGAGGCCCTGGAGCTGACCAACCAGTGCCCCGCACTGGTCAACTCGGTCTACACGGGCGACCTCATGCGCGGCCTCGCCTTCGCGGAGCGGGTCCGCTCCGGAATGGTCCACGTGAACGACGCGATGGGCCGCCCCACGGGCGAGGAGGACATCGACGAGTTCACCCAGCGCCGCTGGATCGGCATCCAGCGCGCCCCGCTGAGCTGGGATGTGTCGTCGTGAAGGCCGTGCAGGTCATCGAGTACCACACCCCGGTCCGCGTGACCGAGGTGCCGGAGCCGGTGGTCGCCCATCCTCTCGACGTGGTGGTGCGGATCGCCGGGGCCGGCATCTGCCGGACCGATCTGCACATCCTCGAAGGCGGGCTCGCCGACGCGTTCCATCCGGCCCTGCCGTACACGCTGGGGCACGAGAACGCCGGATACGTCGCCGAGGTCGGGTCGGCGGTGAGCTGGCTCGCCCCCGGCGACCCGGTGATCGTCCATCCCGCCGTCACCTGCGGGTTCTGTACGGCATGCCGGTCGGGCGACGACATGCGCTGCCCGACCTGGCGCTTCCCCGGCGTGGACGGCTGGGGCGGCGGCTACGCCGAGTACATGCTGACCAGCGCCCGCTCCCTGGTGAAGCTGCCCGAGGGCGCCGACCCCGCCGCGGTGGCCCCCCACGCGGACGCCGGGCTGACCGCGATCCACGCGGTCAAGCGGCTGGCGGCGCACCTGCGCCCGTACAGCGGCCCGGAGAGCACGGTCGCCGTGATCGGCTTCGGCGGCCTGGGGCACCTCGCGATCCAGTTGCTGCGGCTCTACACGACCGCGCGGGTGGTCGTCGTGGACAACAGCGCCGAGCGGCTCAGGTGGGCAGAGACGTACGGCCCCGACGCCGTCTTCGAGAGTGTGGCCGACATGGTCGCGCGAACGGGGGGCGTCGACGCGGTGCTCGACCTGGTGGGCGAGCACGACGTCCCTCAGGAGGCGCTGGCGGCCCTCCGCAAGGGCGGCGTGTACTCCATCGTCGGCTACGGCGGCGGGACGCACATCGACTTCCTCGACATGATCAACCGGGAGCTCACCGTGCTGGGCAACCAGATCGGCACCCACACCGAGCTGACCGAGCTGATGAATCTCGCGGCGCAAGACCGGATCCGGCTGGAGGTCCGCCGGTTCCCCCTTGAGGAGGTGGCCCACGCCCTGGACGAGGTGGCCGCCGGGCGCGTCCTCGGCAGGGCGGTGCTCGTCCCCTGATCGTCCCTTGATCATGGCAGCCGTCAATCACACTACGCACTGTCGCGACGCGATGGCGTCCGGGAGGTGGACAGGATCTTCACCGTAGACGAGGCCAAGGCACTGATGCCAACGGTGCTCGAACACGTCCGGGAGCTGGTGGCCGTCAGGGCCGACCTGGCCGAGCTCACCTATGACCTGAAACAGTCGGGGGTCTCCGCCATCGGCGGGCTCCCCGAGTCCAAGGCGCTCGAGGCCCGGATCGACGAGCTCCTCAGCTGGTTCGCCGCACAAGGCATGGAGATCAAGGGAACGGCGCCCTTGCTGATCGACTTCCCGTCCGTCCTCGACGGCGTCTCGGTCCGGCTCTGCTGGATCGAGGGGGAGACCGACCTGGGGTGGTACCACCGCAGCGAGCTCGGCTTCACAGCCCGCCGCCCACTCCCATAACCCCAGTTGCCGTGCATGATCACGCACCCCCTTCCCCGTGCGTGATCATGCACAGGCTCCCGCAGGACCATCCCCACCTGCGCCAACCCTCTGCGTGATCATGCACGGTTTCCTGTGAATGCTCGCTGAGCCGCGACGACCTCAGCGGTGATCATGCACCGCGCCCCTACTCCGCCAGGTCGTCGAAGTCCTCGAACCCTCCGAACGTCGCCCCGTAGCGCACGCACACCATCCGGGCGACGGCCTCATGGGCCCCCAGCGCCGCGGCGCAGCCCGCGCCGATGGCCTCCGCCGCGGCCGTGATCCGCTCCTGGTCGGTCTCCGGCCCGATGACGTAGGGCACCATGGCCAGCCGGTTGGCGCCGATCTTTCGCAGCCGCTCGGCCGCGTCCCGCACGGTCGGCACGCCGTCCAGCGCCGCCGGGACGACCGGAAGCGTCAGCCGGGCCGCCAGTAGCACGGCGGTCGCGTCGGCCCCCCGCGCGGCCTCGTCGCCGCCCGCGGTCGCGACGATGATCCCGTCGACCGGCGACGTGACGTTGAACAGCCGCATGCGGTCCGCGCGGGCGAGGCCCGCCTCCGACAGCCGGACGTGCAGCGCCTCCGCCAGCAGCGGATGCGGCCCCAGCGGTCCGGTGATCTTGACGGCCGCCTCGCTCTGCCTCACGGCGTCCCGTACGGCCCGCAGGACCCGCGGGTGGGGTCCGGTGACGAGGGGGACGACCACGGCGGCGGGGCCGGCGGTTGGGCGCTCCGCGGCGATGCCGGTGAACTCCTGGGTCAGGTCGGCGCCGCCGTCGCCGAGCGAGACGAGACGAAGGTCTATCTGGGGGTTGTCCAGCCGTACGATGGCGGCGACCTCGGCCGCCACCTCCTCGGCCTTGCCGGGCACCGCCAGGACCAGAGCGGGCGCGTCCGGCGGCAGGTTCGCCGGTAGCGGCCGTCGGTGGCGGCCGGTCCCGGGCCGGGAGGATCGCTCCCGGATTGGGAGCTTCGGCGGCTCCTCGTGACCTTCGTTCACACCGGCGGATTCTAGGGCGAATCTGCTCGAATAGCAGAACCAACGCGCGGCTTGTTGCCGAGGGGTGACCAGCGAGCCGTACGGCCCGCACACGGGGGCTGGGACATGGGTCGCCGGGCCGCACGGCAGGATCGGTGTCCGCGGCCCTGAACGGCGGGGCGCTCCAGTCTGGGCTCCAGGAAGGACGGCTCGTGATCTCGGTATTCGGCAGCGCCAACATGGACCTGGTGGCCTACGTCGCGACGGCTCCCCGGCCGGGGGAGACCGTGACGGGGCGGGCCTTCCGCACGATCCCCGGAGGCAAGGGGGCCAACCAGGCGATCGCCGCGGCGCGGGCCGGAGCGGAGGTCGCCTTCGTCGGCGCCGTGGGCGACGACGCCTTCGGGTCCGGCCTGCGCGCGGCGCTCGCCGGCTCGGGCGTGGACACCGGCCGCCTGCGGGTGGCGCCCGGACCGTCGGGAATCGCCCACATCGTCGTCCAGGACAGCGGAGCCAACTCGATCATCGTGGTGCCCGGGGCCAACGGCGCCGTGACCGGCCCCACCCCCGAGGACGCCGAGGTGATCGCGCGATCCGACGCCCTCCTGCTCCAACTCGAACTGCCGATGGAGGCCGTCGTGGCGGCCGCGCGGGCGGCCGCGGTGGCCGGGGTCCCGGTGGTCCTCACCCCGGCGCCCGTCGTGCCGCTCCCGGGCGAGCTGCTCGACGCGGTGGGCCTCATCGTGCCCAACGAGCACGAGGCGGCCGCGATCACCGGCCTGGCGGCCCCTGACGCGGCCCTGGAGGCCCTCCTGGACCGGGTCCCGGAGGCCGTCATCACCCTGGGGTCCAAGGGCGCGCTGTATGGCTCCCGCGACGGCACCCGCCTCTGGGCGCCCGCCGTACCGGTGAAGGCCGTGGACACCACGGCGGCGGGGGACACTTTTGCCGGGGCGCTCGCGGTCGCGAGGACCGAGGGGCTCTGCCCCGAGGACGCGCTCAGGTTCGCCTCCGCCGCCGCGGCGCTGTCGGTCCAGCGGGAAGGCGCGAGCACGTCCATGCCCCACCGCCCCGAGATCGACGCCGCCCTCGCGTGACCTAGTGCCCCTCCCGTCAATCTTTGCCCCGTCGCGTCGCCCGGGGCGGCACCTCGCCGCGTTGTCGTCGTCGGCCGTAGGCTCCGCTACGACCTCCTCCTCCGCCTTGCGATGCACCACCCTGGACACCGCTCCTTCCGGGCAAACCTTGCCGGTCGGGGCACTAGTCGCGCTCGACGGTGTCCTCGAGGACGATGCGGCCGATGATGTCGAACTTCAGCGGGTTCCTGACCTTCAGGTAGAGGGCCAGCCCGGCTCCGAGGGCGGCGAAGCCGAGCACGATCCACGGAATGAGCGTGAAGAACAGGCTCTTGGAGGCGTCGCCGGCCGCGGCCTCCTGGTTCTGGAAGAGCAGCAGGACCACGTAGATCATCGCGAGGCCGCCGGCGAGCGGAGCGAGGAGCGTGCGCCAGACGTTCGCCGTCTCCGGGTGCTTCTTCTTGACGTGGAAGTAGCCGATCACGGCGAACGAGCACAGCGACTGCACGATGAGGATGGCCAGCGTGCCGAGCACCGCGAGCAGCGTGTAGATGTGGATGTACGGGTCCATGCCGGCGAAGAAGAACGCGAGGACGATGACGACGGAGATCGCCGTCTGCGCGAACCCGGCGATGTGCGGGGAGCCGTGCCTGGCGTGCGTGGCCCCGAGCGTGCGGCCGGTGCCGGGGATCAGGTCCTCCCGGCCCAGCGCGTACAGGTAGCGCGAGGCGCAGTTGTGGAACGCCATCGAGCAGGCGAACGACCCGGTCAGGATCAGCACCTTGAAGAGGTCCACGGCCCACACTCCGACGAGTTCCCTGGTCGGGTTGAAGAAGATCCCGGCGAACTCCTTGGCGGCGATCTCCGGCGCCTTGACGCCGTTGGCCGCGACGACCATCCAGGAGACGAAGGTGTAGAACAGGCCGATGCCCACCACGGAGACCAGCGTCGCCCTGGGAACGATCCGCTTGGGGTCGCGCGACTCCTCGCCGTACATCGCGGTGGACTCGAAGCCGACCCACGACCAGAAGCACATGAACAGCCCGAGCCCGACCGCGCCCGCCGCGAGGCCGTTCGTCGTGAAGGCGTTCACCGGGTTGATGGACGAGACCATCAGCCCGTCCGGGCCGCCTCCGTGGAACAGCGTCACGGTAGCCGTGAGGCCGAGCATGAGGATCTCGGTGACGAGGAAGACGCCGAGCACCTTGGCGGTCAGGTTGATGTCGAAGTAGGTCAGCACGGCGTTGAGCGCGAGGCCGAGGAGCGCGAACCACAGCCAGTGGATGTCCACGTGCGCGAGGGTCTTGAACGTGTCGTTGGCCGAGTAGGCGAAGAACCCGATGATGGACGCTTCGAACACGACGTACGCCATGGTGGCGAGCAGGCCCGCCACCATGCCGACGACCTGGCCGAGGCCGTGCGAGATGTAGCCGTAGAACGCCCCGGCCGAGGTGATGTGCTTGGCCATCGCGACGTAGCCCACCGAGAAGATGGTCAGAACGATGGTCGCGAAGAGGTAGCCCGCCGGAGCCCCCAGGCCGTTGCCGAAGCCGACGGCGATGGGGACGTTGCCGGTCATGGCGGTGATCGGGGCGGCGGTGGCGACCGCCATGAAAATCACGCCGACGAGGCCGACGGCGTCCTTGCGGAGGCGGCTGACGCCCGGCGTCCCGGCGGGCGCGCCGACCTCTTGCTCAAAAGTGCTCAAAAAGATCCCTTACGGAGAAATCGGTCGATATAGCGATATCTCGCCTTGATGTGCGGAAATGGTGCCATTTGCTGGTTTGTCCGGGCAAGACCTGTGGTGTTTCGTAATCTTCACCACGCAAACCGCACGGTCCGGTCGGACCTCAGTCCTGAGCGACGCTAAGGACGAGCTCGCTTGGTGTGCCGCCGGACGCGCGCGCCGCGCAATCGTCGCTTCCGGCGTCGCCGCTCCTTCGGTAAAGTCCGGGGCGGTGATCCGAACACGTGGAGCAGTGCTCGCCCGGCATGAGCACCTCTTCCCCCTGGTCTTGGACGGCCTCGCGCCCCACTGAAGGAGGACGCATGGAGGTCCACGACCTGTCCGGGGGAGCCGGCGTGCTCGCCCGCGTGGAGGAAGCCGCCCGCCGCGCCCTGCGGCGGTACGACCTCTCGCCGCATGCCGCCGTGACGCTGATCAGCGTGTCGGAGAACGCCACCTTCGCGGTCGAGGACTCGGGCTCCCGCACGATCCTGCGGGTTCACCGCCTCGGCTACCACACGCTCGACGCCATCGTCTCCGAACTCGACTGGCTGGAGGCGCTGCGCGCGGAGGCGGGGATCAGGACCCCCGCGGTGATTCCCGCCCGCGACGGGTCGAGGGTGGTCACCGTGGAGGATCCGGGGGCCGAGCGACGCGCCTGCGTGATGTTCGAGTTCCTCCCCGGCGGTGAGCCCGCCGAGGACCGGCTCGCCGAGCACTTCGAGCCGCTCGGCGCGCTCACCGCGCGCATGCACCGGCACGCCCGCGAATGGGCCCGCCCGTCCGCGTTCACCCGGTTCCACTGGGACTGCGACGCCGCCTTCGGCCCGATCGCCCGGTGGGGGAGGTGGCAGGACGGGGCCGGTGTGGACAAGGAGGCCCATGCCGTACTGACCCGGCTGGAGGCGGCGTTGCGCGACCGGCTGGGGCGGTTCGGCAAGGGGCGGGAGCGGTACGGCCTGATCCACGCCGACCTGCGCCTGGCCAACCTGCTCGTGGACGGCCAGGCCGGCACGAGCGTCATCGACTTCGACGACTGCGGCCTGGGGTGGTACCTCTACGATTTCGGCGCGGCCGTCAGCTTCATCGAACACCATCCCCAGGTGCCCCAGATGATCGACTCCTGGCTCCGCGGCTACCGGACCGTCCTGGATCTACCGAAGGACGACGAGGACGAGATCTGGACCTTCGTCATGTTCCGCCGCCTCCTGCTGGTCGCCTGGATCGGCTCCCACACGGGGGTGGAGTTCGCCCGCGAGCTCGGCGCCGGATACACCCGGGGCGCCTGCGAGCTGGCCGAGCGCTATCTCAGTGGATCACTCTGATGGTTCGCTGGCATGATCACGACTGGTGTTTTCGCAGGTCATTGCCTGTATCCGGGAATCCGTGCATGATCACGGCCGGTGTTTGGGCAGGTGGATCGGCCTTCGCGGGAACCCGTGCCTGATCACGCCGGAGGGGGGGTCCCCGGCCCGGGGGGAGCTTGCGGACGGGGGAGGGGATTCCGCCCGGGCCGGGGGGTGGTGACTGGGTTAGATCTCCAGGTAATCCAGGTTGGGGCCGCTGGTGGCCGTGCTGCCGGTGGCCCGGATGACGTTGGCGCCCGCGTTCAGCGGGACCGTGACGGTCGCGGTCTGCCAGGTCGTCCACGCGCCGGTGGGCGAGAAGGTCAGGGTGCCCGCGGTGGTGCCGTTGACCGTGATGGTCATCGGACGGTCGGCGGTGGTGCCGTTGGCGAAGCGGAACTTCAGCGTCGCCGTGCCCGCCGCGTCGGCGTTGGCGGTCCACTCGACGTAGCTGCCCGCGACATTGTCCAGGTTGACGAAGCCGGTGCCGCTGAAGCCCGCCCAGTTGGACTCCACGACGCCCTGCGAGATCGTCGCGTTCTCCGCCTCGTAGCGGGTGCCCGCCGGCGGCGGGTCGTTGGCCGGAACCAGGCCGGCGTCATCGGTGATCAGGACGCGGTCCAGCTTGGCGCCGTCCTCCCGGTAGGCGACGGTGAGGGTGTGAGAGCCGGCCGAGAGGCTTGCGGTGATCGGCGCGTCCGAGGACGCGTCGTTGGTGACCGGCGCCCAGTGCCACGCCGCGCCCGTGGTGATGTCGTTCCAGTTCACCCAGGATCCGCCGTCGACCCTGACCCAGAAGGAGTCATCGGTGTTGGCGGGCGCGATGACCCGGCCCCAGAACCGGTAGGTCCCGGCGGCCGAGACGCTGAACGGGATCACCGTCGAGCCGTTCGAGGGCGCGGAGCCGGTGCTGTTGTTCCCCGGCGCGACCGTGACGTACTGGCCGCCCCACGCGGCCGCGTCGCTCGCCACCTGCATGGGCGCGGTGACCGTGCCGCTCTCCGCCTCGGCCGTGACGGTGGTGCCGCCACCGCCGGAGGTGCCGACGGTGAGCCCGGCGGTCGCGGTGTGCGTCTGCGAGGAGGCGGTTCCGGTGACGGTGAGCGTGGAGGAGCCGTCCGGCGTGGACGCCGCCGTGGCGACCGTCAGCGTCGAACTGCTCCCCGGCGTCACGGGGTTCGGGCTGAAGGTCGCCGTCGCGCCGGCCGGAAGCCCGCTCGCGCTCAGCGTGATCGGGCCGGGGGAGCCGGACACCGTGGACGTGTTGACCGTGTACGTGGCGCTCGACCCGGCGGTGACGGTCTGGCTCGACGGGGTGACACCCAGCGAGAAGTCGGCCGAGGTCGGGCAGCTCTCCGTGGAGCTGGTGTTGCTGATCCGCAGGGCTCCGCCGGCGGTGTTGGCGCTGTCGGCCACGCAGTATCCGGTGACGGACTGGAAGCCCATGTCGTGCGGGCTGCTGGTGCCCCGCTCGGCCGTGAAGTGGTTGAACTTGATCGAGCTCCCGGTGTTGGCGATGATCGCGGGACGGCCGTCGTTGGACGCGAACTCCACCGAGCTGTCATTGAACGTGATGTTGTTGGCGTTGTGGATGTAGAACCCGTAGGCCGGCCGGGTGCCGATGCTGTTCGGGTTGTAGTTGTTCGGGTCGTTGGACGGCACACCGGTCGACATCGTGCCGTTGCCGCCGGGCACGGTCAGGTGGACGTTGGTGAAGGTGACGTCGCTGATCCGGTTGGACCCCGACTCGCCCCACAGCGTCGGGCTGAACGACGGGCTGGCGCCGGTGCCGGTCACGTTCTCGTAGGTGATGTTGCTGATGCGGCCCACGCCCGGACTGTTCCCGCATCGTTTCCGTGTGCCGACCTTCTGCATGATCGGCGACCTGACCCCGGTCATGGTGATGTCGTGGTAGTGGACGTCGGTGATGACCGCGCCGTCCATGGACACCAGGCCGAGGCCCGACTTCTGCGCGCCGGTGATGTTGATCCGGGAGAACTGGTAGTCGGTGAAGTCGCCGCAGGTCTCCGAGCCGAACATCAGCGCGTTGCAGCACTGCGCCGACAGGTGGGAGTCGGTGACCGTCACGTGCCCGTTCGGCAGCTTGGCCCCGAGCGCGTAGTCGCTCTTGAACACGAGAGCGTCGTCGTTGGCCGCGATGTCGGCGTTGGTGACGGTGACGTTCTGCGCGCTGATGACGTTCCAGCCGTCGCGGTCACTGGCGGTGTCGATCCGCAGGTGGTCCGACGTGATGTTGTTGCAGTTGTTGGTGAGGATCGCGAAGTGCCCGCCCCGCCGGAACTTGACCCCGTTGAGGGTCAGGCCGTCACACCTGGTCAGCGAGAGGATCTTGTCGGCCTCGCCGGAGGAGGGGTTGCCCGTGATGAGGTTGCCGCCGCCGTCGATCGTGCCCGATCCGGTGAACCCGATGTTCGTGAGGCGGTCGCCGTAGATCATCGCGTTGTGGAAGTGGCTGTGCCCGTAGTCCTGGTAGGCGTCGTACGGGTTGGACTCGGGGGCGTCGTAGGTCTTCGCGCTCGACCCCATGATCGTGGAGCCCGAGTCGAGCTGGATCGTGACGTTGCTCTTCAGGTGGATCGTGTTACTGGACTTGTAGGTCCCCGACGGGAACTGCACGATGCCGCCGCCCGCGCTGTTGGCCGCGGTGATCGCCTTGTTGATGGCGGCGGTGTCGTTGGTCGAGCCGTTGCCCGCCGCGCCGTAGTCGCGGACGTTGAACGTGGCCGCGGCCGAGGCCGGGTTCACCGCCACCGCCGGGGCGGCGAGGACGACGAGCGCGGTAAGCCACGCCCATCCCTTTAACGCGCGTCGTAACACAGGAAGTCTCCGTTCCGAGCGGCCGGTTGTCGCCATCACCGGCCTTGCCAGGTGCTGTGAGAACTGCCATGCGTCCACGCGCGCATCACCGCGACCTGCGCGGCTCGCTCAGATTAGGCCCGATAGATCCGATGAGTCAACCCAGTCAAGTGGCGGGAACACGCTGCTGAATTACGGTCGGACGTAATACCTCCGACCTATTTACGTCCAGGCGTATCGTGGCGGCATGACGCTGGAGGCCGACGGCAGGGAAGTGCGGATCACCAACCCTGACAGGGTGGTCTTCCCGCGCACCGGGCACACCAAGGGCGATCTCGTCGCCTACTACCGGGCCGTCGCCGAGGGGGCGCTGCGCGGAGTGGACGGCCGGCCGGTCATCCTCAAGCGCTTCGTCCACGGGGTGGACCAGGAGGCGTTCTTCCAGAAGCGGGCCCCGTCGAAGCGGCCCGCCTGGATCGAGGTCGCCGAGCTGAGCTACCCCTCCGGCCGCACGGCCGACGAGGTGGTGATCCGCGATGTCGCCGCCCTCCTCTGGACGGTGAACCTCGGCTGCGTCGACCTGAACCCGCATCCCGTCCGCGCCGGGGACCTCGACCACCCCGACGAGCTGCGGATCGACCTCGACCCGGTGCCCGGCGTCGAGTGGGACCAGATCGTCGGCGTCGCGTCCGTGGCCAGGGACGTGCTGGAGCGGCACGGGCTGACCGCCTGGCCCAAGACGTCCGGCTCCCGCGGCTTCCACGTCTACGCCCGGATCGAGCCGCGCTGGACGTTCCGCGACGTACGGCGGGCCGCCGAGGCCGTGGCCCGCGAGGTCGAGCGCCGCGCGCCCGGGATCGCCACCAGCCGGTGGTGGAAGGAGGAGCGCCAGGGCGTCTTCGTGGACTACAACCAGAACGCCCGGGACCGCACGGTCGCCTCTGCCTACTCCGTACGGCCCACCGGCCTGGTCTCCACGCCGCTCACGTGGGACGAGGCGGAGCGCCGCCGTCCCGATGAGTTCACGATGGACACCGTGCCGGAGCGGTACGCCGAGATCGGGGACCCCTGGGCGGCCATGGAGGACGAGGCGGGCTCGCTGGAGGCCCTGCTGGAGCTGGCCGATTCACAGGAGCCGCGACCCCGGGCGCCCAAGGGGGAGGGACGGCGCAAGCCCGTCATGCCGCTGATCGAGATCGCCCGCGCCGAGACGCGGGACGAGGCCATGGCGGGGTTCGAGCGGTGGAAGACCCGGCATCCCGAGGTGGCGGGGCGGCTGGAACCGGCCGACGTCCTGGTCGACTCGATGCGCGGTCGCAGCTCCGCGTGGACGCGGATCCGGGTGAACCTCCAGCACGTCCCCGAGGCCGAACGCCCGGCCCAGGAGCCCCTCGAAGTCGACTACGACCCCTGGCGCGGCCGGTAGACCTCCCACAGCTCGCCGAGGAAGAACCGGCAGAACCGGGCGAGGGCGGCGGCGCCGTCCGGGCCGGCCGTACGGAAGGTCGTCAGCGTCTTCGCGAGGTCGGACGGCAGGATGCGCAGCGTCCCCTCGGCGATCACCTTCTCCTCCGCCTCCTCCGCGCCCTCCTCGACGTGCCCCTCCAGCAGCCGGGCGTGCAACGTGGAGGTGTCCAGCCACAGCCGCGTCGGGGGCCCGTGGTGGACGTCCTTCCACCCCGCGAGGGTGAGCGGCCGGTCGTCCCCATCCCGGAAATGCAGCCGGTAGCGCATCTCCCTGCGGCCGGGCGACCCTCCCGGCGAGAAGAGGTTGAACCAGCCCCGCGCGACCGGACGCCGGCCCCCGCAGATCGCGGCGTCGATCCATCCCTCGGCCCGTGCCTCGTGCTCGGGCTCGGAGAGGAAGCGGTGGACGTCGTCGGCCGTGATGGTGAGCCGGAACGCGAAGTCGCCGCCGAGCAGGCCCCGCATCTCCTCGACGAACCACAGGGATGTGCGGTCCCCGGGAGCGCACGCCGAGTCGACGGCGGACACAGGGCCGGACACAGGGGCGGACACAGGGGCGGACACAGGGGCGGACACAGGGGCGGACCGAGCGGTGGATTCCCGGTTCTCCAGCATGCGGGTGCACATCCGGTCGGCCAGCGCGGCGATCGTGAGCGCCGGGTTGGCGCCCGCCGGGCCGGGCAGGGCCGCGCCGTCGGCGATGTACAGGCCGGGGAAGCCGAAGACCTCGCCGTAGGCGTCGCACACGCCCTCACCGGAGTGGCGGCCCATCGGCGTCCCGCCCAGCGGATGCACGGTCATGACCCTCTTCCGCCGCCACGACGGGCTGTCGGCGTAGTCCGCCCCCAGCACGTGGCTGATCCGCCGCATGGTGGCGCGCAGCCGGTCGAAGTACTCCTCGCTGGTCCCGGCGTTCCACACCACGTCGAGGCGCCCGTCGCGCAGCCGCAGCTCCCCGTCCGGGACGTCCCTGCCCATGCCGAGCAGCGGCAGCGAGCTGCCCGACAGCTCGCCCCTGCCCATCAGCCCGGCCATCTCCGCCGACAGGTTGGTGTCGTGCGTCAGCAGGCCGCGCAGCCGTTCGAGCACGAACCTCGCCGCCCGGCCGAGCTCGCTCCCCAGGTCGGCGCCCTCGACGAGGTAGTCGACGAACGCGGGGTAGCCGCCCTCCTCGATGTAGGCCCCCCGGCCGTCGGCGCCGTCCGGCAGCCGGATCGCGCTCGTGATGACCGGCCCCCGGCTGGCGTTGATGGGCCGGGTCCGGGTGCGGTCCCTGGCCCTGAGCAGGAACGCGAGCAGGTCGCCGTTCCCCGAGAACCGCGTCCCGAGCGTCTCGCTGAGGCCGGGGAACGCCTCCCGGTTGCGCAGCAGCAGGTGCGACGTTCCGTACGTCCCGGCCGCGAGGACGAGGCGGTCGCAGCTGATCGTGTGCGGGCCCGTCCGCCTCGGCCCGGGGGGCATGTGCTCCACGTAGTCGACGTCGTAGCCCCCGCCCACGTTCGGCCGGATGGCCCGCACCTCGTGCAGCGTGCGCAGGTCCGCGCCACCGCGCCGGGCCGCCGCCAGGTAGGTGTGGTCCAGGCTGTTCTTCGCGCCGTCGTTGCAGCCGATGTCGCACTCCCCGCACAACCGGCACGTACGGCGGGGCACGCCGTGCGCGCTGCCGTACTCGGGATCGGCGATCGGCAGGCCCAGGCCGGGCTCCGCTCCGGGGGACGGCGCGAAGCTGATCGCCAGCGGCGGCAGCCGCCAGTCCAGCCCGAGCTCGGCGGCGGCGTCCCGCATCGCGAGCGTCTTGAGGGTGTCGCCGTAGGCCGGCCGGTCCAGCGGGTACGGCGAGACGCCGATCATGCGCTCGACCGCGTCGTAGTGCGGATCGAGGTCGGCGCGCCCGACCGGCCACGATTCGTAGCCGCCGCCCGGCATGGCCTCCTCGTGGACGAACCACTCCTCGTCCTTGCGGAGCAGCACGTTCGCGTAGATGAGCGAGCCCCCGCCGAGGCCGCTCGACACCACGGAGTCGCAGTCGCGGAAGCTCCAGACGTCGAACATGCCGTACAGGCCCTCGTCCGGGTCCCAGAAGGCCTGGCCGAGCTGGGCGGGGCCGCGCGGGAACGAGCCCGGCGCGTACGGCCTGCCCCGCTCCAGCACCACCACGGACAGCCCGGCCTCGGCGAGCCGGTAGGCCGTCACCGCGCCGCCGAACCCCGAGCCGACCACGACCACGTCGACGTGTTCCATGTCCCCGCCGTTCTCAGTGCCGCTTGAGGAAGTCGAGGATGTGCGGGAACACGTCCAGGTGGGCGTCCTTGCCGATCAGCGGGTCGATGTGCCCGTAACCCGGAAGGACCCGCAGCTCGTGCAGCCCCGGCGCGGCCTTCCACATGACCTCGTGGCAGAAGATGTTCGAGTCGGTGAAGACGTCGTTGCGGTCGCCCGTCATGTAGAGGATCGGCGTGCCGACATCGGCGGCGTTCGCGAGATAGTCGTCCGGCAGGGCGGCGTGCCGCGGCTCGCCCGGGTCGAACTTCACCACCCGCCCGGCCGCGACCATCTTGCGGACGTGCCGGTAGTAGTTCACGTCGCAGGCGCCGTTCAGGTCGGCCAGCCTCTCATGGACATGGGTCTCCGGCCGCAGGTTGCCGTGCCGGTACATCGCGGGCCTGCCGCTGCCCCACATGAAGCTCTGCATGTGGCAGGCCGCCTCGCCGCACTCCGGGTGGAACAGCGAGACGGCCCGCGCCAGCAGCCACCGCCGGGTGAGCGGCGGCGCGTCCCTGAACCGCGGGTCCAGGTACGGCAGGCCCGTGCCGTACTCCAGCAGCGCGGGTCCGGCGGCTAGCTTGAGCCTGGCCCAGCGGCTCACCCGGGGCGTCAGCCCCACGCTGTTGGCGACCAGGCTGGCGATCCCGTCGACCGCGCCGGAGAACAGGCTCATGTGGAATGACACCGACCCCAGGCAGTGGGCCACCACGTGAATCCGCCGCGCCCCCACGTGGCGGCGGAGTTCACGCAGTGCTGCCGGGTGGTCGTACTGGGCGATGTCGTCCAGCGTGTGCCTGCGTGTCTCGACGTTGTACGGGAACCGGTTGCTCATCCGGAAATCGAGCGCCCACACGTCGCCGAACCCGCTGTCGTGCAGGAACCTGACCAGGTTGACGTGCTCCGGCATGATGAACATGTCGCTCGACGAGGTCAGGCCGTGGACGAGCAGCACGACGTCGTCCGGCGACCCCACCGCCGGAAAGCCGGCCCGGCGGAACCGGGTCAGCGTCAGTCCGAGCTCGTCCTCGGTGGCGAACGGATGGACCGACACCTCGGCTTCCCGCACGCCGTCGAGCGTGAACCGGGGTATTCGGTGTTCCATCTGATCGCCCTCCCGGGGCTAACGATCCCAATACCTCCGGTGGCGGCACCATCGTGGAAAACTCGTACATGTCCCGCCGTGTACCGCCGCTCCTTCAGTCACGGCGGTTGAGCGCGGTCGCCACGCCCACCCGGGAGGAGACCTCCAGTTTGGCGAAGATGCGGGACAGGTGCGTCTCGACAGTCCGCACACTCAGGAACAGCCGCTGCGCGACCTGCTGGTTCGTCAGGCCGTCCGCGACCAGCAGGGCCACCTCCATCTCGCGGGGCGACAGCCCGAGCCGCGAGGCGTCCCCGCCGGCGGTCACCCGGACGCCGAGGCGGCGAAGCGCGCGCTCGGCCTGCGTCTTGAGGTTGCCCGCCCCGCACGTGCCGAAGACGTCGGCGGCGGCCTTGAGCCGCTCCCTGGCCCGCGCCTTGTCGGCCGCCTCCTGGTGGGCCAGCCCGGCGACGAGCAGCGCCCGGCCCGCGTCGAGCCGCCGATCGGCGGCGGCCAGCAGCTCGGCCGCCTCGGCGGCGGCCGCCGCCGCTGACGCGGGCTCCTTGGCGCGCAGCGCGTGGGCCCGGGCGAGCGGCACGAGCCCGGCGAAGGCGGGCAGCGCCGGGTCGTCGAGCTGGACCGCCCGCGCCGCCCACGCCATCGACTCGACCGTGTGGCCACGCGCCGCCGCGACCTGCGCCAGCGTCTCGCACGACAGCAGGAGCGTCGCCCGGTCCAGCCGCGGCGATTCGAACCCGTTGCACGCGTCGAGCACGGCGTCCGCGCCCTCCTCCAGCCGCCCGGCGTTGATCAGTGCCTGGCCCCTGGCGTAGCGGGCGATGGCCTCCCAGACCTCGCCCCCGCCGACTCCGCGCTGGACCGCCTCGTTCCCCGCGCCGATCGCCGTGTCGTCGTCGCCCGCCCATGACGCGGCGAGGCAGACCTGGGTGAGCGCGAAGACGAGCTGCTGGCCGGAGTCGAGCAACCGCGCGCCCTCGACGGACTCCTCCGCGGTGACCATCGCCGCGTCCAGCCGTCCCATCGTCACCAGCGTCCTGGCCCTGCCCGCGAGGAGGTTGGTCAGGATGTAGCTCTGGCCGGTCGAGCGGGCCACGGCCGCCGCACGGTCGAAGTGCCGGAGGGCGTCGCCGTACCGGCCGAGGCTGCTTTCCGCCCAGCACAGCCACGCGATGGCGTCGAGCCACTCGGAGAGATGGTCGTCGGGCGCCGTGTTGATCAGCCGGTCGGCCCTCTCGGCGTAGCGGAGCGCCTCGGCCGTCCGCCCGGCGGCGAAGGCCGGCATGGGCCGCAGCGCGGCCACCGCCACCTCGAGGCCGGGCTCCCAGTCCTCGGCCGTGTCCGGCATCAGGTCGAGCACCGCCTGGGCCGCCCGGAAGTCGACCCGCATCATGCTCTCGGCGACCAGCCGCATCCGCAGCGGCACCGCGGCCGCGGCCCGGGGGTTCGGCATGCGGCTCAGCTCGTCCAGCAGGAGCGCGCGGGCCTCGTGCGGACGGTCGAGCTGCCGCTCCATCAGCGCGCACAGCCGCGCCGCCCGTGCCCGGCGGGGGTAGTCGTCCTCCGGGAGCAGGCGCAGCAGCTCCCGGGCGGTGTCGCGCCCGTCCGCCAGCCTGCCGCTGACGCCCTGCGCCCAGCTCAGCTCCATTAGCAGGGCCAGGCGCTCCTCCCGCGTCGCGGCGTCGCCGGGCATCAGGCGCAGCGCCGCCTGCAGCCAGTGGGCCGAGGTCGCGGGCGCGTGCGTGGTGACCGCGCGGGCCGCCGTGACCAGCACCCCGACGGCGTCCAGGTCGCCGAAGGACCCGGAGTGCTCGACGTGGTGCGCCCGCGCGGTGGCCGGAGCGCCGAGCCGCGCCAGGTGGGCCGCGATCCGGGCGTGGGCCGCCAGCCGCCAGCCCGCCGCCGCCGACTCGTAGGCGGCCCGCCGTACGAGCGGGTGGCGGAACCGGAACCGGCCTCCGCTCGCCCGGACGATGTCGCGCTCCACCAGCTCGTCGAGCGCCGCCAGCGCGGTCGTGGCGGGCACCTCTGCGGCGACGGCGGCCATGGAGGGCTCGAACTCGTCGGCCGCCACCGCCGCGGCCTGCGCGACGAGCAGGGCGTCGGGGGAGAGGTCGCCCAGCTCGACCTGGAGCGCGGCGAGCACCGTGGGCGGCAGCTCAGCCACGTCCGTGTGGCCCATCCGCGCCAGGGCCTCGAGGTAGAACGGGTTTCCCGCGCTCGCCTCGTAGAGCGCCCGGCTCCGGGTGCGGCTGACGCTCGGCCCGAGGAACTCCTCGACCTCGGCCGGGCCGAGCGGTCCGACGACGACCTCGTGGCCGCGCGTGGCGGCCGTCGTGGTGAGCGTGGCCAGCCGCGGCGGGGCCTGGGCCGGGCGGTAGGCGGCCGCCACGAGCACCGGCCTCGCCGGCGGGTGCCGGATGATGTGGTCGAGGAACTCCATCGAGCTGTCGTCGGCCCAGTGGACGTCATCGAGGATCAGCACGAGCCCCGACGGCCCGGCGAGCAGGTCCACCATCTGCCGCAACGCGCGGTAGAGCCGGTAGCGGACCAGGCCGCTGCGGTCGGCGCCGGGACGCTCCTCCCCGGTCGCCAGCGCGGGGAAGACACCGGCCAGCAGGCCCGCCTGCGCGGCTCCGACCGCGTCGGCGATGTCCTCACGCCGCGCGTCGAGGTGGTCGTCGAGCGCGTCGACCAGCGCGCTGAACGGCATGACCTGCTCGAACTCGGCGGCGCGGCCCCACAGCGCGGTGAAGCCCCGCTCGCCGGCCATCGTCACCAGCTCGCCGAGGAGCCGGGTCTTGCCGGCTCCCGGGTCGCCGACCAGCGTGACGAACTGGAAGCCGTCTCGGAGGCTCGCGGTGAGGGCGTTCCCCAGCGCGGACAGCGCGTTCTGCCGTCCTACGAGAGGCGTGGAACCCACACTGACGCCCTCACTCAGCCGCGCCTACATCCATCTACATCCATCGGTAAACGTACTTTACAGATCAAGCGCCGTACATGAGGCGGACAAAGGCATCAACTCGCCATGGAAAGTATCCGAAAAGAAACCCGTCAGTTCGGTCGCCTTCCGTGCCCGGAGGCGCGCCGCGGGGTACGGGGAGCGTCGTGCACATCATGTGACCGGGGAGGTGCCAGGTGCCGGACCCGATCGCCGACCCCTGGGGGCGGCGCACGCCGTACGGACCTCCCGGCGGGGTGGAACGGCTGGCCGCGGCCTTGCCGGGACGCCTCCGGGACGCGCTGCCCGCCGAGCTCGGCCTCGGCAGTCCCTGGCCCGTGAGAGTGGACACGTTACTGGACGACGGCCTCACCGAGGCCGACGCCGACGCGTGGGCGCAGGGCGTCTCCTTCCTGCACTCCGGAGGCGACGCGCTCGACTTCGCGGTCAGGGACGGCCGCGTCGTGGGGTTGCGCGGCCGGGCCGCCGACCGGGTCAACCATGGCAGGCTCGACCCCAAGGAGACCTGCGGCCGCTGGGAACGAGCCCGGCTGACCCGCCCACTGGTCAGGGAGGGCGGCGAGCTGGTGGAGACCGACTGGGACACCGCCATGGGGCGGGTCGTCGCCCGCTCGAAGGAGCTGCTCGAAGCGCCCGGCGGCTGGGGCCGGTTCGGCTTCTACACCAGCGGGCGGCTGTTCCTCGAGGAGCACTACACCCTCGCCGTCCTGGCGAGGGCCGGGATCGGCACGCCGCACCTGGACGGCAACACCCGCGTCTGCGCGGCGACCGCGGCCGCCGCGCTCAAAGCCAGCTTCGGGGCCGACGGGCAGCCCGGCTCCTTCACGGACGTCGACCACTGCGACGCGATCGCGCTGTGGGGCCACAACGTGGCCGACACCCACACGGTGTTGTGGGAGCGGATGCTCGACCGCCGCCACGGGCCGCGGCCGCCCGCGATGATCGCCGTCGATCCGGACGACACTCCGGTGGCCCGGGAGGCCGACGTGCACCTCGCCGTCCGTCCCGGCACGAACGTGGCGCTGATGAACGCCCTCCTCCACGAGCTGATCGCGAACAACTGGTACGACGCCGCCTACGTCGGGAACCACACCGTCGGCTTCGCGGAGCTGTGCCGGGTCGTGGAGGCCTATCCCGCCAAGCGGGCCGCCGACATCTGCGCCGTCCCCGCGGGGCTGATCGAGCAGGCCGCCGAGATCCTCGGCTCGTGCGAGCGGCTGGTGTCGAGCGTGCTGCGGGGCTTCTACCAGTCCAACCAGGCGACCGCCGCGGCCTGCCAGGTTAACAACCTCCACCTGCTGCGCGGCATGCTCGGCCGGCCGGGGGCCGGCGTCTTCCAGATGGCGGGGCAGCCGTCCGCGCACAACGCGCGGGAGACCGGCACGGGGGGCGACCTCCCCGGAATGCGCAACTGGGAGAACCCCGAGCACGTGCGCGACCTCGCGGCGCTCTGGAACGTCGACCCCCTCGCGGGGCCGCCCACCCACGCCCTGCAGATCTTCCGGTACGCCGAGGAGGGCTCGATCAAGCTGCTGTGGATCGCGGCGGCCGACCCGGCGGTCTCGCTCCCGCACCTCGACCGGGTCCGCCGGACCCTCGCTGGGGAGGAGTTGTTCGTCGTCGTCCAGGACCTGTTCCTGACCGAGACCGCGCGGCTCGCCGACGTTGTGCTCCCGGCCGCGACGTGGGGGGAGAAGCTCGGCACCCTCACCGGCGCCGACCGCACGGTGCACATCTGCGAGAAAGCCGTGGAGCCGCCCGGCGACGCCCGCTCCGACCTCGACATCTTCCTCGACTACGCCCGCCGGATGGACTTCCGCGACCGGGACGGCGCACCGCTGATCCGATGGCACGACCCCGAGTCGGCTTTCGAGGCGTGGAAGGCCTGCTCGAAGGGCCGCCCGTGCGACTACACCGGCATCACCTACGACCGGCTGCGCGGCGGCAGCGGCATCCAGTGGCCCTGCACGCCGTCGACGCCGCACGGCACCGAGCGCCTGTACGCCGGGGGACGGTTCGCCACGGACCCGTCCGAGTGCCAGACGTACGGGTACGACCTGGCCACGGGCGCCGAGTGGGGGGTGGAACGCTACCGCGCGAAGGACCCGCGCGGCCGCGCCTTCCTCCACGCGGCCGACTACCGGCCCTCCGCGGAGGTGACGGGGGAGGGCTATCCGCTGCTGTTCGTCACCGGCCGGCCCGTCTGCCGGTTCCCGTCCCCGGCGCCCGAGCCCGGCCACGCGGACCGGGAGCCCTGGGTGGAGGTGAACCCCCAAGACGCCGCCGCGCTGGCCATCGGCGACGGCGACCTCGTCCGGGTGGAGTCGCGGCACTCGGCCCTGGAGGCGCCCGCCCGTGTGCGCGGAACGCGGCCCGGCGTCGTCTTCATGCCGTTTCACTCTGACACGGCGCGGGCCGCGGACGAGCTGACGGTCACGGGCTGGGACCCGGTCTCCAAACAGCCGATCTTCAACGTCGCCGCCGTCCGGGTCACGAAGGTGTCCGGCGCGGGCGACGGGGCAGGGGGCGTGGCGGAGGACCTCGGGTCCCTCAAGGGCTCCGAACGGCTAGAGGAGGTGTGACCGATGCACCTCGCCCACTACCTGCGGCTGCTCCACCGTTCCGAGAACGCGCTGGCCGAGGCGTTCCGCGAGATCAGGCGCGGCCACCCGCACGAGCCCGACATGTACGGCGTCTGCGAGCGCCTGGCCGTACAGTGCGGGGAGCAGGCGAGGCGGCTGGAGCCGTTCGTCCGGCGTTACTCGGCCGGAGCCTCCGAGGAGCCCGAGCGGCTGCACTCCGCGCTCTTCTCCGGCACGCGGCCAGGCTGTCTCGGGCTGCTGCGCGACCTGCACGACGTCTACCTCCTGGCGACCGAATGCGAGATCGCCTGGTCGATCGTCGCGCAGGGGGCACAGGGCGCCCGGGACGAGGAACTGCTGGAGGTCGTGCGCCACTGCGGGGGCGACACCGCCGTCCAGTTGCTGTGGCTTCGCACCAGAATGAGACACGCCGCCCCACAGGCTCTTGTCGTCGCCTCTTGATATGGTGCGTGGCCTTAAGTCTTGATCACTACGAAGGCCTCCCCCACCGTGCCTCCCGCATCCGCGCCTCCCCCACCGCCGCCCCTGCCTCCCGCACGGGGGCGCCAGCCGTACCCGCTGTTCTGGTGGTGGCTCGCGGCCGGCCTGACGACATGGAGTCTCGTCGACGACCGTCGTCGGCGTCCTCGACCCGGCGCGCGAGTGGTCGGCTCCCGGGGAGCACACATCGGAGAGTTCCGGCGAAGGGACCCTCGGCCTGGAATGGTCGGACCGTTCGACGCTCGTGTTCCGAGGCAGCGCGGGCCGCGGGCACCTGCCAGGGCTGCTGTCCCTCGACACCAGGAGCGCCGCCGGGAGCCTCCTGCCGCGCGAGCCGTACCTCTCGGCGAAGGACCTCGCGATCGATGGCGCCCTGCTGACCCCCGGCGCGGACCTGGCGATCGTCGTCGATGGCGATGAATTCCAGCCGTACGACCAGAGAGTGATCGTCTACGGCGTCGGCGCGAGGAAGCCGCTCGGTACGGCTTTCGCGTCCGGCTGCGGATCCGTCGCCTCCGTCGCGCTTGATTCCTCAGGGCGGCACCTGCTGGTGGGCACGCACAGCGACGTCGCGGAATGCGGGAACGCCTCGCCGGACCGACTGATTCGCGTCGATCTCCCCGCCGGGCTCGACGGCGTGAAGGTCGTGCCTGCGCGCTACCCCGGCGACCTGCCCGACCTGCGGTTACCGCAGCGGGCGGTCTGGCACGGGGAGCGCCCGGTATCCGGGCTCGCCTGGTAGCGAACAGCCGTTGTGCCACCCGGCGAGGGGCGCCTACGGTGTCGCGGGGAAGATCTCTCCACGGGGAACGGAGGCCGGTTGGCGGACGACACGGCAGAGGGAACCTCCCGGTCCTTGTGGGGGAATCGCGGCTTCACCCTGTTCCTGGGCGCCCAGACGCTCTCGGTCGTGGGCGACTCCTTCTCGGCGGCGTTCGGCCCCGCCGCCGCGATCGCGATAGACGCGGGAAGCTTCGCCGTCTCCGCCATCGGCCTCTGCTTCGTCCGCCCGCGCGCGAGGGTCACGCCGGCCGCACCTGCGACGGCGTGGCGGGACTTCCTGGTGGGCGCGCGGTTCCTGTGGCGGCATCCGGTCCTGCGGGCCCTGACCGTGCTGCTGTCGTTCCTCACCTTCGTCACCTACGGCCTGCCGGACGTGCTGATCTACCACCTCAAGCATGACCTCGGGCAGCCCGACAACGTCGCCGGATATGTGCTCGCGGTGGCGACGACCGGGACCGTCGCGGCCGCCCTCCTCATAACGCCGGTCCGTAAGACGTTCGGGTTCGGCATGGCCTGGATCGGGTCCTACGCGCTGTGCGGGCTCGCCGTCTTCTTCCTCGGGCTCGCCCCGAACGTCCCCATGGTCGCGGTGCTTGCGACGGCCTACCTCTTCTCGACGGGCGCGGCCGGGATCTCCTCCATGTCCTTACGGCAGGAGGTCACCCCCGACCACCTGCTGGGACGGGTCACGTCGGCGTTCTGGACCGTCCACTCGGCCCTCGGGCCGCTCGGCGCGGCACTGCTCACCTGGGCGGCCAGTCGCTACGGTGTCGCGGCCGTGTGCACGGTCGCCGGGGTCGGTTGCCTGGCCATCGCCCTGTCCGCCACGGCGACCCCCGTCCGCCGCCCCCGCCCCGAACTCCCCGACCCCGCCTGAAGTTCGCGTCGATGGGAGCGCTTAAGCGTCGTCCCCGACTCGGTCGAGGATGAGGGTGGCTGCGGCCGGTGGCAGAAGTGCGGACCACACGACGGTGCCCGGTGGCAGGAGTACCTGGCGGTGTGGGCCGAGTTGCGCGGCCGGGATATGGCCGAGGGCGTGGTCAGGACGACCCGCCGCCGGACGAGCCGGAGCCTGGCCGAGATGATCGGTGATGCGGTCGCCGGAGGGCCGGAAATTTGGACGTCACGCGTGACCTGGGCCGTCAGGTCAGCGCCCGCCTGAGCTCGTAGCCCGGACTGGAACGTACGAGGCCAACTGCTGGTGAATGACGCACTCCCCGGCGGGAGGAAGGGACGCTGATGCCGCACTGGCTCAAAGGTCTTCACGTACGTGCCGTGGTCAGCAGGTGGCCGAAGCCGAGCTGAGCGGGGTCGTTCTCGGTACGGCGGGCCACGTCGAGTAGCAGGGTGCGTCGTGCGGGGTCGTCGAGCCAGTCCTCGGCGTACAGGGCGAAGACTCCTTCGAGGGCGTATTGCGTGGCGCCGGGCAGTCCGGTGTCGGCGAACTCGCCGAGGACTTCCTGGGGGTCGTGGAAGTAGGCGGTGGTGAACCCGATGTCGCCGTTGTCGGGCAGGACGCCGGTGCGGGCCGCCTGGTCGGCCGCCTGCCGTACCTGCTCATCCTGGTAGAGGCCCAGGCGGATCATGTCGTGGACGGCGGCCCAGCGGGCGATGGTGGCGGCGATGACGAGCCCGCCCGGACGTACCGCCCGCCGGGCCTCGGTCAGCGCGGTGATCCGGTCGGCACGGTCGATCAGGTGGTAGAGCGGGCCGAGCAGCAGGACGACGTCGACTGAGGAGTCCGGGACGTCGAGGCGCCGGGCGTCACCGAGCCGGGCCGTGACGCCGGGCAGCCGGGAAGCCTGCTCGACGTGGAGTGGGATCGGATCGATCAGCTCGACCTGATGACCGGTGGCGGCCAGCCATTCCGCGTGGATGCCGCTGCCGCCGCCCACGTCCAGGATTTGCGCGGGGGCGGGCGGCAGGAGGCGGCGGAGTACGTCCTGGGTGCGCCAGAACTCCAGCCTGTTCCTGCCGCTCCGGAGGCGGCCGTCCTCACGGCCCTGGAGGTAGTAGTCGAGGATCTCCGGCGCGAATCTGTTGGATGGCATCGACGTCATGGTCGAATCCTGGACATATCGCATAAGGAGATCAATCGGATAAGTGCCGGACCTGCTGCAGGCGCTCACCCCGGAGGCGCGCAGGCGAGACTCGACCGCGCCTTGCGGAACCTGATCGAGCGGGACAAGCCGGTCTGACCGTTTTCCTAGGACGTCCATGGTCGACCTGGAAAGCAGAAAGTCCCAGATCGCTGACCTGGGACTTCTTGAGTGGACGATACTGGGATTGAACCAGTGACCTCTTCCGTGTCAGGGAAGCGCTCTCCCGCTGAGCTAATCGTCCGTGCCTGCTGCATCGTGGCTTGATGCGACCGCGAGCGGAAGACGGGATTCGAACCCGCGACCCTCACCTTGGCAAGGTGATGCTCTACCACTGAGCCACTTCCGCGTTGTCGTCCGGGTGAATCCCCGGCGACGCATGACTTACTTTAGCGGATCCGGCGGTGTGCCCGCGCCGGTCCGTCAGAGGTGGAGACGGGATTTGAACCCGTGTACGCGGCTTTGCAGGCCGCTGCCTCGCCTCTCGGCCACTCCACCAGGCGCTCGACCACTCTAGCGGTCCCTCGGTCGGCCCGGGGCAACGAGCAGACCAAGATCCGCTCCGGAAGGACGTGTCCTTCCATACCCGGGGGTGGCATCACTTCGCGACTGATCCTGCCCGAATACGGGCAGGAAACTTGATAGTCGGCATCTGCGCTGCGTTAGGGTCCTGCTCTGTGTCCACGGCACGGCATCCCTTCGAGGATCTGATCGGTCATCTCACCAGGACCACCATGCTCGGCCCCGGTGAGGCGGCACGTGTGGTCGCCGACGTTCTGGCGTATTTCGGCGAGCCCGTCGACGAGTACGTGCGGCGGCGCCATGGCGAGCTCAAGTTGAGGGGGTTCACCAACGACGAGATCTTTCCAAGGATCTCCGCCGAGCTTTCGGGAAGGCGTGTCGCGGCACCGGAGCTGTCCCTGCGCCAGCTCCGCCGGATTGTTTACGGATAGGAGCGGATATGTGCGGAATCGTCGCTTACGTCGGGCCACAGGACGCGGCGCCCATCCTGCTCGAAGGACTCCAGCGCCTTGAGTACCGCGGCTACGACTCGGCGGGCCTCGCCGTCGTCAACTCCAAGAGCCTGAGGACGCGCAAGGTCAAGGGCCGGGTGGCCGACCTGGCGGCAGCCGTACCGTCCCGGTTCAAGGGCACGCTCGGCATCGGGCACACCCGCTGGGCCACGCACGGGGCCCCGAGCGACGTCAACGCACACCCCCACCTCGACCACGAGCAGCGCATCGCGGTCGTCCACAACGGCATCATCGAGAACGCCGACGAGTTGCGCCGCCGCCTGGAGGCCGACGGGGTCGTCTTCGAGAGCGAGACCGACACCGAGGTCCTCTCCCACCTGATCGGGCGCACCGTCAAGGAGACCGAGTCGCTGGAGGAGGCGGTCCGCAGGGCGCTGAAGAGCGTCGTCGGCACGTACGGCATCGCGGTCGTGGACGCGCAGCGGCCCGGCGAGATCGTGGTCGCCCGCAACGGCAGCCCGATCGTCCTCGGGATCGGCGAGAAGGAGATGTTCGCGGCGTCCGACGTCGCCGCGCTGATCCGCTACACCCGGCAGGTCGTCCACCTGGAGGACGGCGAGCTCGCGGTCCTGAAGGCGGACGGCTTCCACACGTTCACGAGCGACGCGCGGGAGACCGCGAAGGAGCCGTTCACCGTCGACTGGGACGCCGGCCACTACGACAACGGCGGCTACGAGCACTATCTCCTCAAGGAGATCTCCGAGCAGCCCGACACGGTCGCCCGCACGCTGCGCGGCCGCATCGACGCCCGGTTCCACATCGCCCACCTCGGCGGGCTCAACATGGACCCGCGCGAGTCCCGCTCGTTCCGCCGCGTGAAGATCATCGGCTGCGGCTCGGCCTACTACTCGGGCCAGATCGGCGCCCAGCTCATCGAGGAGCTGGCCCGCATCCCCGCCGACGCGGAGCCGGCGTCGGAGTTCCGCTACCGCAGCCCGGTGGTCGAGCCCGACACCCTGTACGTCGCGATCAGCCAGTCGGGGGAGACCTACGACACGCTCGCGGCCGTCCAGGAGCTGAAGCGCAAGGGCGGCCGGGTGCTCGGCATCGTCAACACGGTCGGCAGCGCGATCGCCCGTGAGTGCGACGGCGGCGTCTACCTCCACGCGGGCCCCGAGGTGTCGGTCGCCTCGACGAAGGCGTTCACCTCGACCACGGTCGCGTTCGCGCTGCTCGCCCTCCACCTGGGCCGTGTCAGGGACCTGTCCCCTGCCGACGGCAGGCGGATCTGCGAGGGGCTGAGGAAGCTGCCCGAGCAGATCAAGGAGATCCTCACCCAGGAGGAGCAGATCAGGGCGCTCGCGATGAAGTACGCCGACGCGCCCGGCATGATGTTCGTCGGCAGGGTCAGGGGCTACCCGGTGGCCCGCGAGGGCGCCCAGAAGCTCAAGGAGATCTCGTACGTCCACGCCGAGGCGTATCCGGCGAGCGAGCTCAAGCACGGCCCGCTCGCGCTCATCAGCCCCGAGCTCCCGACGGTGGCGATCGTCCCGGACGACGAGCTGCTCGACAAGAACCTCACCACGCTCGGCGAGATCCGGGCCAGGCACGGGCGCATCCTGATGGTCGGGCACCGGACCGCCGACGCGGCCGACGACTGCGTCGTGATCCCGAAGAACGAGAGCGAGCTCGACCCGATCCTGCTCACGATCCCGCTGCAGCTCTTCGCCTACCACGCCGCCGTGGCGCTCGGCCGTGACGTCGACAGGCCGCGCAACCTGGCCAAGAGCGTCACCGTCGAGTGAGCCCGGGGTCCGGAAGGAGGTACGGCTCGCGCCGCGCCGGCGCGAGCCGTACCCCTAAGAGACCCCTAGGAGACCCCTAAGAGACCCCTGAAGGTCCCTAAGAGGTCATCCGCCGTAGCACTTGGGCCAGCCCAGCGCGTTGCGGGTGCAGTAGACGGTCCCGTTGTTGTTGATCCGCACGTAGGTGTGCCGGTTGTAGGTGTGGCCGTTGTGCTCGAAGCTCGTGCCGTCGAACGTGAACGCGTCGGTGTCCTTGAAGAGCCACCCGCACGAATCGGTCGAGTTGCTCCCGGACCGCACGTCGCAGGTGCCGCAGTGGGGGTACTGCCCTGGGTTGGCGAGAGGCGGGCACGAGCCGCCGGAGCGGTCGAACGACGCGGCCACGGCCGTGTGGCCAGAGCTGTTGTAGAGCTTCCCGCAGCCGAAGCTGTTGCAGTCGTCGGCGTGCGCGGTCGACGCGGTGAGGAACTGGAGCATGGCGAACAGCAGGCCGGCGCCCAGCAGGGCGGCGAGGCGAGTGCGGCGCATCGATCTGACTCCCTTAATGGCGTGATCTACGGTCCAGACTCTGGCCGACGCCTGCGCGCCCAACAAGGAGTCACGCCCGATCTGGGATGGGTGGGATGCCCGTCTCCGGGTTGACCGGCGTGTTCACCCGCTGTTCGGGACGCGCTGCCATACTTCCGCTGCGCGTCCGCAATCCCTGTGAGGAGGTTCCAGTGGCCGGATCGGGGGCAGCGCAAGAGTTCGCCCGCCTCCTTCGGAGACTGAAGGAGCGCAGCGGGCGCAGTTACGAGGACTTGGCCGGCGGGGCCTACGTCAGCGGCTCGACGCTCCACCGGTACTGCAACGGCCGCAGCGTGCCGCCCGACGCCGCGATCGTGGTCCGCATCGCCAGAGAGTGCGGGGCGAGCGCGAAGGAGCTCCAGGAGGTGATGGCCGCCTGGGCCGCCGCCGACACCGAGCGGCGCCGGGCACCCACCGTGGAGTCATCGCCGCCAACTGCCGTACCTGCGCCGCCGCCAAGTGCCGTACCGGCACCCGCACCGGCACTGGCACCGTCGCCGCCGTCCGCCGCTCCTGCGTCCAGGCCTCGCCGGATGCCGTGGGTGCGGCTGGCCGGCCTGCTCTTCACGCTCGTGTGGGTGGCGGCGAGCGCGTCCGCGGCCGGGCGAGGGCCGGACCACCGGCAGGTCTCCATGCCGCAGCGGGTCTCCGCGCCGCAGTGGATTTCCGGGCCGAGCTGGGTTCACGCGCCCACGCCGGTCGACCCGAGGATGTTCGGGGTCACCCTCAACTCGAACACCGGCACGATGCCCGGGTTCCGGATCGGGGCCGTGCGGTTCTGGGACAGCTCGACCCGATGGGCGGACATCCAGCCTCGTCGCGGCGAGTACGACTGGGCCACGCTCGACCGCCTGGTGGCGGGCGCGGACAAGGCCGGGCTGCCCCCGCTGTACGTGTTCGGCGCCGCTCCCGCGTGGGCCGCTCCGGGCGCTCCGCTCGGTCCCTACAGCGACGGCTCCCGCGCCGCCGGTCCGGACGACCTGGCCGACTGGGACGCGTTCGTACGGGCGGTGGCGACCCGGTACCGCGGGAGGATCGAGGCCTACGAGCTGTGGGTGCTGGCCAACGATCCCAGGTTCTACAACGGCTCGCCGCGGAGTCTCGTGGAGATGACCCGCCGGGCCGCCGGCATCATCAGGGAGGCCGACCCGCGGGCGGTCATCGTGTGCCCGGGGATGGGCCGCTTGTGGGAGGCGAAGGCGCGCGAGGCGCTGCGGAGCTTCGCGATGCTCGGCGGCTACCGGTACTGCGACGCCGCGGGCATCAAGCTGTTCCAGCGGCACCCGGCGGATCCCCCCGAGACGATGCTGGAGATCGTCCGGTTCGTGGATCGGGCCATGCACGAGGCCGGTGTGCACCGGCCCCTCTGGAACACCGGCACGACGTACGAGATCCCGCTCCAGGGATCGCTCGACAGCCAGGCGGCGGTCGACCACGCCGCCCGGTTCTACCTCGTCGGGCTCTACGGCGCGAACTACAACCTCCGCCGGATGTACTTCTACAACTGGGGCGGGACGAAGATCCCCATCGTGCTGCAGGCCGAGGGCGGCGCCCCCACCCGTGCCGCCCTGGCCGTCGAGCAACTGCAGCGCTGGCTGTCGGGGGCCCGGCTCCGCGCCTGCGGGCGAGGCCTGCCCATCGCGCTGCCCGAGAACGTCTGGCAGTGCGAGTTCACCATCGCGGGAGCCCGGGGAACGCGTCCCGCCGTCATCAGGTGGACCGACGCGGGCATGGCCGACACCGTCCCGCCGCCCGGCGCGACGAGCGTCCGCCACCTCGACGGCACGCTCACCAAGCCCGGAGACATGATCCGCATCACCGAGGAGCCGGTGCTGATCGAGTCCTGATCGGGGGTTCGAATCCCAAAGCCGGAAATATGGTCACATGGCGTAATTAGCCGTACTCTGTCCGTATCGGGAGCTTCTGGGGAGGTGCCGACGTGCGACGCCGGGCGGTTCTCGTGCTGGGGGCGGGCGTGGCGGCCCTCGCGGCCGGGTGCGGGACGGACGGCCCGCCGTCGCAGGGCGACATCTCCCTCGTCGTCCCGGGGTCCGCCGGGAACCTGTGCGACGGCTTCGCCCGCGAGCTGAAGGCGCTCATCGAGGGCCGCAAGTGGGCGCGCAGCGTGAACATCAGGAGCCGGCAGGGGGACGGCGGGAGTGGGACGCCGTCCGTCGCGCGGTTCGTCGCGGCGGGACGCCGAGGCGACCTGATGGTCGCGGATCCCGCCCTCATCGCCGTCGCGGCGATGGACCGCGCCCGGCCCTTCGCCGTCGGCGCCTCGCCCCTCGCCCGGCTGGCCGGTCAGTGGGAGGTGCTCGTCACCTCCCCGGACTCCCGATTCCGGACGTTCGACGACTTCGCCGCCGCCCTGCTCCGCGACCCGTCCGGGGCCAAGGTCGCGGGCGGGGCCCCGGGCGGGGCCGACCACCTGCTCTACGGTCTGACCGCCCAGGGGCTCGGCGTGGACCTGCGGCTGCTTCACTACACCTCCTTCGGAGACTGCTCTCAGGCGGTCGCCGCGATGCTGGACGGCCGGGCGACGATCGGGTTCGGCGGCCACGGGGACGTCGCCCGGCACATCGCGGCCGGACGGCTCCGGCCGCTGGCCGTCTCCTCGCCGGAGCGCCTGGCGGGGGTGGACGCGCCGACCCTGGTCGAGTCCGGGGTGCGCCTCATCTACGCCGACTGGTTCGGCCTGCTCGGCCCCGGCACGCTGGGAGACCGGGAGCGCGACGCGCTGCTCGATCTCTGCCGGGCCGTGGACGGCTCGCCCTCCTGGCGGCGGGCGTGCGCCCGTAACGGCTGGACGCCGATGTGCCTCGCCGGGGACGACTTCCGGCAGTGGCTCACCAGCGAGGCCGGCCGTACCAAGCGGGTCCTCGGCGATCTGGGGCTGCTGTGACGGACACAACCTGTAGGGGTTGTTGCGTCGCATGGCACTAGATGTAGGATCCACACGTTGCTGGTTCACCCCAGGGTGAGGCAAGAGGGAACCCGGTGGGAGTCCGGGACTGCCCCGCAGCGGTGAGCGGGAACGACCGCCGTCAACTGAGCACTGGGCGCGATGAGACGCGCCTGGGAAGCGACGGCCATTAGGACCGGCGGGCGAGAGCCGTACCGGATGCCCGCGAGTCCGAAGACCTGCCGGTGACGTGCGCGCGGACCTCGCGCGCACTCCGCCGGGCCTCGCGGGAGGGTCCGCCGCGGTACGGCACGGCGCCGCCGTGCGCGTGCCGAGGTGTGCCCGTCTCGCGATGCTCTTGAGTTCGCGAGGGAGAGCACGTGACACAGACGACGATCGCGGATCCGCGGCAGAGCCGGTGGCTGGCGATCGAGGAGGCGGCGGCCGGGGTCGTCACCGACCCGGAGAACTCCAAGGTCGCGGCGCGGCTGCTGGGGAGCCTGATCGCGGACGACGTGGCCGCGCACGGGGTGCGGAGCTTCTCGGAGTCGGTCGCCGCGACGCACGAGGCGGGGCTCCTGCACGACGGGATCGCCGGATTCGTGGCGGCCAACGCGGCGGAGCTCGACGCGCTGATCGATCCGGAGGCGGACGGCCGGTTCGAGTACTTCGGCCTGCGGACGGTCTACGACCGCTACCTGCTGCGGCACCCGATCACGCGCGGCGTGCTGGAGCGGCCCCAGCACTTCTTCCTGCGGGTGGCCTGCGGGCTGTCGTCCTCGGTGGGTGAGGCGTCGGTGGCTGAGGCGTCGGTGGGTGAGGCGGCGGTCGCGGAGGCGGCGGAGCTCTACCGCCTGATGTCCACGCTGACGTACCTGCCCAGCTCGCCCACGCTGTTCAACTCGGGCGCGCGCAGGCAGCAGCTCTCGTCGTGCTTCCTGCTCGACTCGCCGCGCGACGAGCTGGAGGGCATCTACGAGCGGTACGCCCAGGTGGCGCGGCTGTCGAAGTACGCGGGCGGGATCGGCGTCTCGTGGACCCGGGTCCGGTCGCGGGGCTCCCTCATCCGGGGCACGAACGGGCTCTCCAACGGCATCGTGCCGTGGCTGCGGACCCTGGACGCCTCGGTGGCGGCGGTGAACCAGGGCGGCCGCCGCAAGGGCGCGGCCTGCGTCTACCTGGAGACCTGGCACGCGGACATCGAGGAGTTCCTGGAGCTGCGGGACAACACGGGCGAGGACGCCCGGCGCACGCACAACCTCAACCTCGCCAACTGGGTGCCGGACGAGTTCATGCGCCGGGTCGAGGCCGACGGGGTGTGGTCATTGTTCGACCCCAAGGAGACGCCCGAGCTGACCGACCTGTGGGGCGCCGACTTCGACCGGAAATATCGCGAGCTGGAGGACTCCGGGCGGTTCGTGCGGCAGGTCTCCGCGCGGGCGCTGTACGCCCGGATGATGCGGACGCTCGCCCAGACCGGCAACGGCTGGATGACGTTCAAGGACGCCGCCAACCGCACCTCGAACCAGACCGCGCTGCCGCGCAACGTCATCCACCTGTCCAACCTCTGCACCGAGATCCTCGAGGTGACGAGCGACGCCGAGACCGCCGTCTGCAACCTCGGCTCGGTCAACCTCGCCGCTCACCTCGACGCGGGGGATCTCGATTGGACGCGGCTCCGCGCCACCGTGCGCACCGCCGTACGGTTCCTTGACCGGACGATCGACCTCGGCTTCTATCCCACGCCGGAGGCCGAGGCCGCCAACCGGAGGTGGCGCCCCGTCGGGCTCGGCGTGATGGGCCTGGCGGACGTGTTCTTCGCGCTGCGCCTGCCGTTCGACTCGCCGGAGGCGCTGGCGCTGTCGACGAGGATCGCCGAGGAGATCGCGCTCGCGGCGTACGGCACGTCGGCCGATCTGGCGGCGGAGCGGGGGCGCCATCCGTCGTACGAGGAGACCAGGGCCTCGGACGGCGTGCTCCACCTGGACCACTACCCGTGCTCGCCGTTGCATCCCGGCGAGTGGGCCGCGCTCCGGGCCAGGATCGCCGAGACCGGCCTGCGGAACTCGCTGATGATCGCTATCGCGCCCACGGCCACGATCGCGTCCATCGCCGGCTGCTACGAGTGCATCGAGCCGCAGGTGTCGAACGTCTTCAAGCGGGAGACTCTCTCCGGAGAGTTCCTCCAGGTCAACCGCTATCTCGTGCGTGACCTCCAGGCCCGGGGGCTGTGGACCCAGGCCATGCGCGACGCCATCAAGCGGGCGGACGGCTCCGTGCAGGACATCCCCGGCATCCCGCAGGAGCTCCGGGCGCTCTACCGGACCGCCTGGGAGCTGCCGCAGAAGGCGCTCATTGACCTGGCCGCGGCGCGGCAGCCGTACATCGACCAGGCGCAGTCGCTGAACCTCTTCATGGCCACCCCGACGATCGGCAAGCTCTCGTCGATGTACGCCTACGCGTGGCGGTCGGGCCTGAAGACGACCTATTACCTGCGTTCGCGCCCCGCGACGCGGATCGCCCAGACGACGGTGTCCGCCCCGGCGGTGGACGCCGAGGCGATCGCCTGCTCCCTCGAAAGCCCCGAGACCTGCGAAGCGTGCCAATAACTCCGCGTGATCATGCAGACATTCCCGCGAAGGCCGGCTGACCTGCGCCGACCGTGCGCGTGATCATGCACGCCTTCCCGTGAACGCCGGGTGCCCAGGGGGTGCGCCATTCGTGATCATGCAGCTGCCCGGCAGTGCATGATCGCGTACGGCACGTGCGCCGGTAGACCTGCATGGTCGGGACCCTCTGCATGATCACGATTGAGGTTGGCGCAGGTCATGCCGGATGCGCGGGAACCTGTGCATGATCACCACCAGAGGAAGGTGACAAAGATGATGTTGCTCGATCCGGGGATGGACCTGACCCTGCGGCCCATGCGGTATCCGGGGTTCTACGAGCGGTTCCGCGCGGCGATCCGGAACACGTGGACCGTGGAGGAGGTGGACCTCCACTCCGACCTGGCCGATCTGGCGAGGCTCGACGACGGCGAACGGCATCTGATCAACCGGCTCGTGGCGTTCTTCGCCACCGGTGACTCGATCGTGGCCAACAACCTCGTGCTGAACCTCTACCAGCACGTCAACGCCCCCGAGGCGCGGCTCTACCTCAGCAGGCAGCTGTTCGAGGAGGCGGTCCACGTCCAGTTCTACCTGACCCTCCTCGACACCTACCTGCCCGACCACGACGAGCGGGCCAAGGCGTTCGCCGCCGTGGAGCACATCCCCTCGATCCGGGACAAAGCCGAGTTCTGCTTCCGGTGGATCGACTCGATCAACGGGCTCGACCGCCTGGAGACCAGGGACGACCGGCGGCGGTTCCTGCTCAACCTGATCTGCTTCGCCGCCTGCATCGAGGGCCTGTTCTTCTACGGCGCCTTCGCCTACGTCTACTGGCTCCGCTCCCGCGGCCTCCTCGGGGGCCTGGCCACGGGGACCAACTGGGTGTTCCGCGACGAGTCCATGCACATGGAGTTCGCCTTCGACGTCGTGGACACCGTGCGGCGCGAGGAGCCCGGCCTCTTCGACGACGACCTCGGCAAGCAGGTCACCCTGATGATCGAGGAGGCGGTCGCCGCCGAGCTGGCCTTCGCCCGCGACCTCTGCGGCGACGGGCTGCACGGCATGAGCGCGGAGCAGATGCGGCAGTATCTCGAATACGTCGCCGACCAGCGGCTCGCCCGGCTCGGCCTGCCCATCCGGTACGGCACGGCCAACCCGTTCGCCTTCATGGAGCTCCAGGACGTCCAGGAGCTCGCGAACTTCTTCGAGCGCAGGGTCTCCGCCTACCAGGTGGCCGTCGAGGGGGACGTCAGCTTCGACGAGTCGTTCTAAAGCGCCTCAAGAGGGCAAAGGGAACACCATGACGACGAAGGGGGGCGCCGTCCTGTCGGCCGCGTGGAATTCGGAAGCCCTGTGGAATTCGGGAACCCTATGGAATTGGGGAGTCATGGCGATCGCCGTCGTCGCCGCGATCATCGTGGTGGAGCTGATCAGGCGAGCGCTGAAATCGCGACTCATCGGGGAGCGATGGGCGCTCGCCGGCCCGGTCGTGCGCCGGTGCACCTGGCCGGGGTTCGCCACGGCCGTGCTGGTGACCGCCAACGCCGTCTACACGCCCGACATGTCCCTTCCCGCGGCCCACGGCCTTCTCCAGCACCTGTTCACGCTGCTGCTGATCACCTGCGTGACGTGGCTCGTCATCCAGGCGGCCTACGCCGTCACCGACGTCGTCCTGGACCGCCTGCTGCACGTCCAGGGCGAGCGCAACCGCCGGGCCCGCCGGATCCGCACCCAGATCACCCTGGTCCGCCGGGTGTCGGCGGCCGTTGTGGTGATCGTCGCGCTGGGCGCCATGCTGTTCACCTTCCCTGAGGTGCGGGCCCTCGGGGCGGGGCTCCTGGCGTCCGCCGGGATCGCGGGAGTGGTGGCCGGTGTCGCGGCCCAGTCCACGCTGGGCAACATGCTGGCCGGGCTGCAGTTGGCCTTCAGCGACGCCATCCGCCTCGACGACGTGGTCGTCGTCGAGGACGAATGGGGCCGCATCGAGGAGCTGACCCTCACCTACGTGGCCCTCCGCCTGTGGGACGAGCGGCGGCTCATCCTCCCGGTGTCCTACTTCACCACCAACCCGTTCGAGAACTGGACACGGCACGAGACCCGGATCCTCGGCAGCGTCTACCTCCGAGTGGACTGGTCCGTTCCGGTCGAGGAACTGCGCACGGAGCTCTACCATGCTCTGCGGGCCAATCCGCTCTGGGACCAGAAGGACTGGACCCTCCAGGTCACCGACATCACACCGGCCGGGCTCGTCGAGCTGCGCGCGCTGATGAGTGCCGCGGACTCGCCGAGCGCCTGGGACCTGCGGTGCGACATCCGCGAGCACCTCGTCACGTTCATCCGCGAGAAGTACCCGGAGACCATCCCCCGGCTCCGCGTGGAGGACACGCGGAGCGCGGAGCCATCGTCCGCCCCCGGCCGCTGATCGTCCGCCGCGGCACCGAACATGGCTCCGGCCTGGGCAAACAGCGCCACGCTGCCGAGCAGACCTTCGCCCTGTTGCACGCCTTCCGGCGCCCGCGCATCCGCTCGGAAGTCCGCGCCGACATCCACGAAGCCTTCCTCATGCCTTCCTCAAGCTCGCCCGCGCCCTCAGCTGCGGGCGACGCCTCAACTCATCGCGTGAGGACCTCTTGGTCACGGCTAGTGCAGTCCTCAGCTCGCCGCTTGCTTCACGAGTGTGCCGATCCTCGCCTCGTCGTCGGCGGTCAACTCCGTCAGCGCGAAGGCGGTCGGCCACATGGTGCCGTCGTCGAGGTTCGCCGGGTCGTTGAAGCCGAGGGTCGCGTACCTCGCCTTGAACTTCTCCGCGCTTTGGAAGAAGCAGACGACCTTGCCGTCCTTGGCGTAGGCGGGCATCCCGTACCAGAGTTTCGGCGACAGGGCCGGCGCGCTGGCTTTGATGATGGCATGAAGCCGCTCGGCGATGACCCGGTCCGCTTCCGCCATCTCGGCGATCTTCGCGAGCACGTCGCGCTCTCCGTCGGCTTTGGTCGCGCGCGAGCCGCGGCGCGCGGCCGTCTTCAGCTCCTGGGCGTGCTCCTTCATCGCCGCTCGTTCTTCGTCGGTGAACCCGTCGAACTTCTTGTCAGCTGCGGTGGTGCTCTTGGCGGCCTTCCGCGTTTCGTTCATGGTGAAGATCTCCTTGTCTGCGAATCTTGGTAGGAACGACGGTTTCGCAAGGCGGCCGCCGTGGCGGCTGCTCTGGCTTCGCGGAGAGTCGCGGCGATGAGGCGAGCGGTCCCGGGCCACGGGTTCGAGCACGCTACCCGGGATCGCGCACCGCTCACCCCCATGCGCCGGCGATCTGCCGGGTGGTGGCGTTGAGCCGGTTGAACAGGTTGGTGACGCCGATCATCAGAACGATCGCGGCCAACTGCTTCTCCTCGAAATAGGTGGCGGCCCTGTCCCAGACCTCGTCGCTCACCGCGTCGGCACGGTCGGCCAGCCGTGTCGCGGCCTCGGCCAGCGCGAGCGCCGCCCGCTCCTCCTCGGTGAAGTACGGGGTCTCCCGCCAGGCGACGACCGTGGCCAGCCGCTCGTCGCTCACTCCGGCCTTACGAGCGGACTTGGTGCCCGCGTCGACGCAGGAACTGCAGCCGTTGATCTGGCTGACCCGCAGATGCACCAGCTCCAGCGTCTGACCGTCCACCCCACCGGCGTGCACGGCCTTGAAGAGCTCCTGGATGGGCTGCATCGCGCCGGGCAGGATGAAGGCCGGGTTCTGCATACGGGACTGCATCGTGGTTCTCCTCTTCCGGATCGACGCCCCGTCCCTCGGGGCGTGACTCCATAACAGCCGGACGGGCGTGCCATGACGACGGCGGTGGGACACCGTGGGACAGTTGAAACGGCTTTGGCCTGCGGCGATTCGTCCCGGTAAGTTTCTTCAGCGACGGGACAGAGAGGCAGGACACGGTGGTTGTGCGACAGCGGACGGCGAAGGCGGACCCCCAAGACGAACTGGCCGCCCGGCTGCGCCTGCTCCAGGAGCTGTCCGGGCGCGGCGTGCGGGCCCTCGCGCGGGACACGGGCCTCAGCTCGTCGTCGCTGTCGCGCTACCTCAGCGGCCAGTCGGTGCCGCCCTGGCCCGTGGTGATCGAACTCTGCCGCCTCGTCAAGCGTGACCCCCGCCCGCTGCACCCCCTGTGGGAACGGGCAACGAACCCCCTGCCGGCGCCCCCGAAGACGAGCCGTCAGGTTCAGCCCCCGTCGCCGCCCGCCGGCGCCTCACGCCCACCCCGCAACGATCTGCCGCGCGACGTGCCCGACTTCACTGGACGTGAGGCCCAGCTCGCCGCCGTCCTCGCCGCGGTGGACAGCAGCCGGGTGGTCGCCGTCGACGGCATGGCGGGCGTCGGCAAGACCTGTCTGGCGGTGCACGCCGCGCACCGGCTCGCCGCCGAATACCCGGACGCCCAGCTCTATCTGGACCTGCACGGGTTCACCGACGGGCGGGAACCGCTCGATCCCGATCCCGCGCTGCGGGCATTGCTCGCCGCGCTCGACGTCCCGTCAGAAAAGGTCCCACAGGAGGGTGGTGTCGAGCCGCTGGCCGCCTGCTGGCGGTCGGAACTGGCCGGCCGGCGGGCCGTCGTGGTCCTCGACAATGCCGCCGGCGCTGACCAGGTCCGCCTGCTGCTGCCCGGCGCAGGCCCCTCCGTCGCCCTGATCACCAGCCGCAACCGGTTGCTGGGCCTGGAGGAGGTGCCCCCGGTGTCGCTGGACGTGCTGACCCCGGAGGAGAGTGCGGAGCTGCTGGCCCGCGCCAGCGGCGATCCCAGCGGCCCCGACGGCCGGCTGGCCCGCGACCCGGAGTCCGCGGCCGAGGTGCTGCGGTTGTGCGGCCATCTGCCGCTGGCCCTGCGGCTGGCCGGGGCCCGGTTGCGGCACCGGCCGGGCTGGACCGTAGGCATCCTCGTCGAGCGTATGGCGGAGGGCGCGAGCGAGTTCGACACCGCGTTCGCCATGTCCGTACGGCAGCTGGACCGGGCCGAGCGCCGGTTGTTCCGGTTGCTGGGCCTGCTGTCCGGGTCGTCCTTCGACGAGTACGTGGCGGCGGCACTGGCGGACGTGCCGCTGCGCAGCGCCCGGGCGATGCTGGAGGACCTGCTCGACGCGCACCTCGTCGAGCAGCCGTCGGCTGGTCGCTACACGCTGCACGACCTGGTGCACCAGCACGCGCGTCGAGCCGCCGCGGAGCAGGATTCTCCGGCGGAGCGGGAGCAGGCGCTGGGCCGGGTGCTCGACTATTACGTGCACGCGGCGGCCGCCGCCGACGCCGCGATGCCGCACGTGTCCGGCAGCCGCGCGGCGTCCGCGGGCCGGCCCCCGGCCGAGCTGCCGCAGTTCACCGACAAGCATGCGGCCCTCGGCTGGTTCGTCACGGAGTACACGAACCTGATGGGCGCCTTCGAGGTGGCGGTCGCCACCGGAGCCGACGCGCACGCGTGCGAGCTGCCGCGATTCATGCGGGCGTTCTTCGCGCGGCGCTGCGGCACGACGCACCTCAACGTCCTCTTCGAGCGATCGCTGGCGGCCGCCCAGCGCCTGGGCGATCCGCGGCAACTGGCCGAGGCGCACAGCGACCTGGGCTTCGCCCGCTACAACGCGGGCCGGATGGCGGAGGCCGGCGCCGCGTACGAGGCGGCGGCCCCACTGGTATCCCAGGCCGGGGACACCCGCTCCGAGGCAGATCTGATCATGCGCCGTGGCTACCTGAGGTGGGACGAGGGCTATGTCGAGGAGCCACTCGACCTCTTCCGGCTGGCGGGGAAGCTGTACGCGGACGCCGGCTGCCCGATGGGCGCGGCCCATGCGACCGCCTACGAGGCTTGGGCGATGCTGCAACTGGGACACCGCGAGGAGGCGGCGCGGCTGGCCCGCGAGGTGCTGGACATCGCGCACGCCGACCCCGCATGGCCGGCCGCACTGACGGCTCGGATCACCCTTGGCATGGCCATCGCCCACGAGCGATCCGACGAGGCCGCAGAGCACCTGCACCAAGCCCTGGAACTCGCCCGCGAGGACGGCCACAAACACAACGAGGCGTGGTGTCTCAACTGCCTGGGCGTCGCCCTGCGCCAGATGGGCCACTACGAGGAGGCGCTGGCCAGCCACCGACAGGCGTTCACACTCCTGGATGAGCTGTTCGAGGAACACTGGAAGATTCACTTCCTCAACGGTTACGGCGAGACCTGCCGACTGGCCGGCCTGCCCGACGAGGCCTTGCGCTTGCACCGTCAGGCACTCGAGCTGGCCCCGAAGGTGGGCTACCGGCACAAGGAGGCACTGGCCCACGAGGGGATCGCGGCCGTGCTCGACGAGACGGACCCGGCTGCCGCCGCCGAGCACCGCGCGGCGGGGCAGGCCATCCGACAGGAGCTCGAACCAGGGGCCTGACGTGACCGGTCGCTCCCGCGGAGCATGTCAGGTCTGCGTTTCGCGGCGTTCTCATGACGAGCTGGCGGGCCGCAGGACCCGGGTGCCGCCCGCGATGAGGGCCGTCGCGAGGATCCACCCGGCGGCGATGAGCCCGTTGGCGAGCCACTGGGTCCAGCCGACGGGCTCCCAGGCGGCGCGCTGCTCGAACACGCTCACCGGCACGAGCAGGTCCAGCGTGTAGGTGAAGGCGTTGAAGTGCCGCGTCTCGTCGAGCCCGATCTGGTGGGGCTTCCAATGCGAGAAGACGCCGGTCCCGGCGGCCAGCAGCAGGCTCACCCAGAGCCCGGCCAGCCAGGGGCGGTAGCCGTACCCGACGACGACGTCGAGCAGCCGGCCCCACAGCCGCCCGGGAGGCTTCAACGTCCGCCGACGCGCCCGCTGCTTCGCCAGAAGCACCTTCCGCGCGTCCGACTCGTGCCCGATCCGCCGGTAGTAGGCCGCGAGCTGCTCGTACGGCTGGGGACGGTAGCCGTCCGGGTCGCGGCGCACCCAGCGCAGCCGGGCGGCCGTGGCCGCGGGCCCGCGCAGCGACTCGTAGGTCATCCCGTTGAGGTGCACGTGCTCCGGGTAGCGGTCGGGCTCGTCGAAGAGGACGCCGATGCGCGAGTAGCCGAGATTGACCTCCCCCTCGATGGAATCCGGGAGGAGGATGAGCTCGTCGACCTGCATGTGGCTGAGGTGCAGCGCCCGGCCGGAGGCCTTCAGCTCGGCGTGGTGGAAGGAGAGGACCCCCTCGATCCGGGCGCCGCGCAGCCGCACCGTCCCGGTCGCGGTGAAGCCCCCGCTGAACTCGGCGGCCGTGGCCTGCACGTGATCGGCGTGTACGGCATGCGACCCGGCGGCCGTGATGACCGCTTTCTGGAGGTAGATCCCGCTGTTGAATCGGGCGCCGACGAACCTCACCCCGCCCGTGCTGTGCATGCCGCGCAGGAACGCGCCACCGTCCACCGTCAGCCCGCCCGCCCAGATCGCGAAGAAGCCCCGCACTCCCGGCTCGCCGGGCTCGTCCGGCCCGTACGGCCTGGCCCGGCCGGGCAGGTCGGTCCCGGACCTGTTCGAGGGCTCCGCCAGCGGGCTGATCCTGGTGCGGGAGAGCCGGAGCTGGCCGGTGACGTGGGCGTTGTCCAGCCGGAGCCCCGCGCGGACCGTGGACCCGTCGAGGTCGAGCAGGCCGTCGATCGTGGCCCGGCCGGCCCGGAACCGGTAGATGTCGCAGTCGCGCAGGCGGACGCCCTTCGTGCGCGCGTCGTTGAGCGAGACGATGCCGGGCAGGTCGCAGCCGAGCAGGTGGAGCTTATGGGTGATCACGGCGTCGGACAGGTCCAGATCTCCGGCCACGCGGGCACCGGCGAGGCGGATGCCGGGCACGTGGCCGGGCGCCTCCTCGCGCACGCCCAGCAGCAGCGCGGCGATCACCTCGGACCGGACCACCCGGTGCCGGCTGTCCCGCAGGTCGACCCACGCCCCCAGCGGGTAGGCCTCCCACACCTTCCGCTCAGCCGGGTTGAGGCGCCAGAAAGGCCGTGATCTTCCCACGGCAGGACCTTAGCGTCAGATCGGGCGGATGGTCCCGCCGATCTGGTCGAAAAGCGGGTTCTTACCGGGAAGGTCCGTGCTCAGCGTGACGATGCATGTCTTGCCGTTGCCGGAGGGCACGTAGAACTGCGTGCCCTGCACCTTCGCCTGTTTCATCGGCAACGAGTATTTGATCCGGACGCCCTTGGCCCCGTTCAGCGGCACCTCGGCCGCCTCGGACACCTTCGCGTGCACCGACTCCAGCTGAGACTTCGCGACGTCGATCAGCGCCTGCGCCGACGCCCCGACGCTGGCCTGGCAGAACCCGTTGAGGTTGGTGGAGAACTGGTTACTCGACTCCTTCGCCGACTCCGGGTCCATCGCGTACACCGCCTTGTTGGCGGCGAGGGCCCTGAGACTGCCCTTCGCCTGTTCCAGGGCGGAGCCGGTGAGGCCGCTGTTCTCCAGGCCCTTCTCGATGTCGTCCTTGGCGAGGTCGACGGCCGTCCAGCTCGTCGGCACGGAGATGAGCACGCCGTTCAGCGCGCCGCCGATCTGCTTGAAACCGCTCGGCACGTTGCCCGGCGCGGTGGGCCGGGGATTGTCCGAGTCGCCGCCGCTCCCGCAGGCGGTGATCAGGCACACGGTCGTCAGACAGGCGGATGTCAGGCCCAGGACGGTGGTGATCGCGTGTCGGCGCACAGGGATGCCTCCTTCGCGTGGGAGCCTAACGCCGTCACGCCGGATCATGAGCCGCAATCGCAGCATCCGCAGTCGCAGTCACAGGAACAGCCGTCACAGGAACAGCAGTCGCCGGAACAGCAGTCGCCGGAACAGCAGTCGCAGCACCCGGCGTCACAGCCGCAGTCGGGGCAGTCGCACCCGTCGAGGTAGCAGCGCTCGCCCCACGGTTGGTCCCGGTGCCTGCTCCACGGCGGCCGGTAGACCCCGCACGTGAAGAACGTCGCCACGCCCGCCAGGACCTTCTCGGCCGCCCCCGGCGGGGCGGCGTGCTCGGCGAACGCGCGGCGGACGGCCCGCCGCGCCTCGTCCCGGAGCAGCGCCTCCACGAGGTGCCGCTCCGCCAGCTCCAGGTCGCGCACGGCCAGCTCCAGGCCGTGCAGCGCCTCGTCGCAGAGCCGCCGGGCCTCCTCCGGCGACGTGCCGGTCGCCACCAGCGGGTTGTAGGCCCCGCGCGCCCGGTCGTCCTCCAGGTCCTCCACCGCATCGAGGAGGTGCGCGATCCGCCCGAAATAGCGGCCCGCCTCGCGCAGGTTCTCGTTGTTGCGGGGCACGCCGGCCAGCGTCGCGGTATGGGCGAAGGCGGCCGCGGCCGCCGCCTCGGTCGGCTCGGTCAGTTCGAGCAGCGAGAGGCCGGGAGTGGCCTCCAGCACGGCCTGGCGGCCGGCGGCGGCGGTCAGCACGGCCGCGTCGAACCCGATGGAGCGCGCTCCCCGCTCCGCCGCGGACGTCCAGGAGGCGGCGACGCGCCGGAGCGGCGCTCCGGAGACGCGGCGGCCGGCCAGCCCGTCCCCGTCGGCCGCGTGGTCGCTGATCTTCCCGGCGGCCAGCGCCAGCGACACGACCGCCGCCAGCTGGGCGCCCTCCGAGGACACCACCTCGGCGGTCTTGAAGCCGCGCAGCGGGCAGGGCCCCGCCTTACGGCGCTCGGACCGGCGCGGGCTCTGCGCCTCGGCGAGGACGGACAGGACGAGCCCGTCGTAGTTGGTCGCCGTCCTGGCGAGCTGTCCGTGCCGGTCGCGCAGCGTGAGGCACAGCCCGCAGAGGTGGGCCCGCCACGCCTCGTGGACGGCAGGACAGGAGTGGGCGCACGGCCGGAGGATCCCGAACACCCGGCAAAGATTAGAACATCGGACCGTGGCCCCCGCCGGGGACGCCTTACCCGTAAGCCGGACAATCGAGGGATGAAAGTTACCGACGGGTTGGAACTGGCCATCGACGAGCACGTCGCGACGCTCACCCTCAACCGTCCCGAGAAGCGGAACGCCATGACGGCCGCGATGTGGCGGGCGATTCCGGGCGTGGTCGCGGACTTGGCCGCGAACCGGGCCGTCCGTGTCCTGGTCTTGACCGGAGCGGGCGGGACTTTCTCCGCTGGCGCCGATATTTCGGAAATAGCGGCGCTTAGTGATAACGGTGACGACACCGGGCTGACGGTCGCCGCCGAGCGTGCGCTGATCGAGTTTCCGAAACCCGCCATCGCGTCGATCGAGGGCTACTGCGTCGGCGGCGGATGCCAGCTCGCCCTCGCCTGCGATCTCCGCTTCGCCTCGTCGGCGGCCCGCTTCGGCATCACCCCGGCCAAGCTCGGAATCGTCTATCCGATCAGCTCCACGCGGCGGCTCGTGGAGATCGCCGGCCCCGCCGCCGCCAAGTATCTGATCTTCTCCGCCGAGCTCGTCGACGCAGGTCACGCATTACGGACGGGCCTGGTCGACGAGGTGCTCCCGCCGGAAAGGCTGCGCGACCGGGTGTACGGCTTCGCGGCCACGCTGGCCCTCCGGTCCCGCCTCACGCTGACCGCCGCCAAGGAGATCATCGACGGTCGCGCGGGGGAGGACGGCTTCCGTGCGTGGCAGCGGGAGGCAAGAGAGAGCGGCGAATTGGCCGAGGGTCTCAGCGCTTTCGGGGAGGGGCGTTCCCCCCGATTCTTTTGGGATGCAAAATAGGCATAAACGGGACTCGCAGTGGTAATGACCCTGTGAGGTGTGTGATGTCACAGAATCCATTCGCCAGGTTCGCCAGATGGCTCGGCCTTGACAGAAATCCGCTTCGCCGCCGGTGCGACCGGGTCGAGGCGGTGGTCCGGCTTGTCTCGGTGCTGGGCGTCATTATCGCGGTCGTGCTGGGCGTCGTCCTGGGCATCCGGGCGTACGGCGACGGCGTCAAGGCCGAGGCCAGACAGGCGCATGCCCGTCACCCGGTGAGCGCCACGCTCACTGAGAACGTGTCCGCGCCCCGGCTGTCGGCGGCCGGCTCCGCCATGGGGCACGCCCGTGCCGTATGGCGGGCCCCGGACGGCACCGAGCGGGCGGGCACCATCGAGGCCGTCGCGGCCAAGCGCGCGGGCGACGTCGTGACGGTGTGGATCGACGACCGCGGCGCGCTCACCCAGCGCCCGCAGGACCGGGAGACCACGATCGTCTCCGCCCTGACGGTCGGAACCGGCCTTCCGCTCGCCGCCGCCGCGTTCCTGGCGATGGTGGTCGTCGTGACCCGGACGATCAACCAGCGGCGCGCCCGCCGCGTCTGGGAGGCCCAGTGGACGGTGGTTGAGCCGATGTGGCGGATCAACGGTCGATGATCTCGTTCTTCCCGATGACGACGACGCCGCTTCTCGTCACCGCGAAGCGCTGCCGGTCGTAGTCGGGGTCGAAGCCGATCCGGGCGCCGTCGGGGATGACCACGTTCTTGTCGATGATCGCCCGCCGCACGACCGCGCCCCTGCCGACCTTGACGCAGCCCATCAGGACCGAGTCCTCGACGTGCGAGTGCGAGTGCAGCACGACGCCGGGGGAGAGGATCGACCGCAGGGCCGTACCACCGGAGACGATGACGCCCGGCGAGACCAGCGACTCCAGGGCGTGACCGATCCGGTCGCCCTCGTTGTGCACGAACTTGGCGGGTGGCAGCGGGTCGTGCCCCGTGTAGATGGGCCACCTGTCGTTGTAGAGGTTGAACACCGGGTGGACCGAGATGAGGTCCATGTGGGCGTCGTAGTAGGCGTCCAGCGTTCCCACGTCGCGCCAGTAGCCGCGGTCGCGCTCCGTCGAACCCGGCACGACGTTGTGCGCGAAGTCGTACACCTCGGCCCCGCCGCCCTTGACGAACATCGGGATGATGTTGCCGCCGAGGTCGTGCCTGCTGCTGGGGTCGAGGGCGTCCTCGCGCAGCGCCTCGATCAGCGCCTGGGTCTTGAAGACGTAGTTGCCCATCGACGCGAAGATCTGGTCCGGCGCGTCGGGGAGTCCGACGGCGTCCTTCGGCTTCTCGCGGAAGGCCACGATCCGGCGTCCGGACGGGTCGGTCTCGATCACGCCGAACTGGTCGGCCAGCCCCAGGGGCTGGCGGATCGCCGCGACCGTGACGTCCGCCCCCGAGTCGATGTGCTGGTCGACCATCTGCCGCGGGTCCATCCGGTAGATGTGGTCCGCGCCGAAGACGATCACATGGTCGGGCAGTTCGTCGTAGATCAGGTTCAGGTTCTGGAACAGCGCGTCGGCCGAACCCGAGAACCAGCGCGGCCCGAGCCGCTGCTGGGCCGGGACCGGCGTGACGTAGTTGCCGAGCATCGCCGACAGCCGCCAGGTGCGTGAGATGTGCCGGTCGAGGCTGTGGTTCTTGTACTGCGTCAGCACGACGATCTGCAGGTAATGGGCGTTCGCGAGGTTCGACAGCACGAAGTCGATGAGCCGGTAGATCCCTCCGAACGGCACAGCGGGCTTGGCCCGGTCCGCGGTCAGCGGCATCAGCCGCTTCCCCTCACCACCTGCGAGCACGATCGCCAGGACCTTCATAGGCAGGACCTTAACCCGCCAAACCGCCGCCAAACACCCGGGGCGGCGACAACAACCCTAAGCTCCTCCTATGCGTGTCGATCTGCTCAGCCGCGAGTATCCGCCCGAGGTGTACGGCGGAGCCGGAGTCCATGTCGAATATCTGGCGCGCGAGCTCCGCGGGCTTGCCGACGTGCGGGTGCGGTGCTTCGGCGCGCCACGCGACGAGACCGGCGTCCGGGCGTACCGCGTGCCCGGCGGCCTGGAGACCGCCAATGCCGCCCTTCAGGTGCTGGGAGTCGACCTGGAGATGGCCGCCGGATGCGAGGGCGCGGACGTCGTGCACAGCCACACCTGGTACGCCAATTTCGCAGGGCACGTCGCCAAGATGCTGTACGGCACGCCCCACGTGGTCACCACCCACAGCCTGGAGCCCCTTCGGCCGTGGAAAGCCGAGCAGCTCGGCGGGGGCTACACGCTGTCGTCGTGGGCGGAGCGGACGGCGCTCCAGTCGGCCGACGCGATCATCGCGGTGTCCGAGGGCATGCGCCGCGACGTGCTGACGGCATATCCCGAAATATCGCCCGACCGGGTGCGGGTGATCCACAACGGCATCGACACGGAGGAGTACGCCCCCGCGGAGAGCGCCGCCGCGCTGGCGCGGCACGGCATCGACCCGGCCACGCCGTACGTCGTCTTCGTGGGGCGCATCACCCGGCAGAAGGGGCTCGTCCATCTCCTGCACGCCGCCCGGTCGTTCGCCCCGGACGCGCAGCTCGTGCTGTGCGCGGGCGCGCCCGACACCCCCGAGATCGCCGAGGAGGTGACCGGCCTGGTCCGCGAGCTGTCGGCCACGCGCGAAGGGGTCATCTGGATCTCCGAGATGCTGCCCAGGCCGGAGGTCATCCAGATCCTCACCCATGCCACCGTCTTCGTCTGCCCGTCGGTGTACGAGCCGATGGGCATCGTGAACCTGGAGGCCATGGCCTGCGAGACGGCTGTCGTGGCGACCGCCACCGGCGGCATCCCCGAGGTCGTGGCCGACGGCTCCACGGGCCTGCTCGTGCCGATCGAACAGGGCCCCGACGGCGAGCCGTACGATCCCGAGGCATTCGCCGAAGGCATCGCCCATCGGGTCAACGCGCTGCTCGGTGATCCCGCGACGGCGTCCGCGATGGGCAAGGCGGGACGACGCCGGGCGATCGATCACTTCTCCTGGCAGCGCATCGCCGAGCGCACCCACGAGCTCTACGCCGCGGTCCTCTAGTCAGGTGTGATCATGGTGACTCCCGCCGGGCTGCCGGCGCGGGTGAGGGCCATCAGGGCGGCAGGCGCCTCCTCCAGGAGGATGGTGCGGGTGATGAGCAGGTCCGGGTGGAGCGTCCCGGCGGCGATCATCTCCAGCATCGGAGGATAGGCGTGGGCGGCCATGCCGTGGCTGCCGAGGACCTCCAGCTCGTGGGCGATCACCCGGCCCATCGGCAGGGCCGTACCGCCGGGAAGGAGCCCGACCTGGACGTGGCGGCCCCTCCTGCGGAGGCTCTCGATCGACGCCGCGCACGTCGCCGGACTGCCCAGCGCGTCGACCGAGACGTGCGCGCCGCCCGCCGTGATCTCACGGATCACGGTCGCCGCATCCGCTGAGTCCGGCCCGGCCTGGACGCACTCCGCCGCGCCGAACCGCCTCGCGAGGTCCAGCGCGCCGGGGGAGACGTCCACCGCGACCACCCGGGCCCCCGCGGCAGCCGCGATCATGACGGCCGACAGGCCGACACCGCCGCAGCCGTGCACGGCCAGCCAGTCTCCCGGCCTGACCCGCCCACGCGCGATCACAGCGCGGAAGGCCGTGGCGAACCTGCACCCGAGGCTCGCGGCCGTGGCGAACGCCATGCCGTCCGGCAGGCGCACGAGGTTCACGTCGGCGTGGTCGATCGCGACCCGCTCGGCGAACGACCCCCAGTGGGTGAACCCCGGCTGCGTCTGCCGCTCGCACACCTGGTGGTCACCCTTGACGCACTCCCGGCATCGCCCGCAGGCGCACACGAACGGCACCAGCACCCGATCGCCGGGCCGCCACCCCGTCACGCCGGGGCCCACGGAGTCCACGACGCCGGAGAGCTCATGTCCCGGCACGTGGGGGAACACTTGGATGTCGGCGTCGTGGCCCATCCAGCCGTGCCAGTCGCTGCGGCACAGGCCGGTGGCCTCCACCCTGATGACCGCCCCGTCCGGAGAGGCGACGGGATCCGCCACCCCGCGGACCTCGGGCTCCGCGCCGAACGCCTCGTACACCACCGCGCGCACCGACCGCCTCCTCGTCTCGCCCGCCCGCCACGCTATCCCCTTAGTACGCTGGTCCGGTGATTGCGATCGAGCGGGTCCGCATGGCCTTCACCGACCGGCACGGTGGCGTGAGCGCGGAGCCGTACGGCACGCGCAACCTGGGTGGTGCGGTGGGGGACGACCCGGCGGCGGTGGCGGAGAACCGGGCGAAGACGGCGGCCGAGCTGGGCCTCGACAGTGTGGTCTTCATGCGGCAGATCCACGGCGTGGACGTCGCCTACGTCACCGAGCCGTTCGCCGGTGAACCGCCCGCGCTCGACGCCGTCTTCACCGACCGGCCCGGCCTCGGGCTGGCGGTCCTCGTGGCCGACTGCGCTCCGGTCCTTGTGGCGGACCCTGTGGCGGGACTGGTGGGAGGCGCGCATTCCGGGCGGCCGGGCACCGAGGCGGGAGTCGTCCCGGCGCTGGTCGAGGCCATGGCGTCCCGGGGCGCCGAGCCCGCGCGAATGGTGGCCGTGATCGGCCCCGCCGCCTGCGGGCTCTGCTACGAGGTGCCCGGCGACCTGCGGGAGAGGGTCGCCGCCCGGGTCCCTGAGAGCCGGTCGACGACCCGGCAGGGCACCCCCGCCCTCGACATCAGGGCCGGGATCGCCGCCCAGCTGCGGCGGGCGGGAGTGACCGACATCCGGCACGACGGCCGCTGCACGATCGAGTCGCCGGACCTCTACTCCTACCGCCGGGAGCAGCGGACCGGCCGTTTCGCCGGATACGTCTGGCTCCAGAGCTGAAGAATCCCTGGGCTTTCCCTGGGAAGTCGTGACCCCTACGATCATGCGTCGTGGGATTCTCGCGAGCGGACTGGCGGCTGATCGTTCTCTGTGTGCTGGGCAGCGCCGGAGCGGGGGTGACCCGGTTCGCCGGCGGGGGGACGGTCCTGCCGTTCGTGCTCTCCGGCATCGCCCTGGCACTGCTGGCGAGCCTGGTCGGCCGTAGCGTCGAGGCGCTGGGCGACCGGCTGGGCGCGGGCGCCACCGGCGTGGTGCAGAGCGCGCTGGGCAACCTGCCCGAGCTCTTCGTGGTCTTGTTCGCGCTCCGCGACGGGCTCTACGAGGTGGCGAGCGCATCCATCGTGGGCTCGATCCTGGCCAACGTGCTGCTCGTCCTCGGACTGGCGTTCGTGGTCGGCGGGGTCAAGAACGGCCCGCAGCGGTTCGGCGCCGAGTCGGCTCGCACGATCACCATGCTGCTCGTGCTCGCCGTGTTCGCGCTGCTCATCCCGGCGCTGACGGCGGCACTGCACACTCCGGCGGCCGGACACGAGCGTGGGCTGTCCATCATCGTGTCGATCTTGCTGCTCGGCCTCTTCGCGGCGTCCTTGCCCGCGGCCATCCGCCGCAGGAAGTCCGCCGAGGCCGCGCCCACGGCCGAACCGGCCGTGGCCGCTTCGGCCGAGCCGGGTCACCACGGGCCGAGCTGGCCGCTCGGAGTCGCCCTCGGCATGCTCGCCGTCACCGGTGTCGGCGCCGCCTTCGTGTCCGAGTGGTTCGTCCACGCCCTGGAGCCCGCGATGGGCACGCTCGGCATCTCGCAGGCGTTCGCCGGCCTGGTCATCGTGGCCATCGCCGGCAACGCGGTCGAGAACGTCGTCGGCATCCAGTTCGCCGCGAAGAACCAGTCCGACTACGCGCTCTCCGTGATCCTGCAGAGCCCCCTGCAGATCGCCCTGGTCATCGCCCCGGCCCTGGTGCTGCTGTCGCCGCTCGTCGGGGCCTCGTTCACCCTGGTGCTCCCGCCGCTGCTGATCGCGGCTCTGATCATCGCCGTGCTGGTCGCGGTCCTCGTGGTGCTCGACGGCGAGTCGACCTGGCTGGAGGGCGCCACGCTCATCGTGCTCTACTGCGTGATCGCCGCCGCCTTCTGGTGGGGCTGACCTTCATCGCACGTGATCATGCACGGATTCCTGGTGACCGCACCCCAGCTGTGCGAACGCCGTACGTGATCATGCACCTGTGACGGGTCTGCATGATCACGAGCCTACTGTCCGCAGCTCACCATAGGTGCGGATGAAGGTGTGCATGATCACGCGGAATGCCGGACCAACGGCTTGCAGCGGGCTTGCATGGACGCGGGTAAGCGGCGGTCAAGAGACGTGCAGGCGGGCGGGCCTATCACTGAGACGCAAGCCCCGGACGGCAACGGCCAGGCCGGGAACGACTCGCACTCAGGAGCCCACGATGAAGCGCACGATCAAGCGCACCGTCCTCGGTCTGGCCGTCACCGCGATCGCCGCCGCGGCCGCCGCCGTCCCCGCCACGCTGATGGCCACACCGGCCTCCGCCACCACCGCCACGACCGCCACCACCGGGGACTTCGGCCCCGACACCTGCCTTCAGGGCTACGTCTGGCGGGAGGCGCGCCCGAGCGACCGCGTCTGCGTCACCCCGGCCACCCGGAACCAGACCGCCGCCGACAACAGCGTCAAGGCCAGCCGCTGGACCTCCGGCCCGTTCGGCCCGCACACCTGCGTGAACGGCTACGTCTGGCGTGAGGCGTTCGTGGGCGACGACGTCTGCGTCCTCCCCTCGGTCCGCAGCCAGGCCCTGGCGGACAACGCCAAGGCCGCCGACCGCAAGGTCCTGGCCCGCCTGTGGATCACCCGGTACACCGTGCCGCCGCACGACAACGGCGACGGCACGTCCACCAGCACCTCGGTCGACGACATCCCGCGGCTCAAGCTCAACGGCGACCACTACAACTTCGGCCAGGTCAAGCTCTACATCCGCTACACCACCGGACGGCTCTACTGGAGCGGCTCGGTGAACGCCTCGGCCCACGCCGGGTACGCCGCGGGCAGCTTCGGCAAGAAGACCGACGTCTTCGACTGCACGGCTCCCGGACGGCCCGCGAACGGCTACGCCCAGGCTTACGACGTCCTCTCCGGCCGCTGGTCGGCCCGCGTTCCGGTCCGTGTCGGCTGCGCCGTGCTCTGACCGCTCACACAAATCGAGGGACCGGTTCCACGGGGGCCGGTCCCTCGCCTTGTCGTCTCCTGGCCGGCCCGTTCCGGAACCGTAGGGACTCCAGCTTTCTGGTTCCGGTGTTCGAAGACGGTCCGACGGGGTAGCTGAGTGCCCACGCCAGAAGCCGTTGTGACCGCCGGCGCCTCCCCCTGGGCACCGGATGGCACCTATAGACGATCGAGGTGACGACTGACATGGGAACCGCGACGAAGGTGCCGGAGACCACAAGCATGAGCGGCGACGAGTTGTCGGCCGATGACGCGTACGCCTCGATAAGGCGCTACGGGGGGTGGCGCCTCGTCCGCGACGCGTTCGTCCGGTTCCGGTACGGCGACGGGGTGAGCAACGCCCGGGCGCTGGCGTTCCAGGTTTGCCTCTCGATCATCCCCGGTGCCATCGCGATCGTGGGTCTCAGCTCGGTGCTCCATCAGGAGCACATCGGGCGGGTCCTGGAGCTCACCTTGCGCCGCCTCACTCCCGGCGCGGGGTCGGAGGTGATCAGGGAGACACTCGACGGCAGTCATCGCAGCGCGGGCGCCGGGGGGAGCCTCGCCCTGTGGCTGGGTCTCCTGACCGCCCTCGTGTCGCTGACGACGGCCATGGCGCAGTTCGAGCGCGGAGCGAACCGGATCTACGGCATCGAGCGTGACCGCCCCTTCAAGCGCAAGTACGGCAGGGCGCTGCTGATGGCCGTGACGGCGGGCGTCTTCATGAGCGTCGGGTTCGTCATCATGGTCGGCGGCGGGGCCGTCGGGGAGGCCTTCGCCAGGGTGTACGGCTGGGGCCACACGGCCACGGCGACGTGGGGGCTCCTGCGATGGCCGGTCGGCTTCCTGCTCGCGGTGCTGTCGATCTCGGTGCTGTTCCGCTCGTCCCCCCGCCGGAAGCAGCCGGGCCACACGTGGCTCGCGGTCGGCGCGACGGTCGGAGTGCTGCTGTGGATGCTGTTCACCTGGCTGCTCGCGCGCTACACCGAGAGCAGCGGCACCTTCGGCGCGACGTACGGCCCGCTCACCGCCGTCATGGCCCTCCTGCTGTGGTCGTTCCTGAGCTCGGTGGCCCTGTTCCTGGGGCTGTCCTTCTCGGCCCAGCTCGAGGCCTGCCGGGCGGGTCAGACCGAGCCGGCCACTCCCGATCCCGGTCCTTCGGCCCAGGAGGAGCGGCAGCCCCTGGTGAGCCGCCGATGAGCTGGTTCCTGAGGCGGCTCGACCGCGACCACAAGCTTGGGCTGCGGCTCACCGTGGCGACCGGCGCCCTCGTGCTCATCGTGGTGCCCTTCACGCTGCTGCTGGTCCTCGTGAAATCGTCGTTCGGGCCGCTCAACAAGATCGACCAGGGCGCCGCCCACTCCCTGCACTCCTATGCCTACGCCCATCCCGGCTTCGCCCGCGCGATGGCGCTGATCAGCGATGTCTTCGCACCGCTCACCTGGCGGATCGCCGTGGGCGTGGCGGTCGCCTGGCTGCTGTACCGGAGGGCCACCCAGCTGGCGCTCTGGGCGGCCACCACGATCACCGTGGGCGGCCTGCTCGGCCTCGGCCTGAAGGTGGTCGTCGCCCGGGCCCGCCCCGACCTGCCCGATCCCGTGGCCATCGCGCCGGGCGCGTCGTTCCCCTCGGGACACACGGTGAACGCGATGCTCGGCACCGGGATCCTCCTGCTCCTCGCCCTTCCCATGCTGCGGGGCCGGGGACGGGTGGTCGCCTGGGTGCTGGCGCTCGTGATCCCCGCGGCGGTGGGATTCAGCCGGATCGCGCTGGGCGTCCACTGGGTCAGCGACGTGGTGGCCGGGCTGGCGCTCGCGGTGGCCGTCATCGCCGCCACCGCCGCGGCGTTCGAGACATGGCGCAGGGATCTGGGCCGCCGGCCCGTCGAACCGTACAAGGAAGGCGTCGAACCGGAAATGGGAGGGCGACTTGGCCACCGATATTGATCAGGCGACTGCGAGCGGCGCGGCGCGGCGCGCCGGGTTGGGGGAGATCGCCGGCGACGTCGCCCGGCGGATCCTCCTGCCGCTCGCGCTGATGGCCGTCGTGACGCTCGGCGTCGGGCTGCTGATCACCAAGGTCCTGGCGCACAGCGCGTTCATCGCGGGGGACGAGGCGGTCAGCCGGGAGATCGCGCAGGACCGCACGCCGTTCTGGAACGACGTCACGCACTACATGTCGATGCTGTCCGACACCCCCATCGTCATCGCGGCGACGGCCGTGCTGGTGATCCTCTTCCGGCTGGCCTTCCACCGCTGGCGGGAGTCGGTGTTCCTCGTGGCGGTCGTCTGCGCCCAGTCCGCGATCTTCCTGCTCGCGACCGTGTTCGCCCAGCGGCCCCGGCCGTACGTCAAGCACCTCGACCCGGCGCCCCCCACCTCCAGCTATCCGTCGGGGCACACGAGCGCCGCGGTGGCGTTCTACTGCGGGGTCGCGCTGGTGCTGACCCTTCACACGCACCGCCACAAGATTCTGAACGTCCTCTGGTGGGTGCTGGGTCTCGGCGCGGCGCTCGCGGTCCCCTTCGCGAGGCTCTACCGGGGGATGCACCACCTGAGCGACATCGGCTGGGGCTTCCTTCTCGGGGTCTTCTGCCTGATCGTGGTCGGCCACGCCGTACTCATCCGTCCCGTGACACGAGACGGCGCCACGGCGGCGTAGAAGGACGATCAGCGGATCGTGAGGCGGCAGGCGTCCGCCCAGCGGGCCGGGTCGACCGGCTGCGGGCGGACCAGGGCCGAGCAGTCGGCGATCGTCTCCGCGAGCAGGTCGCGCAGCAGCGGGTCCGGGTCGGCGACGCAGGCCTGGGCGATCCCGCGGACCGCGAGCTGCACCGCGTTCGGCGCGGCGTACCGGCGGAAGCCCTTGGCCGAGATCCGGACGCCGCGCCGGAACGCGTACGCCCACCGCGTCGCGTCGGGCACCTGCTCCAGCGCCCGGCGGCTGCGGTCTTCCAGGCTGCCGGGAGGCCGTCCCTCCAGTTCGGCGAGCACGTGCTCGGCCGAGAGGATCGACACCGCCATGGCGAGCTGCCGTTCGTGCGCCACGACCGGCAGCGCCATCGTCGCGCAGCGCAGGGCGATCCGGGCGTCCAGCCGCGGGTCGTCGCCGGTGAGCCCGATTACCGAGGGGATGAGCTCGGCGAGGCGCGGCCGGGCCGCGTCCGAGGTGTGGTCGTTGACCAGGCGTGCGAGCCCGGCCAGCAGCGGGTGGGTGCACGACGGGTGGTCGCTCCACCGTTCACCCGCGAGGTACGACGCGAACTCCATGAAGCACGCGCCCTTGCTGGAATTGCGGTGCTTACCGCGTGACAGCACCGGCATCGCTGGAGGTATGTCACCGTGCACGAGTCACTCCACCAGAATCGCCCACCATGTCTCTTTCCAGTGTGCGCTCGGCGGAGTTCGTTGAGAAGGTCTTCCCGCGCGGACTCCCGGGGTGCGGCGTCAGCCGCCGCTCTTGCGGCGGAACGAGCGGCGGCCGCCGGCCGCGCCCTGTGCGCCGTGGATCTTCGCGGAACCCTTGCCCTGCCCGCCCGCGTTCGCCTCGGCCTGCGTGCGCCGCTTGCGGTCCAGAGCCTCGCGGAACTTGCGCTTCAGCTCGTCCTCGGGGGCTTCCGCCTCGACTGTGGCTTCCGCCTCGACTGGGGACTCCGCCTCGGCCGCGGTTTCCGGCTCGGTGTCAGCCATGGGGACCTCCTGTGGGAACGAGCCGCCGCCCGGACCCAGCGCCCCGGCGGCGCGGTGTTCACTCTATCGCCACTTGAACCACTGGTCCGTGACGGCGGCCCCTCATGACCCTCGCCCGTGTTGCGGGGCAAAAATCATGAACTCAGGCTTTGCTTCCCTGGGGTGACCGCACCTTTTCCCGGCACCTAGCGTGTTGAGTAGGTCTGAACGCCGATTAGGCGTCATCCCGGGGACCGTTCGTTCCGACGCTCCGTAAGCCCAGGCATCGCCAGGGCATGATCATCGCCATACGGAGTGATCTCGCATGTTCAAGGAAGCTCTCGCCGCTGGCGCGATGGTGGCCTCTGCCCTCGTCGCTCCGGTGACCATGCCGGTCCAGCCCGCCAGTGCGGGCACCATGGCGCACTCAGTCAGCGCGGCGCCGCTGCAACCATGCCGAGGAGGAGACTGCAGGCGTCGACATCACCGGCATCACCACCGCCGGCACATGCAACAGCAGCAGCAGCAACAGCAGCAGCTGGGTGGCCGGCACCGTCACCGCAGGCACCTGGAGGAGCGGCTGGAACGCCGAGAACGACAGCAGCAGCAGCAACAGCAGCAACAGCAGCAGGGGGGCTTCGGGCAGCAGCAACAACAACAGCAGCAACAGCAGGGAGGCGGAGGACAGCAGCAGCAACAGCAACAGCAGCAGTGACAGTGAGACAGCTATAGCGCCGGATCGAACCCCGAGACAGACCATCGCCCCACGAGGAAATCTCCTCGTGGGGCGATCTTCGCATTGGAGGTGGAGACGGGATTTGAACCCGTGTACGCGGCTTTGCAGGCCGCTGCCTCGCCTCTCGGCCACTCCACCGAGCGAGGCCCCGGCACTCAGACCTCTCGGAGCGGAAGACGGGATTCGAACCCGCGACCCTCACCTTGGCAAGGTGATGCTCTACCACTGAGCCACTTCCGCGTCCGCCTCACGGCGACGTCGTCACTGTATCGGGTTTTTGGCACCAGTGCGTACTCATAACCGCTGGGCCGACATCTTCCTGAAGGCCCGGTCGGCCCCGCGTTCGATCGCGGGCAGCATCAGGAAGATCTCCAGAATGCGGGTGAGCCGGTGCACCTCGTTGCGATGGAAGCCGGGGCCCTCGGCCCTCGCCAGCATGATCGACAGCGCCAGTGGGGGCAGCGGAGCGGTGATCACGTGCAGGCCGGACGGGAGCGTCCCAGCGGTCGGGCGGGCCGGCGTGTCGTCGGGGAGCGGGACGTCGGCCGGCGCCCGCCAGCTCGAATAGACCACCGATCGGGGGAGCTTCTCGGTCGCGGCGGCCGCCCAGTCGGCGCTGAACAGCACCGGCATGGAGTCGATGAGCGTGGCGAGGGCGCGGTCGCCCGCCGTGGTGAGGAACTTGAGGATCTCCAGCTCGGGGTAGGTGCCGGGTGCCTCCCTGGTGGCCCAGATCCCGTCGATCCGGACGCCCTCGACGCTCTCCAGGGCGTGGACGAGATACTCCCGGGGAGCCGCGTCCGGCCAGTAGACGGTGAAGTCGTCCAGCGCCCGCCCGTCGCCCCGGTCGAGGACGATGACCTGGGTGATGTCCGCCCCGGCTGACCCGAGCGCGCGGGTGACCTGGCCAAGCGACCCTGGACGGTCCGGCAAGGCGATTCTCAGCCGCAGCAGCATGGTTACCTCCCCGAGCGCTAGAGTAACCGGACAAAAGCCCCACGTCCATGATCTTGTACGGCTCATGCCCCGCGGCAGGCGAAAATGGGCAGGTGAAAATCGGGACGTACGAGGTCTGGCCCCCTGTGGTGCTCGCGCCGATGGCGGGCATCACCAACATCGGTTTCCGCAGGCTGTGCCGGGAGCAGGGCGGCGGGCTGTTCGTCTCCGAGATGATCACCTCCAGGGCGCTGGTGGAGCGGGTGCCGCTGACCTTCCAGATGATCCGCTTCGGCGTGGAGGAGACGCCGCGGAGCATCCAGCTCTACGGGGTCGATCCCGTCATCATCGGCAAGGCGGCCAGGATGATCGCCGAAGAGGACCTGGCCGACCACATCGACCTCAACTTCGGCTGCCCGGTGCCCAAGGTCACCAGGAGGGGCGGCGGGTCGGCTCTGCCGTACAAGCGGAACCTGCTGCGCGCGATCCTCCGGGAGACCGTCCGGAACGCCGGGCCGCTGCCGGTGACGATGAAGATGCGCAAGGGCATCGACGACGACCATTTGACGTACCTGGACGCGGGCCGGATCGCCGTCGAGGAGGGCGTCGCCGCCGTCGCCCTGCACGCGCGCACGGCCATGCAGCACTACGGGGGCACCGCCGACTGGGACGCGATCAAGCGGCTCAGGGACGCCGTGCCGGAGATCCCGGTGCTCGGCAACGGCGACATCTGGAGCGCCGACGACGCGCTCCGCATGGTCGCGGAGACCGGCTGCGACGGCGTCGTCATCGGCCGGGGATGCCTGGGCCGTCCCTGGCTGTTCCGCGACCTGGACCTGGCCTTCGAGGGTACGGCGGAGCGGACCAGGCCCTCCCTGGGCGAGGTGAGCGCGATGATGGTCCGCCATGCCGAGCTGCTGTGCGAGGTCATCGGGAGCGAGCCGCACGGCCTGGCCGACTTCCGCAAGCACGTGGGGTGGTACCTGAAGGGGTTCGTGATCGGCGCGGAGACCCGGCGGGCCCTCACCACCGTCACGAGCCTGGCCGATCTCCGCGAGCGTGTCGCGGAGCTGGACCAGGACCAGCCGTGGCCCGCCGAGGCCGACGGCCCGCGCGGCAAGAGCGGTGAGCGCTCGAAGGTCGCCCTGCCGCACGGCTGGCTGGACGACCCGGACGAGATGGCCGCCCTCGACGCGGAGGATCCGACCTCCGGCGGCTAGAGACGGTTGAAGGCCGTGACGTGGAGGACGGCGGTGCCCTCCTCGTCGGAGGCGGCCAGGTCGACCTCGGCGCCGATCCCCCAGTCGTGGTCGCCGGCCGGGTCGTCGATGACCTGGCGGACCCGCCACAGCTCCTTCTCCTCCTCGATGAGCAGGAGCGCGGGGCCGCGGGCGGCGGGGCCGGTGCCGATCTCCTCGTGCTCGTCGTAGTACGCGTCGAGGGCGGCGGCCCAGTCCACGTCCGGGTAGAGCTCGACCAGCTCCTCCTCGCGGTCGAGGGCGGCCAGCTCCACCATGCGGAACATCGCGTTGCGGACGAGCACCCGGAAGGCGCGGGCATTGGCGGTGACCGGCCGGATGCGGGTCTCCAGCTCGTCGCGGGACTCCAGGGCCTCGGACGGGTTGGCCAGCTTCTCCCACTCGTCGATCAGGCTGGAGTCGACCTGGCGGACCAGCTCGCCGAGCCATTCGATGAGGTCGATCAGGTCGTCGCTCTTGAGATGCTCGGGGACCGTCTTGGACAGCGTGCGGTACGCGTCGGCCAGGTAGCGCAGCACCGTGCCCTCAGAGCGGGCCAGCTCGTAGAACTGGATGTACTCGGTGAAGGTCATGGCCCGCTCGTACATGTCGCGGACGATGGTCTTGGGGCTCACGACGTGGTCGCCGACCCACGGGTGCCCCTGCCGGTAGGTCTCGTACGCCCCGAACAGCAGATCGGCCAGCGGCATCGGGTACGTCACCTCGGCGAGAAGCTCCATCCGCTCCTCGTACTCGATCCCGTCGGCCTTCATCTGCGCGACGGCCTCGCCGCGCGCCTTGTTGAGCTGGGCGTGCAGGATCTGCCGGGGGTCGTCGAGCGTCGACTCGACGATCGAGACGATGTCCAGCGCGTACGTCGGGGACTCCGGGTTGAGCAGCTCGAACGTGGCGAGGGCGAACGTGGACAGCGCCTGGTTGAGCGCGAAGTCCTCCTGGAGGTCCACGGTCAGCCGCGCCCTGCGGCCGTGCTCGTCGGGCTCCTTGAGTGTCTCGACGATCCCTCCGGCGAGCAGCGACCGGTAGATCGCGATCGCGTGGCTGATGTGCCGGCGCTGGGCCTTGCGGTCCTCGTGGTTGTCGGTGAGCAGCCGCTTCATCGCCTGGAAGCAGTCGCCGGGCCGGTTGATGATCGACAGAAGCATGGCGTTGCTGACCTTGAACCGGGAGGTCAGCGGCTCCGGCTCGGCCGTCTGCAGCTTCTCGAACGTGTCCTCGCTCCAGCCGACGAAGCCCTCCGGCGGCTTCTTGCGGGCGTAGCCGCGGCGCCTCTTGGGATCGTCTCCGATCTTGGCCAGGGCCCGCTCGTTCTCGATGACGTGGTCGGGCGCCTGGCAGACGACGTAGCCGACCGTGTCGAAGCCCGCCCGCCCCGCCCGGCCCGCGATCTGGTGGAACTCCCGGGCGCGCAGCCGCCGCACCCGGTTGCCGTCGAACTTCGACAGCGCCGTGAACAGCACCGTGCGGATCGGGACGTTGACCCCGACGCCGAGCGTGTCCGTCCCGCAGATGACCTTCAGCAGCCCCGCCTGGGCCAGCCGCTCCACCAGGCGGCGGTATTTTGGCAGCATCCCGGCGTGGTGGACGCCGATGCCGTGCCGTACGAGCCGGGACAGGGCCCGGCCGAACCGCGTGGTGAACCGGAAGTTCCCGATGAGGGAGGCGATGGCCTCCTTCTCGGCCTTGGAGGCCATATTGATGCTCATCAGAGCCTGGGCCCGCTCCATCGCGGCCGCCTGGGTGAAGTGGACCACGTAGACCGGCGCCTGCTGGGTGGACAGCAGCTCCTCCAGCGTCTCGTGCAGCGGCGTCACCCGGTAGGAGTAGATCAGCGGCACCGGCCGCTCGGCGTTCTTGACCACCGCCGTCTGGCGGCCCGTCCGGCGGGTCAGGTCCTTCTCGAAGCGCTCGACGTCGCCGAGCGTCGCCGACATCAGCACGAACTGGGCCTGCGGTAGCTCCAGCAGCGGCACCTGCCACGCCCACCCGCGGTCGGGCTCGGCGTAGAAGTGGAACTCGTCCATGATCACGGTGCCGACGTCGGCGTCCGCGCCGTCCCGCAGGGCGATCTGGGCGAGGATCTCGGCGGTGCAGCAGATGATCGGCGCGTCCGAGTTGACCGAGGCGTCGCCGGTCATCATGCCGACGTTCTCCGTGCCGAAGATCGAGCACAGGTCGAAGAACTTCTCCGACACCAGGGCCTTGATGGGGGCGGTGTAGAAGCTCACCTCATCTCTGGCCAGCGCCGCGAAGTGCGCGCCGGCGGCGACGAGGCTCTTCCCCGAGCCCGTTGGCGTCGAAAGGATGACGTTGTTGCCGGAGACGACCTCGATCAGCGCCTCCTCCTGCGCCGGGTACAGCGTGAGCCCCCGCTCGGAGTTCCAGGCCACGAACGCCTCGAACAGCGAGTCGGGCTCGGAGTCAGTGGGGAGGTGCCGGATGAGGCTCATGCTTTCGCTCACCCCCCTATCCTGCCGAAGCGATCGGGGTGTTCGGACCGACGCGCGGGCGCATGGGCGTGGCGGTGCGAGAAGTGCCAGGTCAAAGCCACAGACTAGGTCTCATGGGGGAGATGCGGGCCCGGTTCGCCGAGCGGCCGGTGATCGTCGACGCGCTGCTCGCCTGCGCCGTGCTCGCCTATGCCATCCCGCCGGCGCTGACGGGCCGGCCGTTCTCCGGGCTTCTCTCCTGGTGGCCCGTGCCGCCCTGGGTCGCTGTCTGGGGCGCGGTCCTGTCCGCGGTCGCCGCGGCCCTCAGCATGCTGGTACGGCGGCGCACGGCATGGCCCTCGATCGTCGCCTCGCTCCTCTGTCTCGCCCTCACCGGCCAGGGAGTGGCGGTCACCGTCGCCGCCTACTCGATGACGGCCGAGGACACCGCCCGCCGGTGGCGGCTGACCGCGGCCGTCATGACCGCGGTCTACATCGTGCTCGATCACCTGAACCCGGGCCCGGACCGCCTCCTCGTCCTCAGCGCCGTGCGCGCCGTCACGCTGGTCTACCTGCCCGCGCTGATCGGGACATGGGTGCGGGGGTGCCGCACGACGCTGGCGGGGGTGTGGCAACGCGAGGAGCAGGCCGCGTCGCGGGAGCGCCGCCGTATCGCGGGGGAGATGCACGACACCGTGACGCACGCCGTCACCGTCATGGTGCTCAACGCGGGCCTCATCCAGGACACCCAGGACCTGGGCGAGATCCGGCGGCTCGCCAGGAGCATCGAGGACAAGGGCGTGCGGGCGCTGACGGAGCTCCGCGAGGTGCTTACGGTGCTGCGCCGCAGGGACATGCCCCCCTCCGCCGAAGGGCTGGAGGCGATCCCGCAGCTCGTGGCGGAGGGCAACGCGACCGGCCTCAAGTGCGGCCTCCATCTCGACGTCCCCGAGGGGACGGTCGCCAGGGAAGCCGCGCACGCCTGCTACCGGGTGGTCCAGGAAGGGCTCAACAACGTGCGCAAGCACGCTCCCGCGTCCGAGGTGCGGATCACCTGCGAGGCCCGCGACGACGTGGTGACGGTCGCGGTGGTGAACAGCGCCGAAGGGCGGCTCCGGCCGTACCCCGCCGCTCCCCGGATCGGGTCGGGTTACGGGCTGGTCGGCCTCAAGGAGCGGGTCAACCTCATCGGGGGCTGGCTCACCTCAGGGCCGACGCCGGAGGGAGGCTTCGCGCTGACCGCCCGCATCCCCTGTCACCCACCGGACGGTGAGCGATAGGCGCTGAGGGCCTTGAGCCTCCGGAGGGACTCCTGCGAGCGCGAGCCCGGCACCGGCGCGTAGATCACTAACCGCTGGTCGCGGTCCGGCACATGGAGCACCTGGCAGTCCACGTCTATCGGGCCGACGAGGGGATGGACGAGCCGCTTTCGCTGGTCCCTGCGGACCTCGACGTCGTGGGACGCCCACAGCTCCGCGAACGCGGGGCTGCACGCCAGCAGCTCGGCGGCCAGGTCCTTGATGCCCTTGTCGTCGGGATACCGCCCCGCCGCCGCGCGCAGGTCCCGGACCGCGGACCGGGCGAACCGGCCGCCGCCCGCCTGGGCGCCCGGTTCGTCCAGATCGACGTGACCTCGCCCGAGTCGGTGGCCGCCGCCAAGCGGATCGAGGAGGAGTACGGCACGCTCGACATCCTCGTCAACAACGCCGGCATCGCGCAGGGCGGCTCGACGCCGAGCCAGACACCGCTCGACATGACACGGACCGTCTACGAGACGAACGTCTTCGGCGTCATCGCGGTGACCAACGCCATGCTGCCCCTGCTGCGCAGGTCACCCGCCGCCAGGATCGTGAACGTGTCGAGCGAGCTGGGCTCGCTGGAGCTGGCTTCCAACCCCGAAAGCCCCTTCTACGGGCTCAACGGGATCGCCTACCAGTCGTCCAAGACCGCGCTCAACATGGTCACCGTGTGCTACGCCAAGGAGTTCACGGATATGAAGATCAACGCGTGCAATCCCGGATACTGCGCCACGGACCTCAACGCCCACTCCGGCTTCCGGACGGCGGAGCAGGGCGCCGCGATAGCCGTACGGCTGGCCCTCCTGGACGCGGACGGCCCCACCGGGGCGTTCCTCGGGGACGACGGCCCCTTGCCTTGGTAACCCCGCCCAAACCCACGTGATCATGCACTTCGCGCATGCTGTGTGATCACGAAGGTCTCATGGCCTCAACGCCGTTGCGTTTGGCTGTCTGCGGCTGAGTCAAGGGCCTTGAGGACGCGAACGGGACTTCTGGTAGATCAACTTGTGTCGAGCAAGGCG